>VGTL01000021.1 GCA_016874675.1 Methanobacteriota archaeon | reverse complement strand
ATTCCCGCTTTCATCCAAAACCGTTGCCCAACAATTCTTCTTGTGTATGTCCAACCCTATCATTTCCATGGCATGTGCCTCCATACCCCTTATGGAGGCGGCCGGCTTTCAGCATGCCATCAAGGGAGCAAGGAAGCAAGGCAGCAAGGCAGCAAGGCAGCAAGGCAGCAAGGGACGACGGTCGCTCCCGGACACCCGTCTCCCCTGTGCTCCCTTGCTGCCTTGCTGCCTTGCTGCCTTGCTGCCTTGCTGCCCGCTGCCATTCCCGGCTTTTATTTATATCCCCCATCCCGATACGCCATCCATGGCAGTGGTCTCGATATCCATCGGCGGCTCGATAATGTCGCCCCACGACGCTGATCCGGCGTTCATACGCGACCTCGCCGCCCTGCTCCTCAGGAAGGCCAAGAAGCACCGGCTCGTGCTGGTGGTCGGGGGCGGGACCCCGGCGCGCCGCTACATCGAGCTTTGCCGCCTCTTCGGCGCCGACGAGAGCTTCCTGGACGAGGTGGGCATCCGGGCAACGCGGATGAACGCCAGCGTGCTCCTGTCGGCCGTCCGCGGGATGGCCTACCCCAGGGTGGCCGACGACCTCGACGAGGCCGTCAACGCCTCCCACCGCTTCCCCATCGTCGTGATGGGCGGTACGCACCCGGGCCACACCACGGACGCGGTGACGGTCTTCATGGGCGAGAGGCTCCATGCCGACCGGATAGTCATCACCACGAACGTGCCGGGCGTCTACACCGCGGACCCGAAGAAGGACCCGGACGCCAGACTGCTGGAGCGCCTGACGCCGGAAAAGCTCGTGGAAATCGTCGGCTCGATGCCCCACGAGGCCGGCTCCAAGGGCGTCATCGACCCGCTGGGGGCCAAGCTCGTCGCGAGATCTAGGATAGTCACCTATGTGCTCGACGGGCGGGACCTGAGGAGCCTGGATTCGGCAATCGAGGGGAAGAGGTTCAGGGGGAGCGTGATATCGCCATAGGGGCTGCGCGGTCACCTCCCCGCTGCGATGTCCCCCAGGTCGAACAGGATGGCCCCGGCGGGGGTCGGCCTGCGCTTGAAGGACCTGGCGAAGAGGGCGAAGGTCTCGGTCCTGGCCCCCCGGCGCCACTCGACGCAGGCCGCCTTCTTCTTCAACCCGGCAAGGAGCGCTGTCCCGTCGACACCCTCGCTCCACTTGCACTCCCCGAAGAGGGACTCGCCGGTCCGGTCGTTCAATCCGACGATGTCGATTTCCACCTCGACCCGTTTGCCGTTCTCCCTCTTCGCGCCCCACCACCGGCCGAGCCGGGGCCATCTCCCTGGAAAACGCGATGCGAGGTGCTCCCTGCAGAGCGGTTCGAAGGCCTTTCCCACGAAGGCAGGGAGCTGCCTTTCCATCAGCTCCCGGCAGGAGGCCGTCTCACCCAGCTCCAGCTCGGACTTGCGCGGCTCGCAGAACGTGAACCAGAGCCTGAACAACGGGTCCGCGATGAAATAGCGGGAGCGCTTGCTCTTCGGCCCCTCGGTGACCGGCCGGTCCCTCCCGACGATTCCCAGCCGCGTCAGCACCTTCAGGTACTTGTCGATGTCCTGGGCGGGTATCCGCGAGAGCTGGGCTATCTCGATGGCCTTGCCCCTGCCGGAGGCGATGGCCTCCAGAATCGCCTTGTACGCGTCGGGCTCCCGGAGCTCCTCCATGAGCAGGAAATCTATCTCCTCGTAGAGGCGGCCTGACCGGGACAGGACCTCCCTGTCGATGTTGTCGATGGTGTCCCGGTCGGACGAGAACTTCTCAAGGTAATGGGGCACGCCTCCCAGGACGCTGTAGAACCCAATGCATCTTTCGGCCGGCGCACCGGGAATGAAGCGCCGGGCCTCCCAAAACGGGAGCGCCAGCACCTTCCAGTGGCCGGTCCTGCGGCCGTAGAGCGGGCTTTTGGCGCCCAGCGCGGCCTTTTCCATCATCCCCAGGGAGGAGCCGCAAAGGACGAGCATGGCTTTCCTCTCGCTCAGGACGCCGTCGGCAAGGAGCTGGAACACCGATGGTATCGAGTCGTCCTTCTCCACAAGGTAAGGGAACTCGTCTATCACGATCAGCGGCCGCGGCCCGGCCTTGCCCGAATACCACCTGAACAGCTCGTCGAGCTCGGTTGCGGCGATCTCGGGCTCCCCGAGGGCCCCGGCCATCTCCTTGCGCAGGCGCAGGGCGTTGCGGGCCGTCCCCCTCTTGTCGGCCAGGTAATAAAGGTGGGGCTTGCCCCGGACGAACCTTTTCAGAATCTCGGTCTTGCCAACGCGGCGGCGGCCGTAGAGCACCACGAGCTCGAAGCCGCCGCTCCGGTATCTCTCCTCGAGGAAGGCGGTCTCCGCCTCCCTGTCAATAAACCGGACCATGATGATTAGGATTGCAATCCTAATATTTAATGGTTGTCTCTCGCCGGCCGGAAAGGGCCGTCATTTCCGAATTTTCCGTTTCCGTGCCAGGAGCATCAGCCCGATGATTGCAGCAGCCAGCCCCGTCGTCCCGCTGGAACCGGGTATGAACCCCTCGGGCGTTGAGCTCTGGTTATCCACCGTGATCGTCCTGTTCTCGATGTCGGAATAGTCCATCCCGTCGTGGGCCCGGGCTTGGAGGATGTGCCTGCCGTTCTTGAGCTTGGTCGTGTCCATCTGGCCCTCCAAGGGAACCACGATCTGCACTAAGGCCTTGATTCGATCGAGAACGGTGACGGTGAACTCCTGGAATGCAACACCACCCCGGCCGTCGCTTGCGGATATCCTGACCGTCGCATTCGTGACGGGCGTGCTCGTGATGACGGGGGCAAAATTGCCGGGCAGGGCGATGAGCATCAATGTATGGGTTATTGAATCGATGCCGTCCGATATCTCCACGGGCACTAGTACCCAGGGCCCGTCAAAAAAGGTGCTTGGCCACGTCCGTCGTTATCCGTTCGCAGTAGCCGCACCGAAGCTGCAGCGGGTCGCGGCAGGCCACCGTGAAGCGGCTCCGGACGGGCTCCCGGGGCTTGTTGGTGATGCAGCTGGGGTTCTCGCAACGCACCAGACCCACCACCTCGTCGGGCGCCTCGACATGGTGCTTCTCGACCACGTTGAAGTTGCGGATGATGTTGATGGTGGCGTTGGGCGCTATGAGCGCTATCTTGTCGACCTGGGACTTGTCGAGCTCCCGGTCCTCCACCTTGACGATGTCCTTCCACTTCTCCTTGTGGCTGGGGACCCGCATGAGCACGCTGACGGTGGACTGCACGCCGGTGTCCGGGATGCCGATTATCTTGAGCACGTGGAGCGCCATGCCGGGGGTGATGTGGTCTATCACGGTGCCGTTCTTTATGGGCGTGACCTTCACGTCGCGCATCTATATCTCCCCCTTGCCCAGGATGAGCGAAAGCAGGGCCATCCTGACCGGCACGCCGTAGAAGGCCTGGTTGAAGTAGCGGCAGTGGGGCCCCGAGTCCACCTCGGGCGCTATCTCGGTGACGCGGGGCAGCGGGTGCATCACGATGAGGCTGCGCTTTGCATTCGCCAGCAGGGCGTTGTCCACCCGGAAGGCGCCCTCCACCTTGCGGTACTCCTCCGGGTCGGGGAACCGCTCCTTCTGGATTCGGGTGACGTACAGCACGTCGGCGCCCGGGATGACGCTCTCCAGGCTCTCGGCCTGGTTGAAGCGCCCGCCGGTCTCCCGCAGGTGCGACAGGACCTCGGGGGGCATCTGGAGCGTGGGCGGGGCCACGAGCGTTATGCTCGCCCCGAAGAGCGACAGGGCGTACGAGAGGGAGTGGACGGTGCGGCCGTACTTCAGGTCGCCCACCAGCACGATGTTGTTTTCGGCGATCTCGCCCTTCTCCATCCTTATCGTGAAGAGGTCCAAGAGCGTCTGGGTCGGGTGCTGGCCGGCGCCGTCCCCCGCGTTGATGACCGGCTTCGAGGAGAAGTCGGCGGCGAGCTTGGCGGCGCCCTCGTAGGGGTGCCTGAGCACTATGGCGTCCGCGTAGGACTCGGCCATCCGGACCGTGTCGGCCAGCGTCTCCCCTTTGGTGACGGAGGTCCCCGAGGCGTCCGAGAAGCCGATGACGGAGCCGCCGAGCCGCTGCATCGCCGTCTCGAACGACAGCCGGGTGCGCGTGCTGGGCTCGAAGAACAGCGTGGCGAGGATCCGCCCGTCCAGCGCCCGGCTCCTCCGGTCGCCCCTCGCGACCGGCATCGCCTTGGCCGCAAGGTCGAGGATGAACAGGATATCGTCCTTGGACAGGTCCCGGATGGACACCAGGTCGCGGCCGGTGAAGTCCAACTGCGTCCCTCCGGGGCCGGAAATGGCGGTACTATGATTAAAAGCATTCGCAGGGGGTCGCTAGAGGTCCATCTCGAGGGGCTCGGTCTCTATCTCCTCGGCCTTGGCGCCGGCCGGCCCCAGCGGCTTGACGGCGCGGATGGCCTCGTGGTCCACGTCGTCCTCCCAGGGCGGGAACTCCGAGACCTCCTCCATGGGGAGCTCGTAGCTCAGGTCCGGCTCGTCCTCGAAGGCGTCCTCCTCCGAGACCACCTCCACGGTGACGCCGGTCAGGAAGAAGTCCTCCTCCACCGGCGGCTCCTCCTCGACCGGCTCGACGTAGGATTCCAGCTCCTCCTCGAGCGGGTCCTCCTCGACGAACTCCTCGATGTCGATGACCAGGTTGTCCTCGATGGCCTCTTCCTCGACCGGGTCCTTGCCGATGTGCTCCAGCATCTCCTCGTCGGACTCGGCGAGCATCAGTGTCTTCCGCAGTTCGGCCATCTCCTCGGCCGTGTGGGAGCGCGGGTAGCCGCGGCGCTTGCGCCGGGGCCTCTCGGGCGCAAAGTAGAACGGCCGGGCCATCCCCTGCTCGTGAAGCTGGATGAGCTCCCACTCGTCCTTCGTTATGACCGGGAACTGGATGGTCCGCTTCTCGTTGGGCCCGAGGGCCTCTATCTCCTCCGACCCGACCGTGGCGATGTATTCGGCGGGCAGCACGGGCCGCACCTTGAGCTTGCGGACCGAGTAGTTGCGGTTGTTCTGGACCTCCAGGAAGAAGGCCGCCTTTCCACCGGAGCAGCGCAGTATGGTCTTCACCGTTACGTCGCGGCCGGCCAGGGCCCGCCCCTCCACTCCGAGGTGCCAGGCGTCGTCGAGCGGCCTTAGTATGAACGTGGTGCTTGCGGACTTCCCGGTGTCGATGGGCGGCAGCGTCTTGAACTCCTCGTCGAGCGAGAACATGTTGGGCGGGACGGAGGGCGCCACCCGGAGCTTCCCCAGAGGCTCTCCGGAGTTGTTCTCGATCTTCACGGTGTAGGTTATCGTCGAACCGTCCGAGGAGATCGTGGTCTCTATGGTCACGTCCTTGACCAGGAGTGGCAGCGGGGGCAGTCCCAGCCCTATCACGTCGTGGACGTCCACCCCCAAAGCCTCGTCCGACATCGCCCGCACCCAGGGAAGGGAAGTGATTTAAGTATATGCCAATTGGATAATATATCTTTTGCAATCATGGAAACCCGGGTGCCGGGTGACGGGGGCCGGGTGACGGGTGACGGGGGCCGGGTGCCGGGTGACGGGGGCCGGGTGCCGGGTGACGGGTGCCGGGTGACGGGGGCCGGGTGACGGGGGCCGGGTGACGACGCGTCGTTCCCGGCCCCCGGCCCCCGGCCCCCAAATTCAAACCGATCGCGCCGCCCGGCACATGACCTCGAGCTTGGCGCGGGCCACGTCGCGGGGGAGGGCGCGCAGGCCGCAGTCGGGGTGGACGACCAGGCCGGTCTTCCCGGCAAGCCTCATCCCGAGCTGGAGCAGGCCGATGACGGTCCCCTGGTCCTCCACGGCCTCCGAGGCGCTGTCGACGCAGCCGAAGCCGAGCACCTTGCCGGCCCTCTCCAGCTTTCCCCGGGATACCAGCGCCAGGTTGGCGGGCGTCCCGGCGAACCCGTGGGAGAGGACCCGCACGCCCCTGAACCCGAGCAGGGAGTCGAAGACCTTCGAGACGTCGCCGCAGACGTGCAGGGCGACCTCGCCCTGGAGCCCCGTGGCGATGCTCTCCACGGCCTCCTGCGCGAGCTCCATGGGCACCCCGACGGAGAAGAACGGCTCGTCGATCTGGAAGTGGCGGGCCCCGGCCTTCTGAAGCTCCCGGGCGATGCCCAGCAGGGCGCCGGATAGGTCCGCGAAGAGGGCCGGGTCCCGGTAGCCTGAATATCCCCTGGTGTCCAGCACGGATGAGAACGCCAGCGTCGCCGGCCCGGTGAGCACGGCCTTGACCTCGGCCCGCCCGGAGGCGGTCTTTTCGGCCAGGAGATGGTCGTCGACAAATATGGACGGGTCCTTCAAGGCGACCTTTCCGACGATGTGGAGCTTTCTTTCGGAAGAGCCCGGCACGGGGCGCAGCTCGACGCCCTCCAGCACCCCGGCGTAGACGGAGACCATGTCCGCGCGCGTCTGGCCGTCCGAGACCAAGTCGACCCCGGCGGATATCTGCTCCTCGACGGCGCGCTCGATGGCCCGCCCGCCGAGCTCCTCGTAGCGGAGCGGGTAGCTCCCGATGACCGTGGTGCGCATCGTACGGCAATCGGTCCTTCGCGCTATGAAGTTTTCCCCGGGAGCCGGCCCAAGCGGTCGAAGACGGCCTGGCCGCCGTACAGGATTCGCAGGATGCGGTGGTACGGTATGGCGGCCACGTTGGGGACCGGGTGGCAGACCTCGCCCTCGCGGCGGATGACTATCATCCAGGGCTCCAGCGCCAGGATCTCGGGTCCGGCGACGGTTGTGAGGTCCCCGGGCGCCCCCCAGTGGACGTACTCGACCAAGACCTTTGAAAAATCGCGGTCGTTCCGCCACCTGAGCTCGTTGAGCACCGTCCGGGCGGTCTCCACGCCGGTCGCCCCCTCACTTTGCGGCGGCCCTTCTCAGCACCTCGAGGCCGTTGAGCTCGCCCACCACGGCGCCGCCTTCGTCCACCACGGGGAGGTCGTTGACGTGGTGCTCGACCATGAGCTTGAGCGCGTCCAGGACGCGGTCCTCCTTGGTCACCCTCGCGGGCTCCTTTTGCATTATCTCTCCCGCGCTCCCCTTCAGAATCTCTCGCAGGAACTGGAAGAACGACATCACGCCCGGCTTCCGGACGCTGTAGTAGTAGCCTATGTGACGCATTATTGTCTCCAGCGTCACGATGCCGGCAAGGCGGCCCTGCCCGTCCACGACATATAGCTTCCGGGAGTTGGGCTCCGGCCGCTCGAGGAGCACCCTGACGGCGTCATGGAGGCTCTGGTCCGCCCTGACCGTCACGGCCTTCCCGCAGACCACCTGGAATATGTCCCCCACGCGCACCTCGTCTATCTTCCTGTACCCCGGCTTTCCCCCGTCGGCCATCTCCATCACTCCGTGCACTTACGCGCTGTCCTTCCCTTCCGCCGCCCCGCCGGGCGGATCCTTCGCCGTCCTCGCCGGTGGATCGGCCCCGGATGCCTGCCTCAGGTGCACCACCCTCTGCGGGAACGGTATCTCTATTCCCTCCTCGTTGAACCGGTTGTAGATGCTGGTGTTGAGGTAGTCGACGACGTCGAACCGCTTGTCGCGGTCTTGGACCCAGACGAGGATGAAGAACTCGAGGCTCGAATCCTTCATCTTGTCGAAGCGGACGATGGGCCTGAGGTCGGGTTTGTCGTTGATGATGAGGTCGCTTTTCTCTATCACGCCGCGTATCACCGAGCGGACCTTCTCCACGTCGCTGCCGTAGGCCACGCCCACCGTCATCGTGACGCGCCCCTGGTCCGCGACGCCCGTGAAATTGGCTATCTTCTCGTTGGCGAGCTTGTTGTTGGGTATGGTGAC
Source organism: Methanobacteriota archaeon (assembly GCA_016874675.1). GTDB lineage: Archaea > Thermoplasmatota > DTKX01 > VGTL01 > VGTL01 > VGTL01. Next base: position 30,042 of record VGTL01000021.1, on the reverse strand, counting down.
CAGGGAGGCGTCCTTGAACCGGAAGAGCCGGGTCGACCGGATGCCTATCTTGCGCACCTCGTACCAGTCGTCGTCGGGCAAGATGATGATGTCCTTCTCCACGAACGGCCGGTCCGTGGTGAGGAATATCCCGGAGAAGAAGTTGGAGATGGTCTCCTGGGCCGCGAACGCTATGACCATGCTGATGACCACGCCGCCGGCCACGAACACCGTGAGGTCGACGCCGACGTAGCCCAGCACGTAAAGCCCGGCGGCGATGGCTATGACTATGACCCCCACCTTCTCCACGATTGGCACGAGCACGTCGTCGAGCTTGGACTCGGTCTTGGCCGCTATCTTCCTGCCGTAGTAGACCAGGAGGTCCTTGAAGAGCTTGTAGGCGACGTAGAGCACCGCCAGCCAGAACACTATGCCCCAGATGCGGTTGGCCCAGTCTATCACGACGTAAGGGAGGTAGCGGTCGAGGTCCTTGAGCGACGAGACGGCGCCGTACGTGAAGAGCATGAGCAGCACCGGCGTCCTCACTATCTTGAGGACGATGTCGTCGACCTCGGTCTTGGTCCTCCTCGTGAACGACTTGACCACCGGGTCCAGGAAGACCAGGACGCAGGCGGAGATGGCCACCCAACCGAGGATGTCCAGAAGGAACACGCCGACGTCCCCGTCGAGGGGCGCGGGCAGGGGGTTGGCCCAGATGCCCAAGGCCTTCTTTTCGGTCGCCGGGGGCTCGACGTGGACCGAGGTGACGGCGAACCGCTGCTCGTAGAGCACCACCGCGCCATCCTGCATAACCGTGAAGGTAACGGTCAGGTTCAGCCGCTTCAGGCCGGGGTCGGAGGGCGCAGTGACCGTCACGGTGACGCTCCAGGCGGAGACCGGCTCCAGGGATGGTATGGATCCCGGCGAGGCGGAGGCGGTCCAGCCTTCACGCGCGCCCGATACGTTGATGAAGACGGTGTAGTTCACCGGCGCGCCGTCTGACCGGTAGACCGTCCAGTTGTAGGTGGCGGTCTCCCCGGGCTCCACCGTCCGGGCGTAGCTGTCGACCTCGAGCACCTCGACGCCGGCGGCGCCGGCGGCCGTGGCGGGCCCGGCGAGGGCCGCCAGGCACGCGAGGAGCAGCGGGCACCATGCGAGGAAACGCCCGGCGCGTGACATGCATTTATGGCAAAAGGCGCTCATTTTACTAATACCTTTTGACGGGGGAGCGGGGGGCGGGAGCGAGCGGATTGCAGGGTGCAGGGTGCAGGGTGCAGGGTGCAGGGTGCAGGGTGCAGGGTGCAAGGATGGGAGAGAGGGCAGAGGGCAGAGGGCAGCGGCGGACGGTGGTCTGTAGGGGGACCGGACGGTTGCGAAGGCCAAACGATATTAGCGCAGCGGGCCTTCTGCCGCGCGTGGAAGGAGGGATCGGCAAGGCCGGCGGCGGGACGGCCCGGCCGGGCTGGCGCGAGGGGCTTAGGGGGATGTTCCTCTTCCAGGTGGCCAACTCGTTCGCCGAGCAGTTCGGCTGGAACTTCCTGTTCCTCTACGCCGCCCGTTCGGGCCTGGACTACAACGGCATCGCCCTCTACTTCCTGGCGGAGTTCGGCTCCTGTATCCTGTTCATCCCCCTTGCGCGCCGGCTGGACATCCTGAAAGCGATGAGATGGGGCCTGGTGCTCAGGATTGCCGCCTTCGCCCTGGTGCTGCATGTGGCCTGGGCGGGCCAGTTCTACATTGCCGGGATACTGCTGGGGGCGTTCGTGACGCTCTTCTGGATACCCTACAACACGCGGTATTTGGAGCTCACCTCGGACGCCAACCGGGCCCAGGCCTCGGCGGCCCTGTTCTCGCTCTTTGCGGTGCTGGGGGCGGTGCTGCCGGTGCTCTCCGGTACCGTCATAGCGCTCTGGGGCTTCCGGCCGGTCATCCTCGTCTCCATCGCGGTGCTTGCCGGAGGGCTGGCGTTCTCCTTTCGCCTCCCTCCGGCGGGGATCATGGTGGTGGACCTGCGCGCGACGCTCCCCTGCTGCCGCCGGCTGCTGCCGCTCCTGGCCTGCGAGGGCCTCTGGCAGGGGGTGTTCTGGCTGGGGGTCCCTCTGGGCCTCATCCTCCGCAACGCCTCGTCGGAGGGCTACGGCGCCTTCTACACGATGCTGGGCCTGCTCGGGGGCGTCGCTTCACTGGTCGCGGGCAGGTGGTCCGACCGCCAAAAATCCCGCGGGCCGCTGGTCGTGGGGGCGGCCCTGTCCGGGGGCGCCTTCTCCCTCGCCGCGGCCCTGTTCAGGGCGGATCCTGCTGCGTGGACCCTCTCCATGGGCATGGTCTACTTCTCGACCTACATCCTCTTCCCGTTCACCTTCACCGTGGTCGGCGAGCGCTCCCCGGACCCGGCCACCGCCATGACGGTCAGGGAGCTAGTCACGAGCATAGGCCGCGTCCTGGGCGGGCTCATCGTGGTCCTGTCCATCCGCCTGACAGGGGGCCTGCCGCTCGCCCTCGGGGCGGGCGGCCTGGCGCTGGTGGGGCTGGCGGGGTCGTATATGATGACGCGAAGAAAAGGCGCAGGGCGCAGGGCGCAGGGCGCAAGGCCTGACCGCAGGCGAGCGAAGCTCGCCTAGGCGAGGACGACCGAAGGTCGTCCGGGGGCGCAAGGGTGAAGGCGCAAGGGTCAAGGGTGGAAATTTGGGGGATCCCGTCCTTGCGCTTTCGTCCCTCGCGCCTTGCGCCCTGCGCCCTGCGCCTTCCGACATCACCCGATATGAATGACCTCCGCCGGGCAACCCTCGGCGGCGGAGCGGACGCACTCGTCCTGGTCCTCCGGGGCGTCGCCCTCGGAGAGGCCTTCTCCCGAGCGGTGCTTCATCGCCACCTGGCTCCGGCCGTCCTCCGGGCTCTCCTCGAAGAAGTCCGGGCAGGTGCTCCAGCAGTTACCGCAGCTTATGCAGTTGTCCCTCTCCAGCGTCACGTGCGCCTTCCCGGCCATGGGACGGTCCTCCAGGCACCGGTGGTATGGGCCGGACCGGATTAATACCTTCTGCGCGCCGGCCGGAACGCGGGACCGCCAAAAACCGTACAACAATGCATTTATAACGATTAGATGGATGCTCCATTCACTTTTTAATCCGTAAACGTATGATGGTGAGGAGGGGACGCATGTTAATGATGCGCGCGGTGGCAGCCTGCCTGGTATTGGTATCGACGGTGGCCTCGGTGGCGTTCGCCTGGCCGGTCCCCCTGGGACTGGAGAGCCGGGGGAGGGACCCCGCCCACGAGCGGACATCGGCCTACAAGGTGGTCACCACCGACTGGCTGGGCGTCGAGCCCAGCGAGACCACCGCGATCGAGATGGAGGGAAAGCTCTTCATATGCTGGCAGGGCAAGGACGCCCGGCCCGACGGCAACGGCACCCGCGGGGCCATCTACTTCCGCACCTACGAGGAGTCCGGGCCCCGGCAGAACGTGACCTGGGGGCCGATATACAACCTCACGGACACCAGCCGCACGGAGGACCACTTCGGCCACTTCAACGACTACCCGAAGATGGTGGAGTACCGCGGGAAGGCCCACGTCGTCTTCCAGTCCGAGGACCACACCCAGAAGCCCGCCCCCCGCAACACGACGCTTCTGGACATCCTGATGAGGAGCTTCGACGGGACCGCCTGGAGCGAGGTCGTCTTCGTCAACGACCCGCCGCCGGCGGGCACCGACTACAACTGCCTGCACCCCGGCGCCGCGGTCTTCCGCGACCAGCTCTTCGTCGCCTACAACCGCATGGTGGGCGCCCGCTCCGAGATAGTCGTGCGGAACTACGACGGCCAGTTCGGCGCCGAGGAGGTCGTGTCCGTCCAGTCGAACACCACCCAGTGCGACTGGCCCTCGTTCGCGGTGTTCAAGGACAACCTCTACCTGACCTGGGAGGCCAACGACGCGCTGGAGGGCAACTCCCAGGTCTACATCAGCGCCAACGACGGCTCCGGCTGGGGCGTCCCCCGGGCATTCTACACCATCCCGGTCCGGGGCTTCAAGGACATCTTCCCGAAGCTGGTCGTCTACGGGAACCCGGCGACGGGCAACGAGGAGCTCTACGCGCTCTGGCGCACCGTGGACGGCGAGGGCGCCACCTACAAGGGCCTGGGCGACCAGGACATCCTGATGCGGCGCGTGGACGGGCCCGGGCCTTACCTCCCGGTGAGCCCGCCCTCCGACGACGGGGACGACAACCGCCCCAACGCGGCCGTGCAGGGCGGGACTATGTACATTGTCTGGAAAACGGTCGACGAATCGGTGTCCGACGGCGCCGACTGGGACATCGTGATGCGCTCCTTCGACGGGCAGAACCTCTCGCCGGTGTCCCTGCTCTCGATGCCCGGGGACCGCTGCGAGTCCGTGATAATCGACACCGAGCCCCACAACCTGGGCGACGACGAGTTCCCGAGCGTGGCGACCTACCGGGGGCGCCTGTACGCCCTCTACGAGACCTACGACAACATCACCGGCATCCCCGACAAGGCGCCCGGCGTCAACACCCGCTCCATCGTGATGAGGCTCGCGGTGGACACGGACACCGACGGGGACGGCTACCCCGACAGCAGCGACGCCTTCCCGGAGGACCCGAAGGAGTGGAAGGACACCGACCGGGACGGGGTCGGTGACAACTCGGACGCGCGGCCGCTGGACCCCGACATCCAGTTCATAAAGCCTGAACCCCCGGTGGGGACCGACCCGGTCTACACCTACGTGATACTGGCGGTACTGGCGGCGCTGGCCGTCTCCGCGGTTGCGCTGGCGGCCTTTAACGGGGGCGGGAAGGCCTCCGGGGCGGATGTAACGGGCGGCCGGGAAAACGGGGCCGCCGGCACCACCCGGGACCAGGAGGAATGAGCAATGCGGCCATCACTTATTAATACAAATAATAAATATATCAGTGTCGAAGGACCGAGGCCCGCGAGCGTGGAGGGCCGCGGGCGTGTGTTGGAAGGGGGAAGCCGGATGGGCCGTCATGGACGTCTGATAGCGGTGGGTATTGTGGTCGCCCTGCTCGCCGGAGGATGGGCTGTCGCCCACCCCAGGGCCCCGGACAACGTGGACCTGACCGTCAGACCCAGGGACATCCACCTGGAGCCGGCCGGCGGCGGGACCCCCCACCTGAACGATGTCATTTACGTGAACGCCACCATAGTCAACAACGGCGACCAGCCGGCGTTCAACGTGAGCGTGATTTTCAGCTACAACACCACGGACATGGCCCTGGTCGAGCTGGGTCGGCTGGAGCTCAACAAGACCAGCACGGTCATCGGGCCGCTCGGCGGCAGCGTGGTGGCGAGCTGGACCTGGGAAACCTCCGGCCTGGAGCTTCGGCCGATGACCAACTACAGCGTCTTCGTCGAGGCCCGCAACGACACCCAGCCGGCCAACCAGTCGGATGTCGATTTGACAAACAACATCGCGTTCGCCAACATGAGCTTCCAGCCCGACGTCATCCCGTTCGTGCAGGACCTGACCTCGTCGACCGACGACGCGGTGGTCGGCGAGACGGTCACGTTCATGGCGACTCTGGGCAACAGCGGGATAAGACCGGCCATCGGCGAGAGGGTCGAGTTCCACCTCGACGGGGAGCAGACGCCCTTCTGCACGACCACCGCCGACATACCGGCCGGCGGCACCGCCCAGGTTCCGTGCGACTGGAACACCACGGGCGCCTCGGACGGCGTCCACTCCGTCACCGCGATGGCCGGCGGGACCAGCAAGAGCGCCAGCGTCTCCCTCAAGTACCGCACCAATCCCTACATCAAGTCCATCACCTCCTCGAGCTACTCCGCCCGGGTCGGGGACCTGCTGGCCATCAACGCCACGGTCGACAACAACGGGGTCGAGACCGCCCGGCTGGTCCTGGTGGACTTCTTCCTGAACGCCGGAGGCGTCCCGCTGGGGAACCTGACCGCCTTCGAGTTGAAGGTGGGCGAGCCCGAGGTCCTGAGCTTCCGGTGGGACACCACCGGCACCCCGACGGGCAACCACACTATCAAGGCCAGGGTGGCGGAGAACGGCCGGGAACTCCGGACCCCAAACATCACGCTGGATGTCGAGCTCCTCCCCGACCTTGAGATCGCCGAGGCCACCCTGAGCCACCTCTCGCCCCTGGTGGGCGACCTCGTCAACATCACCGTGAGCATCGCCAACATCGGGGAGGGGGCTCCCAGGTACAACACCACGCTGGAGTTCCTGCTGGACTCGGTGGAGACCCTGGCCTCTTTCACAGTGACGCCGCTTGGGCCCGGCGAGCGCTTCAACGTCAGCTTCGACTGGGACACGTCGGGCCTCACGCCCGTGCGCCACACCCTGCGCGTGATGGTCAACGCGTACAACGATTTTGCCGAATCCGACGAGGGCAACAACGAGCGGCTGTTCCAGCTCCAGTTCCGCGGGTCGATCGACCTTGCGGTCGTGTCGATCAACTTCTCCCTGTCGACGAACCAGAGCGACCCCACGGGCGAGGTGACCGTGGGCCAGACCCTCCGGGTCTGGGTCGGGATCGCCAACCTGGGCTCACTGGGGAGCATGGCGAGCACCACGCTGGAGCTCTTGCTGGACAACTCGACCGTACCGTTCGATTCCATCCATCTCCAACCCATCGCGGCGGGGGGGGCCCTCATCGCCAAATTCGAATGGAACACCTCCGCGCTCGACGACACCGCCGACACCGTGCACCGGTTGCTCGCCCGCCTGGACGGGCCCCGCCTGAACAACGACTCCGACTGGGCGAACAACGAGCTCGCCGTCAACATCACCGTCCACCCGGCCGTCCTCGACGCCGACCTCTCCATCCTTGAGGTCCGGACCGCCAATTCCGAGGTCCGCTACCTGGAGGTCCTGATGGTCACCGCGAGGATCACCAATACCGGCGGCAAGGCGGCCCAGAACTTCACGGTGCGGTTCACCTGCTGGTCGGGAACCGTCTCGAATCTCATCGGCGACAGCACGGTCGCCCTGCTCCAGCCGGGCGAGACCCGCAACGTGACATTGCCCTGGACTGTGCTGGTCACCGCCGGGAACTGGACGATAGTCGCGGACATCGACCCGCAGAACAAGGTCGTCGAGACCAACACCACCAACAACTCGGGCAGCGTCAAGGTGTCCGTGCTGCCGGCCGAGGAGCTCCGGCCCGACGTGCGGCTGTCGGCCCCGACGCTCTCCGTCCGGGAGCCCAGGAAGGGCCAGACGGTCGACATCTCCGTCACGGTCACCAACGCCGGCAACGCTCCGGCGGGCGGCATTGTCGTGACCCTTGTGGTCGACGGCGCCCCCGTCGGCACCCTGAACGTGCCCGAGATCGCGGCGGGCTCCAACCGCACGGTGACGTTACCCTGGAAGGCGGACACGGGGAGCCGGTCCATAATCTATCGGGCCGAAGGCAGGAACTTCAACCCGATAGCCAGCACCGCGGTGCTGGTCGACGTGGCCGCGCCGGTGGAGGAGGAAGGGAGCGTCCTTCCCGTGCTTGCCGTGATAGGCATACTAGTCGTGGCCGTGCTGGCCCTCCTGGCCGCCGGCGCAGGAAAGAAGCAGGAAAAGGAGGAGGAGTGACCATGAAGACAAAGGGACTTGCGAGCGTGCTGGCCGTGATGATGATGGTGGCCGGGGCGATGGTGCTGCCCCCTGCCGGGGCCGCCGGTGGTCCCAGGGGTTCGCCGCCCAACTCGGACTCCGAGCCCAACGACAGCTTCGCCGCCGCCACCGAGGTCATTCCCTCCGGGGGCACGATGAGCTTCGGGGGCACCTGCGACGAAAAGGACGTCAACGACTACTACAAGATACGGCTGACCTGCAGCCCGCCCGCCTCCCAGAAACTGACGGTGAGCGCCACCTGCTACGACGGCATAAAGAGGCTCTTCCTCTACGATCCGCTGGGAAACGACATCATGCTGGACGGCGACGCCGACCCCTACTACGACCACAAGGTCTCGACGGTGGCGTTCACCACCGGCTACTACTACGTCCGCTACGAGGTCCAGGCGCTCTCGTCGACCGCCACCTACACCATCCGGTTCGACGTGGCCTCGGCCACCTACGCCGGCCAGAACAACACGCCCTCCACCGCCACGCCGGTCCCGTCCTACCCGGCGTCGTTTGGCGCCGCCCTGGACGACCCCGCCGAGCAGGCCGACTGGTACCGGCTCGACCTGGTCAACGACATCATCCAGGCGGACGTCGTGACCTTCTCGTGCCAGGCCTCGGCCAACCTGGCCGCCCGGGTGGAGGTCTACCACTCCAACCTGAGCTACTTATTCCCGTTCCACTACGAGGTGGCCGACAACAACGACACCGGGCCCGCCACCAAGGACGAGGGCTCGTTCGGCGCGCCCGCGAACGGGACGTTCTACCTGCGGGTGCTCGCCGTCAAGGGCACCGGGAGCTACACCCTCAAGCTCTGGAAGACCGCGGTGGATAAGGACGACTGGGGCTCCGCCGGGACCGCCATGGGCCTCTCGAGCCCCGAGGGCGGCCACTTCATCGAGTTCGAGGACACCCTCGGCAAGGACATAGACACCGTCGACTACTTCGTCTTCCCGACCTCCGAGGGACAGGTCATAAACGCCTCCCTGACGTCGCTGGAATACGACGCCACGCTGGACCGGCCCCAGATCATCATGGAGCTGCGCGACAGCCAGGACCAGCGCTTCGGGACGTCCTCCGGCATCGCCAAGCCCGCCGCCAGCGCCGACGGCGTCTCCCCCGAGACGACCATAACGACCTACCTGCGCGTGACGCTCATGAACTACCAGGGCGGCGCCGGCCGGTACAGGGTGAACATCACGATGGACCTGCCCCCGCTGATCTTCGACGGCAAGTGGGAGACCCCCTTCACGGTGAACGAGAGCTCCAACGCCACGCTGGACCTGACTACGGTGTTCTACGACCCGGACGAGGACGCGCTGACCTATTCGGCCCAGAACAACGCCGGGGGCAACACGATGGTGCGGTTTTCGGGCAACTTTGCCACGTTCACCACCCTGCAGCCCGGCTGGACCGGGACCGAGAACTACACCGTCACGGCGCGCGACCCGTTCGGGTACGCCGCCTCGGCGAACATCCTGGTCAACGTCGTCGCGGTGAACCACGCACCCTACATACTGAGCTCCAACATGCCGGCCGTCTCCTGCTACCCTGGCGACCGGCTCTTCACCGGCATCAACCTCAACATCAACCTGACCAGGTACTTCTCCGACGACGACCTCTCCAATCCGGCGCTCGACGACTTCCTCACCTACAAGGCCGCCAACTACGATCCGCTGACCATAACCTTCCAGTCCATCCCGGGCACTCTGAAGCACTCCGGCGGGATAACCATAGTCGTGCCCGAGATGCCCGACCTCATCTCGCCGCTCACGATAGTGGTGAGCTTCCTGGCCGAGGACTCCTACGGCCTGGAGACGCGCCCCATCCAGTGCGAGATCACCATCAACCCGTCGATCAACAACGCCCCGAGGTGGTCCGCCAACCTTTCGAAGGTGGAGCTCAACGAGAGCGTGGCGGGGAAGCCCTCGGAAGCGGTGCTGGACCTCAACACCCTGTGCACCGACCCGGACCCGTGGGACAAGGGCAACCTCACGTTCGCCGCGAAGGACTACAACGTGGCCGGCCTCACGGTGACCATAACCAACGGGTTCGCCAAGATAGTGCCCAAGGCGGGGTTCTTCACCATGCCGCCCCACGAGAGCCTCACGTTCAACGCCACGGACACGAAGGGCGCCGGCGCCGAATTGACGATAACGGTCGTGGTGTGGCACGTGTACGCCCCGCCGGTGGTGCTGAATGCGACCCCCGCGGGCTCGGCGGTCAACGTCAACGAGGGCGGCCAGCTCGACTTCTCGGTGAACGTCAGGCTGGACCCGCAGATAGCCAACCTGACGCCACAGCCGGTCAAGTACCGCTGGTACGTCAACGGGACGATCCAGACCGCCACCACGGGCAGTTTCACGTTCCGCACGGACTACACCACCGCCGCCAGGTCCCCGTACAACGTGACCTTCCAGTTCAACGACTCCGTCTCCGAGGTGCTGTGGTCCTGGAAGGTGACGGTCCTGAACGTCAACCAGCCCCCGACCAACGTGGTCATCGTCACCCCGGCCTGGCCCCGGCTGAACTTCACGAGCGGGGACAAGATAACCTTCCAGGCGGCCATCGCGGTGGACCCGGACGACCCCGCCGCGGTGCTGACCTACATCTGGAAGGACGCCGGCAGCGAGATAGGCAAGGGTCTCACCTTCGAGACCAGAAAGCTCACCGTCGGGACGCACAAGATTGTGCTCGAGGTCACCGACCCGGACGGGGCCGTGGTCGAGGCCAACGTGACCGTGAAGGTCAAGCCCAAGCCCTCGCCGGGCTTCATCCCCGGCATGGAGCTTTTGGCGGTGCTGGGCGCCCTGGGCCTGGCGTCGGCGGCGGCCTCGATGGCGCGCAGGAGGAAATAGCGCTACGAGGCGGCAGTGCGAAGGCAGGAAGGCAGGAAGGCAGCAAGGGAGCAAGGGAAGGCAGGAAGGCAGCAAGGGAGCAAGGGAAGGCAGGAAGGCAGCAAGGGGCCGTCCCCCTGCTGCCTTTCTGCCTTGCTGCCTTGCTGCCTTGCTGCCTTTCATCTCAACCGCGATATCCTCAACGGCTCCGTCGTGACGAGCGAACGCCTCCCGCAGGGAGGGGCCCTGCCGCGGCACTCTACATGGCAGTTGGCACCGCAGCCCTCGACCGGGCGGAAGACGCCGTCGGGTCCCTTGAGCGTGAAGGGCAGCCTCACCCCCTCGCAGTGTGGCAGGCCGGGCGTGTCCGTCTCGCCGGCATGGGTCTCCTGGCAGGTGGCGTAGGTCAACCCCCGCGCCTGCGCGCATTCCCGGGCGAGCTTGTGAAAAGCGAGGCGCAGGGGCTTTTTCAATAGATACCCTTCGGAGGTGTATTCGCGGCTGTAGGCGTAATCGGCCTTTATCTCCCGGGCGATTTCGGGCGACAGCCGCCCGACGATTTCCTGCAGGCGGCCAAACATCGACGGGCGGGGCCCGGCCATCGACAGGCGCCCCGTTGAGCAGACCACGTGGACCGCCCCGGCGCCCGCGAAATCGGAAAGGACACCCGCAAGCTCCGATTTCCAGCCATCCCCGTACAGCGCCCTCCAGAGTGGCAGGATGACGGGGTCAAGGCGCACGATGACCGGCACCTTTTCGGCCGCCATCCTCCGCAACGCCTCCACCCTCTTCGAGTAGGGCGGCGCCCCGGGGGAGACCAGCCGGAGGACCTCCGCCGGGCCCTCGATCGTGATGGCCACCGACTTGCGCGGAAACTCGCAAAACCCGTCCACGTCGAGGAGGAACGCTGGGTCCCCCTTGGTGGTCATAGAGAACGAGGGGCCCCTCCGGACCAGAAGGTCCACTACGCGCCGCGTCTCCCGCAGGACCGCCGGCACCGCCTGGCACGGGTCCGTCGTGTTCGATATCGAGAAGGGCGGGCACAGGCGGATTCTGTCCAGGTCCCTTTCGATGAGCTCGGGGAGGTTGGAGTAGACCTGGAGCCGGCCCGCCCTCGCTCGGGTGTAGACGGCGTGGCGGGCGTAGCAGTAGGCGCAGTCGTGGATGCAGTGGTCCGGCCCCGGGGGCGTCAGGTTGACTATCCAGGCGTGGAAGCACTTGCGCGCCGGCCCGGAGTAGGGCCAGTCGTGGAACGTGGAGGTCCTCCTCGGGACGGGCCAGCCTTCCATCGGGCTTCCATCAATGTTCACCAAAATATATGTAATCCCCCATGTTTTACCATTCCCGGGTGGGAGCCTGAGGACGCCGGAGCAGTACAAGGAGAGCCTTCGAGCGATGCGGCCCAACGTCTACAAGTTCGGCGAGCTCATCCAAGACGTCACCACCCACCCGGCCACCCGCTGCACGGTCGAGGGCCACGCCCAGCTCTACAAGGCGTCGCTCGAGAAGGAGACCCGGGACATGTTCACGAAGGCCTCCGGCCCCGGCGGGGAGCGCGTCTCCCGCTACCTCACGTTGATAGAGAGCGCCGACGACATGCTGGGGAACTCGCGCATGAAGCGCGCGGCCTTCAACCTGACGGGCACCTGCACGGGCGGGCGGTGCGTCGGCTGGAACTCGATAAACGCGATGTGGGCCACGACCTTCGACATGGACGCCGAGCTCGGGACGGACTACCACGGGCAGCTCCGGGACTGGCTTGAGGCCAAGCAGAGGGAGGACATCACGCTCTGCGGCGCCCTCACCGACGCCAAGGGCGACCGGGGCCTTGCCGCCTGCGAGCAGCCCGACCCCGACTCGAGCCTCCACCTGGTCAAGCGCAGGGACGACGGGATAGTGGTGCGCGGCGCCAAGGTCATGATCGCCGGCGCCGCCGCGGCCAACGAGCTCTTCGTGCTCCCGGGCACGCGCTACACCGAGAAGGAGAGGGACTACGCCGTATCGTTCGTCATCCCGCGGGACGCCGAGGGGATAACGGTCGTGGAGGCCAGGCACCCCTCCGACACGCGCGAGATGGAGGAGGGCTTCGACATCCCCGTGAAGACGGGCGGCATCACCCAGGGCTACATCTTCTTCGAAGACGTCTTCGTGCCCAAAAGGCGGGTCTTCATGTGCGGCGAGCACGGGTACACCGTGAAGGGCGTGCTCAACTTCATCGCCCCCTACCGCTCGGCCATCGGGGGCTGCGTGGCCGGCCAGGGCGACGTCATGATGGGGGCCGCGGCGCTCGTGGCCCGGGCCAACGGCCTGTCGGAGAGGGCCTTCTCCGACAGGCTGGTCCAGATGGCCATCAACAACGAGACCACCTTCGCGGTGGGCATCGGTGCCGCCTACCTTGGCAAAAAGCACCCGTCGGGCGTGTGGTTCCCGGACACCCTGGTCGCCAACGTGAACAAGGTGCATGTCGCCACATTGCCCTACGAGACCAAGCGCCTCGCCCAGGACATCGCCGGCGGCATCGCCGAGACCGGCTGCATGCCCTCCTACCGGGACTTCGCCGACGAGAGGCTCGGCCGGCTCATCAAGAAGTACCTCCGGGCCAGATCTGGCGCCGAGACCCGCATGCGCGCCGCAAGGCTCGTCGAGTGGCTCACGCTGGGCGCCGGCGTCCCGGGCTGCATGCACGGGGGCGGGTCCCCCGACGGGGCCAGGATGATGATACGGTCCGGCCTGGACTTCGAGCGCCTGGTCGCCATGGCGGCCCGGCTGGCGGAGATAGACGAGAAGGTGGGGGAGCCGTCCCGGAAGAAGTGATTTCCCCGCGAGGGCGCCCCGGCGGAGCGGGCCGCGCCCGGCAACAAACCATATATATGGAAAGTGTATTTTGGAGACGGTGTAAGAGGGGATTGGAGCATGAAGACACGCACCGTCAGATTGCTGCACAATGTGGTGATTTTCTTCGGTTTCGCCTTCCTGCTCTGGGGTCTGGCGCAGTGGCAGACCTACAAGCTCACAAAGGAGACCGGCGTCGACGGCACCGGGATGCTGGTCACCGAGGAGGTGCCGCCGGGCGGCATCATCACCGTCACCTCCAGCTCCAGCGAGAAGATGGACGTCCGCATCGTGAAGATGGACTCGCGGGTCATCGCCCTCACCCCCAACAACACCTACTACGACAGCCACCTCGCCAGGGGCGGCCGCGACGACGGCGGCGTCGGCAAGGGCGTCTCCCTCACGACCTCCTCGCTCACCCAGACCCGGTACATGGTCCTCATCCAGGCCCCCCGGGACGAGACCCTCACCTACTCCGAGGCGGACGTGAAGTACACCGTCGAGGTCTTCATCTGGGCGCCCAACTTCCTGCTGCTCATCGCCGGCATAGTCCTCGTGGCCTGCACGATGACCGTGGGGACGGTCATGGGAATCGGCATATTCGGCCCGCCCAGGTGGCCGCCGGCGACCGCCCCGGCCCAGAAACCGGGCCCGGCCGAGCCGCGCGGGGTCCCGCCCGTGGAGAGGGCGCCCCCGCCCGCCCCGGTGGCGGCCGAGCCGCCGCCTCCCCCGGTGATAACCGCTCCTCCCGCCCGGAGGGCCCCGCCGCCGGCGGTGCCGCCGCCCGAGGCGCCCTTCGAGCCGCGCTACGAGGTCCGGGCCGAGGAGGTGGCCCCGCCACCGATGCCGGCGCGCCGCGGTGAGCCTCTATGGGACATGGCCCCCGCACCGGTACCCAAGCCCTCCGTGGCCCCCGCCCAGCCCGGGACCCCCCTCAAGAAGATCAAGTGCTCCGCCTGCGGATCCATAATACCCATCTACACGAACGAGAGACCCCTTCGGGTCACCTGCCCGATGTGCGGGCGGCAGGGCACGTTGCGATGAGGAAGGGGCAGCGGGCAGCGGGCAGCGGGCAGTAGGCCGCGGGCAGCGGTGGACGACGGGCCCCGTCCCGTCAGCGCTCCCCCCTGCCCACTGCCCGCTGCCTCTTTTACCACCGCTCCCCCCTGCCCACTGCCCGCTGCCTCTTTTACCACCGCTCCCCGCTGCCTACTGCCCGCTGCCTCTTTTACCACCGCTCCCCGCTGCCTACTGCCCGCTGCCCTTACCCAACTCACCGATCTTTCCAAGTATCCGCTCGTGATGGCTTCCCGGCCAATACAGCTGGGCGCAACCGGGGCAGCGCCAGAACCGGCGATGCCGCTTCGCAATCGGTGTCGGCACGCCGGCTTTTCCAGCTTCGTCCCGGTCCATCGGAACGAGCACGGCGTTGCAGAGGGAGCAGCGGGAGAGCAGCCCCCCTACGGAGAGGTCCGGCCCGAAGGTCTCGCGGATGTCCGCCAGCTGCCCGTCCAGGGCGTCGCTGCGGACTAGGTGACCAGTCCGGCCAGCCCGCGCGGCGAGCTCCTTGTCCCGCGTGAGCAGCACGCGCCCCTCCTCCCTCGCCGACCGCAGCAAGGCGGTGTCGTCCAGCGGCCCGGGGTAGAGCGTGTCGTAGCCCAGGAACCGAAGCCAGCGCGCCAGGGAGCCCAGCATGTGGTCGCACAGGAACCGGGTGTCCTGGGCCATCCTCATCCCCGGGGCCCGTAGACGAGCAGCATCCCGTCCCCCAGCCTTCCGGCCCCAAGCAGCCTGAGCCGGGGCGCCTCCCCGAGGCTCCGGGCGCCCTCCCCGCCGCAGGGCGTGGGCCCCCGGCCGCCCAGCGCCAGGCTACCGACATAGATGGTGAGGCGGTCCACGGCGCCGCTGCGCAGGAACGACCAGATGACCTCCCCTCCGCCCTCGACGAGGAGGCTGCGCACGCCGCGCCGGCCCAGCTCGTCGAGGAGCGCGGGTATCGAGACCCTGGGCCCGGGGCCTGCCACCAGCACCTCGACGTTCTGGCCCCACCGGTTCCGGACCGGCCGGCCGGCCACGGCGATGAGCGTCCGGGCGTCCGGCGAGACGACCTTGGCGCGGCGCGGCGTGCGTCCTTTCGAGTCGAGCACCACCCTGAGCGGCCGGCGCGCCCGGGGCACGTACCGCTCCTTGACGAGCAGGCCGGGGTCGTCCGAAAGGACGGTCCCTATCCCGACCAGGATGGCGTCGCAACGGTTGCGCAGCCGGTGGACGCGGGCGAGGTCCTCCTCCGACGATATCCGGGTCTGGGCCCCCGAATGGAGCGCGATCTTCCCGTCGGCGGACATCGCGCAGTTGACGAGCACCCGCGGCCTCATCCGCACCGTGTATTCACTGGCAATTATAAATAGTCAGAGGCCGATAATCCACCCGTCGGGGTGCGGGCGATGGGGGAGGACATGGAGGTTTGCATGCTCAAGAAGGTCGACCTGAGGGACGCCACCGTGATAGACGGTTTCCCCAGCGTCGGGCTGGTGAGCACCATCGTGGCCAACTACATAGTCAAGGTGCTCTCGCTGGAGCAGGTCGGCGTGCTGGACTCCGACTACTTCCCGGCGCTCTCCCTGGTCCGCCGCTCCGAGCCGCTGGACACCGTCCGCATCTACGCCGGCCCGCGCGTCGGGAGCGAGGCCTCGGGCGACCAGATCGTGGTGTTCATCTCCGAGTTCCAGCCCCCGCCCAACGTAATCCGCCCGATAGCCAGCACGATGATGGACTGGCTGGAGAGGGAGAAGTGCCGCATCCTCTACTCCCCCGAGGGCCTGGTCATCGAGCGCGAGGGACAAAACAGCGCCCAGGGCGGCCCCCAGGCCGGGGGCGCCGAGAGCGAGGGGGAGGAGGAACCGGAGCAGCCCGCGCCGGCGGTGCGCGAGATAGAGACCTACGGCATCGGCTCCACGGGCCGCGCCCGGAAGCTCCTGGAGGACAACCACATAAGGCTCTTCCAGGAGGGGGTCATAACCGGGATGGCGGGCGTGCTCCTCAACCAGGGCAAGCGGCGGGACTTCGACGTGGTGAGCCTGCTTGCCGAGGCCAACCCGCAGTACCCCGACGCCCGCGCCGCCGCCAAGGTCATCGAGACCCTGGACAAGCTTATCCTCCACATCCGCCTGGACTCGGGCCCGCTCTACAACGAGGCCGGCCTCATCGAGTCCCAGATAAGGTCCGTCCAGAAGCAGACCAAGGCGCCCAAGGCGACGCCGATGCCGCATATGTACGGATAGGAAAGGCGCAAGGCGCGAGGCGCAGGGCGCAAGGCTTGAGGCGCAAGGAGGAAAGGCAGGAAGGCAGCAAGGCAGCAAGGCAGCAAGGCAGAAAGGGAAGGCAGGAAGGCAGCAAGGCAGCAAGGCAGAAAGGCAGAAAGGGAAGGCAGGAAGGCAGCAAGGCAGCAAGGCAGCAGGGGAAGGCAGGAAGGCAGCAAGGCAGCAAGGCAGCAGGGGGAACGGAACGAACCGTCGTCCCCTTGCTGCCCTGCTGCCCTGCTGCCCTGCTGCCCTGCTGCCTTGCTGCCTTGCTCCCTTGCGCCCTGCTGCCCTGCTGCCCTGCTGCCCTGCTGCCTTGCTGCCCTGCTGCCCTGCTGCCCTGCTGCCCTGCTGCCCTGCTGCCTTGCTGCCCTGCTGCCTTGCTGCCTTGCTCCCTTGCGCCCTGCGCCTTGCACCTTGCGCCTTTTCTGAATTGCACCGGAAACAATGGGGGGGCTTCGCCGACGTCTGGGTTAAACATATAAATGAGGGGAATCAATGAAGGTGCCCCTCAGGGGGTGGAATAATGCCCGAGGAGATGACGCTTCCCCAGCTCGCCAAGCTCTGGCGGGACTTCATCCAGGACTACTACCGCAAGGAGATACTCGAGATAGCCAACTCGTTCCCCGAGAAGCGGAGCCTGACGGTCAGCTACAAGGACGTGGAGCTCTTCGACCCCGAGCTAGGGGCCTTCCTGCTCGACAAGCCCAACTCGGCCATCTTCGCCGCCGAGACCGCCATCCGGGACAGCCTGCCACCCGACGTGAAGCCCGAGGTGCGCCGGGGCGTCCACTTCCGGGTGGTGGGCCTCCCGCCCAAGCCGCTGGCCCTGACGGAGGTCAGGGAGCTTAGGGCCAAGCACATCGGAAAGCTCGTGGCTGTGTCCGGTCTCGTGCGCAAGGCCACCCAGGTGAAGCCCAAGCTGGTCGACGGGGTGTTCCAGTGCGCCCGGTGCCTGGCGGTCATCCGGGAGCCCCAGTTCGACTCTGTCTTCAAGGAGCCCCTGGAGTGCTACCGCGACCAGGGCGGGTGCGGCAAGAGCGCGGCCTCCACGAGGTTCATCCTGCTCACCAACGATCTTTCCCTGTTCCGCAAGCCGGTCCAGCCGGCCGATGCGGCGCCTCCTTCCGAGGGCGGCGAGCCCCAGGTGCCCCCGGACGCCGCCTCCCGGGACCTGCGCTCGGTGTTCATAGACACGCAGAAGATAGAGATCCAGGAGAGCCCCGAGGACCTGCGGGGCGGGGACCAGCCCGAGCGCCTGACGGCCTACGCCGAGGACGACCTTTGCAAGAAGATCTCCCCCGGCGACAAGGTGGTGCTCAACGGGGTGCTCCGCAGCCAGCAGAGGAGCACCGGGCAGGTGAAGTCCACCTTCTTCGACTGGTACCTCGAGATAAACAGCATCCAGCTCGAGGAGCACGAGTTCGAGGATGTGGAGATATCCCCCGAGGAGGAGGAGAGAATCCTCCGCCTGGCCCGCAACAAGGACATCTACCGGCTCATAATCGGCTCCATCGCTCCCACGATCTACGGCATGGAGGTCGAGAAGGAGGCCCTGGCGCTGCAGATGTTCGGCGGGGTGATGAAGGTCATGCCCGACGGGACGAGGATACGCGGGGATGCGCACATTTTGTTGGTGGGAGACCCCGGGACCGCGAAGTCCCAGCTCCTCCGCTACATCACGCGCCTTGTGCCCCGTGGCATCTACGCCTCCGGCAAGGCATCGACCGCGGCGGGACTGACGGCCGCGGCGGTGCACGACGAGTTCGGCGAGGGCCGCTGGACCCTGGAGGCGGGCGCGCTCGTCTTGGCCGACAAGGGCCTGGCGGCCGTCGACGAGCTGGACAAGATGTCCGAGCAGGATTCGAGCTCCATGCACGAGGCGATGGAGCAGCAGATGATATCGGTCGCCAAGGCCGGCATAACGGCCACGCTCCAGTCCCGCTGCTCCATCCTTGCGGCCGCCAACCCCAAGGAGGGCCGCTTCGACGAGCACAGCTACCTGGTCGACCAGATAAACCTGTCCCCCACCCTCCTTTCCAGGTTCGACGTCATCTTCCCGCTCACGGACAAGCCCGACCCGAAGAAGGACCTCGCCCTCGCCGGCCACATCGTCAACACCCACCTCGCCGGCGAGATAGCGATGTACCGCAAGAACGTCCAGGACAGAAAGTTCACTAAGGAGGACGAAAAGCGAGCCATGCGCAAGGTCGAGCCCGAGATAGTGCCCGAGCTTTTGCGAAAGTACATCGCCTACGCCCGCAGCCGCGTCTTCCCCGTGATGACCAAGGACGTGATGGAGATACTCCAGGAGTACTACGTCAACATCCGCTCGCAGGCCCGGTCCTCCGAGGGCGAGGGCGGGGCGATACCGATGACCCCCCGGCAGATAGAGGCCCTCATACGGCTGTCGGAGGCGTCGGCCCGGCTCCGGCTGGCCAACGAGGTGACGGCCGAGGACGCCGACCGGGCCAAGCGCATCGTCGAGTACTTCCTCAGGAAGGTGGCCAGCGAGGGCGGGCGCTTCGACATCGACGCCATCATGACCGGCACGACCCACGTGCAGCGCGAGCGCATCCACACCATCATCGACATCATCGAGGAGCTCGACGAGGGCCGGGGCGTCACCGAGGAGGAGGTGCTCCGGCGCACCCGGTCCGAGGGGATACCCGAGGACAAGGTCAAGCGGGACCTCCAGAGGCTGTACAGCGACGGGAGGGTCTTCATGCCCTCCGCCGAGCGGTACAAGGTGGCGAGGGAGCGCCGATGATATCCGTGAAGAGGCACGGCGCCGGCAGCGAGCTCCTGGTCGCCGCCTGCGACCTGGGCCTGGTCGGGCGCCGGTTCGAGGAGGGCGAGCTGTGCCTGGAGCTTCGGCCCGGCTTCTACGGGGGAGAGAGGGTCGACCGCCGGCTGTTCCTCGAGCTTCTCGCCATCGCCACGATCGCCAACCTGGCCGGCGAGGAGACCGTGGGCGCGGCGGTGGAGGCCGGCCTGGTGGACCCCGGATGCGTCATCCGCATCGGGGGAGTGCCCCACGCCCAGTTCCTGAGGATGTGAGCGCCCTGAGGTCGATGAAGTGCATAGTCTGCGGCCGAAACGCCCCGGCCCTGGGGGGCCTGTGCGCCCCTTGCCTGGGCGAGCGCCGGCGGTTCATCGGGGTCCCCGAGTTCTGCGAGCTCACCGTGTGCGCCCACTGCGGGAGCGTCCACCGGGGCCGCCGCTGGGAGAACTCGCGCGGCGAGATGTCGGAGCTCGAGGACGCCGCGCGCCGATCGCTCAGGGTGGTCAAGGAGGAGGGCGTGTCCGTCAGCCCGAAGGTCTCGGTCGTGCCGGTGGACGGGCACAACGCTGACGCCGAAATCGAATCCACAATCAGGATCGGCAAAAGCCGGCTCGTCCAGTCGGGCCGCACGCGCATCCGCATCCGCCGGGCCGTGTGCGAGCGCTGCTCCAAGATCCACGGGAAGTACTACGAGGCGATCCTGCAGGTCCGGGCCCAAGGGCGCGACCTCACCTCGCAGGAGCTGGAATTGGTCCGCTCGAGGGTGGCGGCGCTGGTCCAGGGCGCCGACCGCGGCGACTACATCCGGGAGGAGAGGGAGGTCGACGGGGGGCTGGACTTCCAGCTGGGAAAGCTCTTGCGCGGCAAGGCCATCGTCCGGACGCTCGCCCGGGAGCTCGGCGGGAGGGTGACCGAGTCGTCGAAGCTCGCCGGCAACCGGGAGGGCCGGGAGCTCTACCGCGTGACGTTCCTGCTGAGGCTTCCGGCCCTGCGCGGGGGCGACTTCGTCGGGCTGGACGGGCGCATCCTCCTCGTGACGCACGTCGGGCCCCAGGGCACCTCTGCGACGGATCTGTCGAGCGGCCGGCCCGAGACGCTGGACCCGAGGGCCGAGGAGCGCGCCCGGCGCCTCGGCGGCAGCGAGCTCGTGGAGGTGGCGGTGGTGCTGGACGCCCGGATGCCCGAGCTCACCCTGATGGACCCGGTCGGCTACAGGCCCGTCACGGTCATCGCGCCGGAGTGGTTCTGGTCCCGGCCCCGGCCGGAGAACGTCCGCATCCTGAAGGCGGGCGAGGAGGTCTTCCTGGTGCCCGATGGATGAGCCATCGCCCGCGCCCCCGTCCCGGCCCCCCGTCCGCCGCCGACCGGCGGCCCCTACTTCCTCTCCTTCATCTGCACCCTCCGGGCCCGCAGGTCCTGGTACCGGTCCTTGCCCATGTACAGGATGGGGTCGCCGCCCTCCGCGAGGATGCCGTCCTCGAAAAGGCCCTCCTTTGCGGAAATCGCGACCACCCGCCCGGTGAACCAGGTGTGGTCGCCCAGCGCGATGCTGCCCTCCAGGACGCACTCGAGCGCCAGGTAGCACTCCGCTATCGACGGCGGCCGGACCTTCTGCGACGGGACCGGTGTGAGGCCGGTGTCGGCGAACTTGTCCGCCCGGCGGCCGGACACCTAGCCGCAGTGGTGGACCTTCTCCAGGAGGCTCCAGGGCGGGAAGTTGACCACGAACTCCCGCGTCATCTCGATGAGCCCGTGGGTGTACCTCTTGGGCGCGGCGTAGGTGTAGAATTTCTTCAGGTGCTCCGGTCCCACGGAAATCATTCCCATACCTCACGCCCCCGCAAAGAGCCTCACCAACCAAAACAGTATCACGTTGCCCAAAACGAACGTGAAGACGAACCCGGCGCAGAGCTGTACCATGAAAGGTATCTGGGGCTGGACCCACACCCGCTCCTGGCCGTCCCTCTCGAAGCGGTCCAGCTGCCGGCGCTTCCACCCCCCCGTCTGTCCCCGGAACCGGAAGTAGAGCAGGGTCCGCCTCCCGTCGACGTAGCACTCCGAGAGCCAGATGAAGCGCTTGCGCCGCGCCCCGGAGATGGGCACCTTGTACGCGAACGCCATGAGCCTGCCCCGGTCGCCCCGCGAGAGGTTCCACAGGAACATCGCCACCGGGTTGAGCAGCGAGAGGAACGCCGCGTTGAAGAACACCGCGAGCACGAAGGGGCATATCACGAGGAACACCCCCGGAGGGGAGAGCAGGGGGTCTTGGGAGAACGCCCCGGCCAGCGGGTCGGGGAAGAACGGCACGAGCACGGCCATGGAGAGGAAGGCCTTGGCGTCCGCGCCCCCCGACAGGAGCTGGGCGCGGTAGAGCATGTAGGCGACGAGCATCATGAGAGGCACCGAGACGAGCTGGAAGTGGCGGAAGCCCTCGCCGCCGCGGTGGAAGGCGTCCAGGGGCCCGGTCGCGATCTGGGCGCCCAGGACCGCCAGCGCGCCGGCGTTCAGGGCCGCGGCCACCACCAGGCTGTCTCGCCGCCTCACCCTGTCCCCCATGACCTCGCCCTCGTACCAGAGCGTCACGAAGAACACCAGGATGTAGAAGGGGGCGAGCAGGAAAAGGGGCCCCTCCCCGGACCGGAGCAGCTGGACCTCCAGGAGCACGAGCCCGGCCGCGAGGAAGGCCCACCAGCACCGGTCGTTCACCCGGCGGGTGAGCACGTCCGAGCGGGCCGCGTACGCCAGGACCGCCGCGCCCAGGATGAACCTTGCCCAGTCCAGTGGCCCGAAGGGCGTCTCCACCGGTGGCGTCAGGCGGTGCGGACAATTAAACATGAGGGAAAATATTTAAAAGCACAGCGGCATTCGTGGGACGTATGTCGCCCAGGGCCAAGGACGAGAGGGCGGAAGCGCCCCAGGCGGGCCGCGGCCCCAGGTGCCGCACCGGAATCGAGGGATTGGACAAGGTCCTCAACGGTGGGATTCCCGTGGGCAACAACGTCCTCCTGACCGGGGCCTGCGGCACCGGAAAGACCACCCTCGCCGCGGAGTTCCTGGCGTCCGGCGCCTCCGCCGGCGAGCCGGGGCTGTACCTTGCGGTCACCGAGCAGTCCCAGAAGGTGCTCGACAACCTCTCCGGGTACGAGTTCTTCGACGGCAAGCTGGTCGACGAGAAGAAGCTCTCGTTCGTCGACCTGCACGCGGTGCTGGAGAAGCTCCAGCTGGACAAGGTGGAGTACTCCCACTCGGACGTGCCGGGCCTGATCGGCGCGGTGACGGACGCCGTGAAGCAGGCCGGGGCCAAGCGGGTCGTCATCGATTCGGTGACCGGCGTGCTGCTCCACCTCAGGACCCGCGAGCTCATTCGCGACTTCATGTCGAAACTGTGCCGCCGCCTGACCGAGGCGGGCGCGACCACGCTTCTCGTGTCGGAGATAGCCCCCGACGAGAAGCGCTACTCCTCCTTCGGCGTGGAGGAGGCCGTGGCCGACGGGATAGTCGTTTTGGGCAACGTCGAGCAGAGGGGCTACCTGCTCCGCACCCTGCACGTCGTCAAGATGCGGGGGACGCCCCACTCGCGCTCCAGGTACGTCATCGACCTCACGCCCTACGGCATCATCATCGTGCCGCTTTTGCGCTCCAGCACCGGCGGCCCGGCCTGAGGGATGGGATGCCGAGGATAGACTGGGACCGCTACTTCATGAACATAGCCCGCGACGTCGCCCTGCGCAGCACCTGCATCCGCAAGGGGCGCCAGGTGGGCACGGTCATCGTCAACGACCACCACGAGATAGTCGCCACCGGCTACAACGGCAACCCCCGCGGCATGGAACATTGCGAGAAGATCGGCTGCGTGCGCGAGAAGCTGGGGATACCCAGCGGCGAGCGCGCCGAGATATGCACCGCCGTGCACTCCGAGCAGAACGCGCTCATCCAGGCGGGCACGCGCTCCCGCGGCTCGACGATGTACACCCTCTTCAACCCCTGCAACACCTGCGCCAAGATGATAGCCAACGCCGGCATCCTCCGGGTGGTCTACTCGGTCGACTACCCCGAGAGGATGGGCCTTCGGACGCTCCGCGACTGCGATGTGAGGGTGAAGAGGCTCAGGTGAAGGCGCAGGGCGCAAGGCGCAGGGCGCAAGGCTTGAGGCGCGCGCCCTACTCTTCGGAAATCACCTTCGTCACGGCGAAGAACCCGTCCTGCTGCAGCAGGGAGAAGAAGTTCGGGGTGTGCTTGGTCGCCCGGAGCTTCACCATCCTTATGCGGCGCTGGATGTTGACGTCGCCCACCCTCTCCATCTTCAGGTGGATGATGCCGTCGGCGAGGTAGTCCTCGCCGTAGGGCGTGAGCACGTCGCCCTTGGCTGTCATTTCCGTCGGCATGATGGTCGTCACGTTCATGTCCCGGAGCCACTCGAAGAACTCGAAGAGCTCTATGCGGGGCTCCCGGAAGGCCGACAGGAGCTCGAGGACCGTGAGGGAGTCGATGACCAGAAGGTCGTAGTTCATGCTCTTTTTGAGGTTGACCGCGTACATCTTGAAGACCTCCATCCAGCTCTTCTTGCCCAGCTTCATCTTCTTGCGCAGGATGGCAAGGTCCAGTACGCTCAGGTTGGCGTCCACCTCGTCGTACACCATGCCCAGGCTGGCCATCTGGGTGATGACCGACTTGCGGCCCTGCTCCAGGGACACGAAGAGGCCGTTCTTGCCCTGCTTGGCGTTGTGGTGGAGTATGGAGTACGCGAGCGACGATTTCATCGTCCCCGGCTCGCCCATTATGAGCACCACGCAACCGGGGAGGATGCCCCCCTCCAGGTGCTCGTCGAAGCCCTTGATGAAGGTCGGGACCCTCTCTTCGGCCATCAGGTCAACCCGGTGGCAATAACAACTTCCCACCTTAATATATTATGGTCCTGTGCAATCCTTCAGGAACCGCCCGATCGCATTTCGCATCCCGGCGGAGTCGCCGTAGCGCTCGAGCCTCAGGAGCGGCGAGGGGTTGCCCGCGATCATCGCCGACAGGCTCCCGGCGCCCTCGTGGACCAGGCAAAGCACGGGCATCCTGCGCGAGTGGAGGGCGTACGAGATCTCGTAGCCCACGCCCAGGCTCGGGCCGGAGACCTCCGCCACGAGCGCGTCGGCCAGGGCGATCCACTCCATGTCCCTCCCGTAGATGTAGCCGTCCCCGATGCCGGGGCCCGCCCTCGAGACCATCGTCCGGCCGTCCGCTCCGGCGGTGAGGCCCTCCAGCCCGGCGCCCCACTCCACCGTGGTGGAGAGCTCGCTGAGGGCGTCGGCGCCCAGCTCCTCGACCATCCGGACCATCTCGTGGAACCGGTCCACGAAGGCGCCCCCGGCGCGCATGGGGCCGGCGCAGTAGACGCGCAGCCTGCGCGAAGAATCCGGGTGCCGGGTGCCGGGTGCCGGGTGCCGGGAAATGACGCGTCCGTCCCGGCCCCCGGCCCCCGGCTCCCGGCCCCCGGCCCCCGGCCGCTTCAGTCCGTCACCCCCAGGTTCCACAGCTCGTCGCCGATGTAGTGGAGGTTCTTTACGGCCTTTCCGGGCGCCTTGGAGGCGAGCGCCGCGCCGCCCGCCAGCGCCCTGCCGATGGCCAGGGGCTTTTGGTGCCTCGTGTCGCGCACCCAGACCGGGTCGCCTTCCCGTATCGCCGGGTCGGCCCCGGTGATGCCCGGACCCATCACGTCCGCGCCGTTGCAGATGTACTTCACCGCCCCCTCGTCTATCGAGACGTGGGCCCGGGATGCCGGCCAGCGCAGGAGGCCCCGGACGGTCAGGAAGGCCTTCCCCTCGAAGACGACCGCGACCACCGAGTTGTCGAAGACCACGACCTCGAATCTCTGGGCGTCGGCCAGGTCGACCGCCGCCCCCTCGTCGAACGTCCGGACGCCCAGCGCCGCCTCTATGTCGTCGGCCAGCTTGCGTATCTCCTTGCGCCTGAGCCGGTGGCGGTGGCGGAGCTCGAGCATGAGGGCGTCATCGCCCGCATCGGTAAAGAAGGTTTGCCGGCCGGGGCAGGTTTAAAATGGCCCAGCCCGATGACAGGTGCAATGAAGAATGCAGGGCGCATGGTGCAGGGTGCAGGGTGCGGGGGACGACGGACGGAGCGTCGCCCTGCACCCGGCACCCCGCACCCGGCCCCCGGCCCCCGGCCCCCGGCCCCCGGCCCCCGGCACCCGGCACCCTGCAGCATTTGCGGGAAGACCCCGGTCACGTTCGTCCGTTACAGCGGCGCCCACCTCTGCCGGGAGCACTTCGTCGATTTCGTGCGCCGCAAGGTCAGCCGCGAGCTGCGCCGCCAGGTCCGCCTCCCGGACGGGGCGACCGTCGCCGTGGCGGTGTCCGGAGGCAAGGACAGCATGGTCGCGTTGCGCATCCTCCACGACCTCCTGGGGCCGCGCCGCGGCATCCGCCTTGTGGCGATAACCGTGGACGAGGGCATCCGCGGCTACCGCCCCCCGGCCCTGAAGGTCGTCGCCCGGCACTGCAGGGAGACGGGCATCGAGCACCGGGTGGTCTCCTTCCGGGAGGCCTTCGACCTGACGATGGACTCCACCCGGCGGTGCTGGGGCGCGGCCACCCCGTGCACCTACTGCGGCGTGCTGCGCCGCCACTGCCTGAACCGGGCAGCCCGCGAGATGGGGGCGGATGTTCTGGCGACCGGTCTCAACCTGGACGACACCGCCCAGTCGATACTGATGAACATCTGCCGGGGGGACGTGGAGCGGCTGGCCCGCCTGGGGCCCCACGAGCGGGTCCGGGAGGGGCTAGTGCGCCGCATCCAGCCCCTCAGGCAGGTTACGGACAAGGAGTCCTTCCTCTACGCGACCCTGATGGGCTACCCCGTGCACCACTCGGTCTGCCCCTACGCCGCCGACGCGATGCGCAACCGCTTCCGGGAGCTCGTCGCGTCGCTCGAGGATTCCTCCCCGGGCACGCGCTTTTGCATCCTGAACTCCCATGACGCCCTGCGGCCCTCGCTCGAAGAGATGTTCCCGCCGGCTAGGCTGGAAAGGTGCCCCGGCTGCGGGGAGCCCTCGGCGGAGGGGCACTGCGCGGCGTGCCGGCTGGCCCGGGCGCTGAAACGGGGTGCCGGGTGCCGGGTGCCGGGTGCCGGAAACGACGAGGGTTCAGGGACGGGCGCCAGACGCCGCTCTGCACCCTGAGACCTCGTCGTCCCCCCGCTCCCTGCTCCCCGCTCCCTGCACCCTGTTTCTTCCCCTACTTCCCCAGGTCCCTGACGAGTTTGTCGAGCTCGTCGGAGTCTGGCCTGCCCCGCTCCGGCGGGCCGGGAGCGTCCGGCGCGGTGTCCGGCTCCCAGGGGGAGTCGCGCGCGGGTTGCCGGTCCCCGGTGCGGCCGGCCGCCTCGGACGGCGACGGTTTCGCCTCGGGCGTCTCCGGAGGCTCCGGCCCGGGCGCGTCCCCCGGCTCCGCGCGCGGTCCTCGGCGCCGGGCGATGAACATGTACCCCAGGATCGCAAGCACGAGCACGGCGAGAACGACCCACACCAGCCAGCCGTAGTCCTTGTTCTCGATGCTCACGGTGTAGCTTGCGGTCGCCGCGTTGCCCAGCCCGTCCACCGCCCGGACCTCGTAGATGTGCTGGCCGTTGTCGGCGAGCGAGGTCCTCCAGAGCGTGGAGTAGGCGCCCCGGGATTCGCGGTAGGTCATCTCCGTCCACTCGCCCCCGTCGCGCCTGAAGAGCACCGTCCGGAGGGCCGAGCTGTCGGTGACGTTGAACCTGAACTCGACGGTGCCCTCCCACGACCCGCCGGGCAGGAGCCTCGTTATCACGGGCGCGCTGTTGTCGACGAACGCGCTCAGCGAGGCGGAGGCGGAGTAGCCCGACCCGTCGGTCGCCGAGACCAAGAGGGCGACCGTGCGGTCGCCCCCCTGCCAGCGGGAGGTGTCGAGCTCGGCCTCGTACAGGCCGTTCGACGGGTTGAACGCCATGGCCCTTAAGGCCGCGCCCGTGGTGGCGTCCGGAGTCACCGTCACGCTGTCAATCCCCATCATGTCCGAGGCCGACACCACCACCCTGAGCGCGCCCCGGGTCCAAAGCTCGCTCTGGGGAGAGACCACGGCCAGTGCCGGGGGCGTGGCGTCGTAGCGGAACTCCACCGAGACCTCCGTGAACCTGCCCGGTATGTCGTAGGCGCGCAGCGTCAGTCGGTGGGTCCCGTCCGAAAGGCCGTCGGTGAACGGCACCGCCGGGGAGGTCCAGAGGCCCCCGTCGATGTTGTAGAGGACGTCCGACAGGAAGGTGTCGGAGGGGTTGGCGTCGATCTTCTTGCTACCGTCCCGGCCGGTTACGAGCAGGCCGTTCACGGGGTACCTCATCTCCAGCTTGGGCGGCGCGTTGTCGACCTGGAATGAGACCTGCTCGGTGGCGACGGACCTGCCAGCAAGGTCGGTCGCCTCGGCCCAGCAGCTGTGGACGCCCTCACTCAGTCCCCGGGTGTCCAGCTCCAGCTCGTAGTATCCCGTCACCGTGTTGAGCGAGATGGTCCGGTTCGGCTGCCCGGAGATGTGCAGCACCACCGCGGCCAGCCCCCGCTCGTCGAATGCCCGCACCCGGAACACCGTGGTGCCCTCGAGGTACACGTTGGCCGCCGGCGAGACCACCTCGACGGACGGGACAGAGTTGTCGACGTTGACCGTTACCTCCGCCGATGTCCGGTGACCGATCGTGTCGGTCGCCAGGAGGCCGATCAGGTGGGCCCCCTCGGTCAGCCCGCCGGTGGAGAGGCTGGCGGTGTGGTTCTGGCCCGAGAGAGTCATCCACTGGTAGGGGCCCCCGTCCAGGCGCCACCGGACGCCCTCGAGGAACAGGTCGGAGGCGGCCACCTCTAATTGGACCTCCCCGAAGACCCGCTCCCCCTCGGACGGCGAGAGCACGCCCAGCTCCGGCGGGTGGTTGTCCACCGAGAAGCTCGCTCCGGTCGCGGCGACCGTCTTCCCGGAGGCGTCCGTGGCGATGGCCGACAGGAGGTGCTGCCCGTCGGAGAGCTGCGTGGTGTCCAGGGGCATCTCGAAGAAGCCCGACAGGCCCGAGAGACCGCCGGGCCGGCCCGTGCCGTCGAGAACGAAGGTGACACCGGTCACCGGGAGGAAGGCCGAGGCCCTGGCCCGGGCGGTGGCCTGCCCCTCCAGAAGGTCCCCCTCGGAGGGGGAGACCAGCCCCAGGACCGGGTCGGCGTTGTTGACCACGACGTCCACGTAGGCCTCGGCGGACCAGCCCGCCAGGTCCACGGCCCGGGCGAAGAGGCGGTGCTGGCCGTCGGCCAGGGCGGTCGTGTCTATCGCGAAGGATTCGTTCCAGGCGGGGGCCGGGGGCATCCAGGGGCCGCCGTCGATTCTGTACTGGGTG
The DNA here is from genome assembly GCA_016874675.1 of Methanobacteriota archaeon. GTDB lineage: Archaea > Thermoplasmatota > DTKX01 > VGTL01 > VGTL01 > VGTL01. The sequence continues at coordinate 1,303 of VGTL01000021.1, read as the reverse complement.
AAATCGGCGTTGGCGTCCGCCGTCCCCGAGAGGTCGAGCGTCACGGTGCCCGAGACGTACACGCCCGGGGCGGGCCCGGGAACGGCAAGCGCCGGCGGCGTGTTGTCGATTGTGAGCGTGTAGGGCCCTGTCGTGGCGGTGTTGCCCGCGCTGTCGGTCGTGGTCGCGCCGATCATATATGTGCCGTCGGGGAAGACGGTGGTGTCCCAGCTCCAAACGAAGTAGTCGGAGCCCAGGGAGAGCATCTGCGCGTCCACGGCCGAGGAGGGGCCGTTCATGGTGATGCGCACCGTCATGGACGGCTCGCCGTTTGAGCCGGAGACGAGGAGCTGGCGGACCCCCCTCACGAAGGAGTTGTCCACCAGCTGCGCGAAGCCTATCGCCGGGAGGACGTTGTCGAACTGGACCGGTACCGATTTGGTGTCCGTGCGGCCCTGCCAGTCTACGGCCGTCACGGCCACGGCGTGCTCCCCGTCCGGCCAGCGGGCGGTGTTGAGGTCGTAGTAGTAGCTGTTCCCGGACAGAGTCATATCGGAGACGAACCTCTCGTCGACGCTCACCTGCATGTGCTCGATTCCGGCCCCCACCACGGTGGCGCCGAGCCGGTAGATGCCCTTGAGGACGGCGCCGGCCGAGGCCGGGGCGGTGACCGTGACGGAGGGCTCCTGGTAGTGGATGATGAGCGTCCAGCTGTCGATGTACCCTCCGGTGGTGGCCCAGTTCCCCGTGTTCTGTGCATCCCTCACCCAGAGGTACCACATGCCGGTGCTGAGCTTGCCGTTGAAGCGGAAGATGTCGTAGAAAGTGTTGGAGATCGATGCCCCGGAGTAGCTGGTCCCGTACCACACGAGCTGCTGGTCAGTGCCGTCGGGGTGCCTGACGAAGACATCGACGTCCGAGGCGTCGTTGCCGTTCCAGTTGGCCACCACGGTGCAGGTCACGTCTATGCGGGTGATCGTGAGGCCGACGTTCACATAGATGGGGGAGTAGGCGTAGCGGCTCGTTCCCCCTCCGCCGTTCGAGTAATAGTAGTCGTTTTGGTTGCTGAAGCTCTGCGTCAGCGCAGCCGAGGGCTGCGGGAGGACGCCGAGCGAGAGGACCGCCATCGCGACGGCCATGCCCAAGGCTATAACCCTATTCCCGGTCCGTTTCATGGGACATACCCCGTCATCACAACCCGGTCCGGGATATTTAAAAATGCTGTGTTGCATAATCTTCCGGGTAAATAGGATATCCGTGGAAAGGGCTCACACTTCTCCATACCTCTTTATGATGCGATATGCCCAGACCTTGCTTTTTGCCT
>VGTL01000020.1 GCA_016874675.1 Methanobacteriota archaeon | reverse complement strand
AGTTTCCACGCCTGAAAAGGCGTGGCCCCATCAGTCCGGATTATCTCGGCCCGCTGCCGTACTGCGGTCAAAAGCTATTTATATGGTCAACCCGCATCGTGCAATACAATGGTCCTCGAAGGTCTCGCCAGCTCGCTCAAGGACACCCTGCGAAAGATCGTCAACGCGCCCCACATAGACGCCGCGCTCATCAAGGAGGTCGTCAAGGAGATACAGCGCGCCCTCCTCCTGGCCGACATCAACGCCGCGCTGGCGCTCAGGCTGACGAAGGAGATAGAGCGCCGGGCCCTCACGGAGAAGCCCCCGGCGGGAATGAGCTCGCGCGATCACGTCGTGCGCATCGTCTACGAGGAACTGGTGCGCATACTGGGCGAGACGCGGGAGATATCGCTCAAGAAGCACGTCATCATGATGGTCGGCCTCTACGGGCAGGGCAAGACCACCACCGCCGGGAAGCTCGCCCTCTACTTCAAAAAGCGCGGCCTGCGCGTGGGCCTCGTCGCCGGCGACGTCCACCGGCCCGCCGCCTACGACCAGCTCACCCAGCTCGGGGCGCGCATAGGCGTCCCGGTCCACGGCGAGCCGGGCGAGACGCGCGCGCCCAAGATGGTGCGCGAGGGCATGGAGAAGTTCGATGGGTACGACATCATCATCATCGACACCTCCGGCCGCCACTCCCTGGAGGACGACCTGGTCGAGGAGATGAAGCGCATCGCCAACGTCGCCCAGCCGGACGAGAAGTTTTTGGTCATCGACGCGGTGATGGGCCAGACCGCGGGGCCCCAGGCGAGGGCCTTCCACGAGGCCATAACGCTCACGGGCGTCATCATCACCAAGATGGACGGCACCGCCAAGGCGGGCGGGGCGCTCAGCGCGGTTCAGGCGACCAAGGCGCCCGTGGTGTTCATCGGCACGGGCGAGCACATCGACGAGCTGGAGAAGTTCAATCCCCCCGGGTTCATCTCGCGCCTTCTGGGCATGGGGGACATAAAGGCCCTCATGGAGCAGGCCCAGGGGGTGGTGGACGAGGCCTCCGCCGAGGAGACGGCGCGAAAGATAATGTCTGGCCGCTTCACTCTCAAGGACATGTACGAGCAGATGCGGATGGTCTCCGACATGGGGCCGCTGGGCAAGCTCATGAGCTACCTCCCCGGCGTGGGGGGCAAGATGTCCAAGGAGCAGATGGAGGCCGCCCAGGCCCGCATAAAGCAGTTCAAGGTCATCATGAACTCGATGACCAAGGAGGAGATGGAGAACCCCCGCATCATCAAGGCGGCGCGCATCCGGCGGATCGCCCGGGGCGCCGGCGTGGAGGCGGGCGACGTCCGGGCCCTGCTCAAGCAGTACGACAACTCCCGCCGCATGGTGAAGAACATCACCTCCGACCGGAAGCAGCGGCGGGCCCTGATGAAGATGCTGGGCGAGCAGGGCATGGAGTAGGGGGCGCCCGGCGATGAGCCCGCCCGCCAGGTTCGTCGGAAGGGCCTCCGAGATGGGGGCGCTCTCAGGGCTCCTGGAGAAGGCGCGATCCGGCGAGGGCTGCGTAACGGTCGTCGAGGGCGAGGCCGGAGTGGGCAAGACCCGCCTCTGCGCCGAGGCCCTGCGGCTCGCCCGGGAGGGCGGGTTCACCGTGCTGGAGGGCCGCTGCGCAGAGGGCTCCGACCCATATCTGCCCTTCATCGACGCCTTCTCGGACACCGCCACCATAGAGGGCGCGCTGCTCATCTACCGCGACGGCCGGGTGATATCCCACTGGTCCCGGGGCGCCGACTTCTCGGCTGATGCGGAGGTGGTCTCGGGGATGCTTTCGGCCATCCAGGACTTCATATCGCAGTCCTTCGTCCTTAGCCGGCGCCCCGGGCGGCTCGCTTCGGGAGGTCCGCCACGGCGGGCTGGACCTAGTCATGGAGCACGGGAGGCACGCCTACCTGGCCGTCGTGGTGGCGGGGCCCCGCCCCCTGGGGCTCCAGCGCCAGATGAGGGACGTGCTCGAATCCTTCCACGCCAGGTACGCCGTGGCCCTCGAGAAGTGGGACGGGGTGGTGGACCGCTTCTCCGGCGTGGAGGACTTCCTGCGGGAGCTGGTCTTCGCCCGCCAGGCCGGCATAGAGCGGCTGCGCTCCCTGCGCGACCGCATCTTCCCCGGCAGGCCCCAGGACGCCGAGCGGGACCGGGAGAGGATGTTCGAATCCATCTCCTGGCACATCCAGAGCATCGCCCGGGACAGCCCGCTCGTCCTCTTCATCGACGACCTCCAGTGGATGGACACCGCCTCGCTCCACCTCCTGCACTACGTCGCACGGACCACCCGCTGCTCGCCGGTGCTGGTCCTCTGCACCTGCCGGCCGGAGGACCTGGACTTCGGGGGGCCCCACAACCGGGTGCTGCAGGAGATGGGCCGGGAGAGGCTCACCTCCCTCCTGAGGCTCGGCCGGTTGCCGGTGGAGGGCGTCCGGGAGATGGCCGTCGACGCGCTGGGCCTGCCCGGCCCGCGGGTGCCCGCCGACTTCGTCTCCCGGCTGTATTCCGAGACCGAGGGCAACCCCTTCTTCGTCGAGGAGGTGCTCCGGGGCCTCCTGGACGAGGGCCTGATCCCCCCGGCCGACGACCGGGAGGCCCCGACGCTTTGGGACATCCGGATACCCTCCCGGGTGGAGGACGTCGTGCTCCGGCGGGTGGGGCGGCTCGGGGACGCCGACCGCGAGGTTTTGGGCTTTGCGGCCGCCATAGGGCCCCAGTTCGACTTCGAGCTCCTCCGGCGGGCCTCCCGGCTCGACGAGATGGAGCTCGCCTCGGCCCTCGAGCGGATGGTCAAGTCGGGCCTGGTCTCCGAGGAGCTGCGCTTCAGCCACGGCATGGTCCGGGAGGTCCTCTACAAGCGCATCCCGCCGTTCAAGCTCGTCGTGATCCACAAGCGCCTGGGGCTCGCCCTGGAGGAGCTCCACCCCAAGGACCCCTCCGAGGCCTGCTCGGCGCTCAGCATCCACTTCGCGAAGGGCAACCTCCCCTCCAAGGCCATAGAGTACTCGGTGATGGCCGCCGAGCGCGCCCGATCGACGTTCGCGCCCGACGAGGCGGCGGAGCACTACCGCCGGGCGCTCTACCTAGTCGAGAACTCGGAGCACCGCGACGGTCCGGAGGACAGAAGGCGCGAGCTTCAGCTGGTCCTGGCCCTCGCCGAGCTCATGGGCGTCACGGCCGGGCTGGAGCGGGGCGTGGGGTACGCCCGGCGCGCCGCCGGCCTGGCCGAGTGTCTCGGGGACGGGCGCGCGCTCTCGCGCGCCCACCGCCAGGCCGGCGACCTGCTCGTGGGGTTGGGGGAGTGGGAGGAGGCCGTCTCCCACTACCGGCAGGGCCTGGAGTTGGCCCAGCGCGCCGGCGACGACGCCGGCTCGGCGGCCGCCCTGCGCGCCCTGGGCACCGTGAGCTTCCGCACCGGGGACTACGCCGGGGCCATCGGGTACCACAAGCAGAGTCTTTCGATAGCGGGCCGGATTCCGGAGGCAGAGGGCGACCCCCTGAGGATGCTTGCCTACATCGAGCTTGCCAACGTCTACACCGAGAAGGGCGAGTCCGACACCGCCGTCGACTTCTACGAGCGCGCCATGGACCTGGGCATCCGGACCCGCTCCCAGAGGGAGGTCGCGACGGCCCTCAACAACCTGGGCGACGTCCACCTCAAGATGGACGAGTGCGACCTGGCCGCCGAGTACTTCGAGAAGGCCCTGGGGACCTTCAAGCAGATGGGGACGGTCTCCGACATCGTGGTCACCCTCTGCAACCTCGGCGAGTGCTTCGCCCGCTGCCGAGACATCGGGCGGGCGCGGGAGTACTCCGACGAGGCGATGCGCTACCTTCGCCGGCTAGGGGAGGTCGAGGTGCCCTTCCAGCTCCAGCAGAACTGGGGCATAATCTGCCGCCACGAGGGGGACTTCGACCGGTCGCTCGAGCACTTCGAGGCGGCCGTGGAGATGCTCCGGGACGCCAACATGCCCTACTACCTGGGCAGCGTCCATTTCGAGATGGGGCTCGCCTGCCGGGACCGGGGCGACGGCGCCCGCGCCCGGGAGCACATGACGCTGGCCGCGGACATCCTCTCGAAGGTCGGCGCCGACACGTTCGCCCGGAAGGTCAGGGAGGAGCTGGGAAAGCTCGATGGGAAGGCGCAGGGCGCGGGGCGCGAGGCGCAAGGGACGGAGGCGCAAGGCACAAGGCGCGAGGCGCAAGGAGGAGAGGGGCGAGGGGCAGGGGGCAAGGGACAAGGGAACGACGACGGGGGGCAGAGCGACGGAAAGGGGCCGTCGTCGTCCCCTGCGCCTTGCGCCCCGCGCCCTGCGCCTTCCGACAGGAGTGGTCAGGATTGAGGCGCTTCGTCGTGGTGGGCCACAACGTCAACGCCGACGGGGACTTCACCCTCAACGACCTTTGCGGGGGCGCCGGCAGGCTGGACGTGCTTCTCCGGTGCGTGACCTCGGCGTTCTTTCTCTCGCACGGCCTGCGCCGGGAGGTCGAGGTCATATTGCACTTCCCCGGCCAGGGCGGGTTCCAGGGGCTCCAGCCCGACGGGCCCAAGACCGTGCGCCTCGCCGGCCGGGAGCTGCGCTACCTCAACCCCGACGAGCGCTCCACCGGCGCCCTCGTGAGGACGGCCCTGCTCCGAAAGCTCCCGGGGCCCGGGGAGAGGCCCTCCACGCCCGGGATCTACGTCTCGCGGAAAAGCTTCGACGAGCTGGTCTCCTCGCTGCCCGGCCCGGTCCAGCTCGCCGAGGACGGGGAGGGCTGGCCCCCGGCGGGCCTCCCGGCCGACACCACGTTCTACCTCAGCGACCACCACGACTTCACTCCCGCCGAGGAGGAGTCGTTGCGGAGGGCCAACGCCCGCCGGATATGCCTGGGCCCCACGAGCCTCCACAGCCACCACTGCATCACGGTGGCGCACTGGCTGCTCGACGGCGGCCCGTCTACAGGCCGCCCCGGATGAAGATTACGAAAATGAGGGCGTAGCCTATGCCCATGAAGGCGATGGAGGACACCCAGATCCAAAAAAGGAGCCTGGCGCGGCCCTCCTTCGTGCCCAGGTAGTGGTCCAGGAAGCCCGCCGGGCGCTCCGGCGGCCGCGGCGGCGGATGCCGCTCTCCGTTTCCCCCGTCGGCTTCCGCGGCCATCAGCCTTTGATGCGCTTCAGCCTGAAAATGTTTTCCCTCTCGAGCTCCTCGAGCCTGAAGCTTATCATCGCCGCCGCCTCCTTGAGCTCGGGGATGACCTTGAACTCCAAGGCGTTCACGCGCCGCCGCGTCCGGTCGATCTCGTCGAGGAGCTTGCGGATGGTGGTCTCCACCTCCGCCGCCACGATTATGTTCTCCACGAGCTCCTCGTAGGCGCGGGCCCCCTCGTCTATCCGGGCGCTCGTGCCGATTATGCCAAAGCCCCTCTCGTGCACCGCCTTGCGTATGCCGCGGCTCTCGATGAGGGGCACGACCACGCCCATCACGTTCTTGCTCTGGAGCCGGAGCTCGGGCTTGTCGCGCAGGGCGAACGCCGCCGACTTCACCCGGATGACGCCCTCCACGGACATCGCCAGGGCTATCTTGCGCTCGGCCGTCCTGTACTGGGCCAGAAGCTGCGTGCGGATGTCCCGGGCCCGGTTGAGCACCTTGAAGAACTCCATGATGAGCGTGTCGCGCTTCATGCGCAGGAGCTTGTGGCCCTTCTCGGAGAGCTTGATTTTCTTTTTAAGCTCCAGAAGCTCGGAGCGGGTGGGTTTTACCGTGTCCTTTATCGCCATCTGTCAACCTTCCGTCACGGCTTGGCGGCCGCCGCCCTCTCCCCCTTGTGCGCCGGGTGGTACTTCTGGATGAATTTCCGGTCCAGCCGGGTGAGCACGCCCTCGGGCAGGCTGCCCAGAAGCTCCCAGGAGAGCCCAAGCGTGGTCTCGATGTCGCGGTCCTCCTCCCGGCCCTGGCGGACGAACCGGTCCTCGAAGAGGTCGGCGAAAGACAAAAACCTCTTGTCGCGGTCGGAGAGGGCCTCCTTGCCGACGATGGCCGCGAGGCCCCGCAGGTCGTTGCCCTCGGCGTAGGCGGCGTACACCTGGTCCGACACGGACTTGTGGTCCTCGCGGGTCATGTCCTTGCCGATGCCGGCGTTCATGAGCCGCGACAGGGAGGGCAGGACGTTTATCGGCGGGTAGATGCCCTTGCGGTGCAAGTCCCGCGAGATGACTATCTGCCCCTCGGTGATGTAACCCGTGAGGTCGGGTATCGGGTGGGTGATGTCGTCGCCGGGCATGGTCAGGATGGGGAACTGGGTTATCGAGCCCTTGCGGCCCTTTATCTTCCCGGCGCGCTCGTACAGGGTGGCAAGATCGGTGTACATGTACCCCGGATAGCCCTGGCGGCCCGGCACCTCCTCGCGCGCCGCCCCTATCTGCCGCAACGCCTCGCAGTAATTGGTGAGGTCGGTGAGGATGACCAGAACGTGCATGTCGTGCTCGTAGGCCAGGTACTCGGCCGCGGTCAGCGCCAGGCGCGGGGTGATGAGCCGCTCCACCGCCGGGTCGTCGGCCAGGTTGAGGAACACCACCGCCCGCTTGAGCGCCCCGGTGCGCTCGAAGTCGCGCATGAAGTACTGGGCCTCCTCGTTGGTGATGCCCATCGCCGCGAAGATGACCGCGAACTCGGCGGTCGCGGTCGGGACCTTGGCCTGGCGCGCTATCTGGAGCGCGATGTCGTTGTGGGGCAGTCCGGCGCCGGAGAATATGGGCAGCTTCTGGCCCCTGACGAGCGTGTTCATGCCGTCGATGGTCGAGATGCCGGTCTGGATGAACTCCTTGGGGCTGTCGCGCGCCCAGGGGTTGATGGCGGAGCCGGTGATGTCCAGCCGCTTGTCCGGCACCACCCTGGGCCCGCCGTCCAGCGGGTCCCCCGAGCCCGAGAGGATGCGGCCCAGCATGTCCAGCGAGACCGGGAGCTTCAGCGTCTCGCCCAGGAAGCGCACGCCGGAGGCCTTGTCCATCCCGGAGGTGCCCTCGAATATCTGCACCACCACGGCCTCCTTGGAGGTGTCCAGCACCTGCCCGCGCCTCGTCGTTCCGTCGGAGAGGGCCACTCCCACGAGCTCCCCGTAGCCCACGGGCTCGGTCTTCTCCACGAAAACGAGCGGCCCGGCGATCTTGGTCACTGTACGGTATTCCTTGGTCATCTCACTCCTCCTCCTCCCCTTTTCTCCTTCCAGTGGGGAAAATGATGAAGGCCACGAGGGCCGCCATGGAGAGGAGCAGCGCCCCCAGCGCGGCCCAGGAGGCCGGATGGGCCCCGCCGGCCGGCGGTCCCGGCGCGACGGCGCCGACCACCTGCACCTCCACCCAGGTGGTGGCGCTGAGGTTTCCGTCGCTTGCCGAAAGCGACACGCGGTGGAGGCCCGGCCCGGTGAACGCGAACGAGCCTTCCGGCCCGGAGGCCTTCTGGCCGCCCCCGAAGTCCCAGATGTACGAAAGCGAGGACGGCGGGTCGTCCGGGTCGGCGGTGAGGGCGGCCGAAAACGACACCCTCTCGCCCACCCTCGCCGGGCGGCCCTCGAAGGAGATGACCGGGACCGGGGGCAGGTCGACCACGCGGACCCGCACCCGGGCCGCGGCCACCTGGCCGTCTTCGTCTTGGACCGAGAGCGTGACCGTGAAGTCCCCCTTGCGGGTGAAGGTGTGGTTCACCAGGGGCCCGGAGGCCGTGGAGCCGTCGCCGAAGCTCCAGCAGAACGCGCTGATGTTCCCGTCCGGGTCCGACGAAGCGGAGCCGAACGTGAGCGGGGTGAGGACGTCGGCCGTGCGCCGGGGGGCCCGGATGGCCGCCACCGGCGGCAGGGAGGCCACCCGGACCACCACGGGCGCGGACCAGTCGCTTTGGATCTCCTCGTCGTCGAGGACCAGAAGGCGCGCCTGGTAGACGCCCTTTCCCGCGTAGGAATGGAACGTTCCGTTGTCGGAGAGCCAGCCGGTCTGCTCGCCGTCTCCGAAATCGAAGAGGTAACGGACGACCCGGCCGTCGTCGACCGAGAGCGCGCCCGATAGGTCTACCCACTCGCCCGGAAGGACCTGCCGGGCGGAGACCGACAGCACCGCCACCGGCGGGGAGTTGACATAGACCTGCGTGGTGGCCTCGTTGTCCGACTGGTCCCGGTCCTCGACGCCCGGCGGCATCACCACCCGGGCGGTCAGCTGGTGCCAGCCCGGGACGGCCGTCCAGGGCACCAGCGCCGTACCGGACCCCGACGGGGCCACCGAGAGGCCGGCGGAGCGGCCGACGTAGCCCGTGCCGGGGTCGTCCACCCACACGTCCACCGCCGCCCCCGCGACCGCCGCCTCGCCGGTGTTGACGACGGACACAGCGATCTGGGCCGGGCGGCCGCCCGCGGCGTTCGCCGGCCGGAGGGAGACGCCCCCCGGCCCGATGCCCAGATCGGGCATCGGCGGCGGCCGGGGCCGCACGGTCGCCGGCCGGAGGGAGACGCCCCCCGGCCCGATGCCCAGATCGGGCATCGGCGGCGGCCGGGGCCGCACGGTGACGCGCCCGGTGGCGCGGTTGTCCTGCTCGTCCCTCTCGAAGAGGAGGTCGCGCGGGTCGGCCACCGCCGCCAGGGAGTGGTTGCCGGGGCCCAGGGCCAGCGTGAAGCAGGCGGGGGCGCTGCCCGAGGGGGGGAGCCGCACGGAGGCGTTCCCCGCCGGCAGGCCGTCCACGAGGAGGGCCACCTCCACCTCCTGGGCGCCCTCGGAGGTCTCCAGGGCCACCTCGAATGAGACGTTGAAGCTCTCGTTCTCCAGGGGCCCGGCGGGGGAGACCGACAGCGCCCCGGCCCGGACGTCGAAGAAGCCGTCGCGGGTGGGGGCCTCGTTGCTGGAGGGGTAGGCGTCCAGGAGCCAGTTCTCCGGGTCCAGCTTCACCGCGTCCACCGGGTAGTTCACGTCGAATGCGAGGGTGACGTTCTCCCCGGAGCCGTTCCAGGCCCGCCCGAAGAGCCCGTACCGGCCCCCCTCGAAGTACAACCCGACGTCCATCGGCATGTCGCCCAAAAATCCCCGGCGCTCCACGACCAGCCGGAGGCGGTCGGCGCCGCCGGGCCCCCGGAGGACCAGGGCGTCGGCGATCGCGTAATCCAGCCGGCCCGAGGTGTAGAGCCACATGTGGAAGAAGAGCGAAAGGTCCACCCCGCTCGCAGCGAGCAGCGCCCCCTGCAGGTCGAAGTGGTCGGCGCGGCCCCCGGAGCGCTCCCGGTGCAGGGCCGCCAGCGCGGCAGTGAAGTTGGCCTCGCCGACGAGGAAGCGCGCCATGTGCATCACCCACGGCCCCTTGTACGACGAGAGGTCGTAGTCGTTGCTGACCAGCATGGGCTCGGGGCCCGGGGCCTGGACGAACCGGCTGATGTACTGCTGGCGGCAGAAGTCGAGGTAGCCCCGGTTGCCGTAGACGGCCATCTCGTACATCGCCTCGCTGTAGCCGGCCAGCCCCTCCTGCATGAAGTTCTCGTCGGAGCCCTCGCCCTCCACGTCTATGCCCCACCACTGGTGGGCGAGCTCGTGGGAGAGTATCCGGTAGGGCAGCGGCCCGTCGAAGTTGCGCGACGAAAGCCACATCATCGAGGGCAGGCTCTGTCCCCAGGCGCTGTAGGTGCTGGGTACCTCGGCCACCGTCAGGTTCCCGAAGCCCGGGGCGCCGAACCTGGCCGTGTAGAAGGCGGTGATGCGGGCCATCTCCGCCGCGTAGGAAGCCGCGGAGGCGGCGTGCCCGGGCGTGAGGTAGAGGTCGTACCGGTGCCCGCCGAGGTCGAACCCCGTGAGATCCAGCCTCCCGGCCAAAAACGATACCCCGTTCGAGGGCCGGTCGTTGACCCACACGGTGGTCGCCGTGCCGGAGGCGGCGTCCTCGGTCCGGCCGGCGAGCCACCCCGACGAGACCACGGTCTTGTCCTGGGGGGCCGTGACGGAGAGCCGGCTTTTTGTCCGGCTCCAGTTCTCGTCGGCGGGGAAGTACCCTCCGTAGGTCCGCACCCAGCTGCCCTCGGGGCCGACGCGGTCCCAGAAGCTCTGGCCCCCGTCGGGGGAGTTCAGCACCTCGCCGTCGTACCGGACGGTGATGTTGAGTGCCGTGCCGGCGGGCAGCTCCCGTCCCAGCGAGACGTTAATGAAGTACCAGAAGGCCCGGAAGTACTGGAGCGGGCCGCCGCCCTCCTCCGTCACGGACCTTACCGTCATCCCCGGCCGCAGGCGGAACACGATGGATGGACCGTCGCGCCCGGTCTCGAGGCCTATCCGGACCTGCGCGCTCATCCTGTTGTTCTGCTCGTCCAGGGTGACGTTGGCTTCCAGGGCCCGGAAGGTGCAGCTGAACTCGCCTGCGGCGCGGGCGGTTCGCTCCCCGCCCGCCCCGGCCCTGGGCCCGGCCGGGGCCGTCGAGGGACCGGCGGCCGCTTGCCCCAGGACGAGCATCGACACCATCAGCAGCGCTCCCCACATGTTGACGATCATCACTTCCCCGCGGCCGCAAACTCCGAGGCCATGAGCTCCAAGACCTTCTTGAGCTCCCCCTCGAAGTCCTTCTCGAAGCGCGCCTTGGCGAGGACCTCCTTGGACTTCATCGAGGCGATCTTCGAAAGCGGTATCGTGCCCTCCATCGCCCGGGTGGAGAGGTCCGAGAACCGGCGTATCGTCGACAGGAGCTGGAGCTGCCGGGACATCGGGCAGAAGCTGTCCACCTCGTGGTAGGCGTTCTGCTGCAGGAATATCTCCCGTATCATGCGCGCCACCTCCAGGAGCAGCTGCTGCTCCTCGGGGAGCGCGTCCGAGCCCACGAGCTGGACGATCTCTTGGAGCTCCGCCTCCTTCTGGAGCACCTCCATCGCCCACCCCCGGAGCCGGGTCCAGTCGGGGGACACGTTGTCGTTGTACCACTTGTCGAGTATGCCGCCGTAGAGGCTGTAGCTCGAGAGCCAGTTGATGGCCGGGAAGTGGCGCCTCTGGGCGAGCTTCGAGTCCAGGGCCCAGAACACCTTCACGATGCGCAGCGTGTTCTGCGTCACCGGCTCCGAGAAGTCCCCGCCCGGGGGGGACACGGCGCCGACGACCGTGACGGAGGCGTCGTGGCCGGCGAGCGTCTCGACGCGGCCGGCGCGCTCGTAGAACGCCGAAAGCTTGGCCGCCAGGTAGGCCGGGTAGCCCTCCTCGCCGGGCATCTCCTCAAGGCGCGAGGAGATCTCGCGCAGCGCCTCCGCCCACCGGGAGGTCGAGTCCGCCATGAGCGAGACGTTGAGGCCCATGTCGCGGTAGTACTCGGCTATCGTGACCCCCGTGTAGACGCTCGCCTCGCGGGCGGCCACGGGCATGTTGGAGGTGTTGGCGATGAGCACCGTGCGGTCCATGAGGGGCGCCCCGGTCTTGGGGTCCAGAAGGTGCGGGAACTCGGAGAGCACCTCGGTCATCTCGTTGCCGCGCTCCCCGCAGCCGACGTAGACGACTATCTCGGCGTCGCTCCACTTGGAAAGCTGGTGCTGGGTGACCGTCTTTCCGGAGCCGAACGGGCCCGGGATGGCGGCGGTGCCTCCCTTGGCGACCGGGAAGAGGGCGTCGAGGATCCTCTGGCCGGTTATGAGCGGGACGTCGGGCATCTTGCGGTTCCGGAAGGGCCGGCCCATGCGGACGGGCCACTTCTGCATTAGCTGGAGGGGCGTGCCGTTGTCCAGCGCGGCCACCGTCTCGGTGACCGTGTAGCTGCCGGCGTTGATGGTGGAGAGCGTCCCGGAAACGCGGGGCGGGACGAGTATGTGGTGCTGGATGTACTTGGTCTCCTGCACCGAGCCGATTATCTGGCCGGGGGCGACCTTGTCGCCGGGCTTCGCCTTGGGGACGAAGGCCCACTTCCTGGAGCGGTCCAGCCCGGGCGCCGAGACGCCCCGGCGGATGAAGTCGCCCATGCGGTCGCGCAGGACCGGGAGCGGCCTCTGGATGCCGTCGTAGATGGACTTCACCAGACCGGGCCCCAGCTCGACCATGAGGGGCATGGCGGTGTTCGTGACCTCCTCCCCCGGCCTTATGCCGGAGGTGTCCTCGTAGACCTGGATGATGGAGCGGTCCCCCTCCAGCCCGATGACCTCGCCCATGAGCTTCTCTTGGCCCACCGCGACGACGTCGTACATCCTGGGGCGTATCCCCTCGGCGGTCACCACCGGGCCCGACACCCGGTACACCTGTCCCTTCTCTTCCAACCTCACACCTCCATGAACCCTGCAACGAACCCCCCGGACCGGGGCCCGGGGCTCCTGCTCCATGCAAAGCCGACGCCCCCCGGGCCAAAGCCCGGGGCATCGACGACTATTTCCAAAGGTCCACCCCCACGACGTTCCGGATGCGCTCGCGCAGGTCGACCTCCTCTATCTTGCCTATCGCGATGACCACCGGCTCGACGCTCTCCACCATGGCCTTCCGGAGGGCGGGCGAGATGCGCCGGAAGTCGGCGTCCATCACCACGAGGATGCCCACCTCCCGGTCCTTCATGAGCTCTTCCATCACCCTCTCCATGCCGGCGATGTCGTCGCCCGGGACCTCCCGGACCTTCCTCACCCCGGCCAGCCTGAAGCCCGTCACGAACTCCTCCCTGCCCACGACCGCTATCTCCATGTCGAAGACCTCACAGGAAGAGCAGGCCCCGGATCTCCTCCTCGGGGAGCCCGCTCTGCTTCCCCCGGGCGATCGTGCGCAGGTTGTCCACCTCAATCCTCTTGCGCAGCAGGTAGTCGATTATCGGGAGCACCGAGAGCGGGTACAGGTGGGAGAACTGCCGGGCGCGCCCGGCGAGCCCCCGGTCCAGCGCGAGCAGCACGTCGTTGAGCGAGCCCGACTGCTGCGCCCTGCCGGCCGCCTCCCGGAGGCCCTCGAACACGCGGGCCGAGGAGAGCTCGGAGAGGAACGCCTCGAAGCCCTCGGCGCCCGCAAGCCTCCCGAGCTCCGCGGGCCCGAGCTCCTCGCCCCCGGCGATGAGCAGCTCCTGGGCCTTCTCCATCGCCACGCCCTCGAACTTGAGCTTGAAGAGCGTCTTGAGGTTCACGGTGTCTATCTCGGCGGCGATGTAGCGGCGGAAGATGCGGTTGGCCGGGACGCCCGCCGGCACCGACGCGAGGAGGGCGGCGTAGTACTGCCGGTCCATGGCGTTCTCCAGGTCGGCCAGGCCGGTTCGAGCGCCGGCGGCCGGGAGCCTCCCCACCGGGCTCTGCTCGCCCGGGGCGGCCCGCCTGAGCTGCTCGACCATCTCCTCCTGCGTGGCGCAGCCGTAGAGCGATGAGAAGAACCGAAGGTCGAAGGCGCCCGCCGGCACCAGGTCCTCGGAGACCTCCTCCCAGGTCGCCCCGAAGCTCTTGGCCCTCATCACCGTCTTGATGTTCCAGACGTCCCAGCGGTTGAGGTAGTGGCGCACCATCTCGCGCAGCTCCCCCTGGGTGAAGTCCAGGATCTCGCGGCAGGTGCGGGCCAGGTTCAGGTAGGTGGCGTTCTCCACGAGGTCCACCCCCGCAAACCTCGACGACAGCTCGTCCACCTCCCGGCGGTACTGCCCCTCCCCGATGAACCGGCCGATCTCGGCAAGGTCCATCATGAGCAGCCGCGGGTAGGTATCGCGGGTCAGAAGGAAGGTCTTGCGCGACTTGACCCTCGTGCAGGCGTAGGCGTAGTTGCCGTCCTTCTTTCCCGCACCGAAGAACCTCATCCGGCGCCCCCGCTCAGCCCGAAAACAACATCCGGGCTATCTCCTTCATGTTGCGCTCCACGAGGTCCCTGAGCATGGTGTCGTAGGTGAAGTCCATCCGCACGGAGCCGTCCCGGCTCTCGAAGAGGATCCCCCCCAGGCAGTTCACCGTACCGCCGTACTCGACGGTCGGGATGGCCCGGAGGAAAGCCTCGTTGCGCTTGGCCGAGAAGACCCTGTGGCCGGGCGCCGAGTGCCTCCGGAGTATCTCCGAAAGCATCCGCTCGTCGCGCTCTCTGGGCAGCGCCGAGAGCATCTCCCGGGCCTGCCCCACGGCCGCCTCGAGCATCTCGCGCTCCATCGCCAGCCGGGCGCGCTTGCCCTCGAGCTCGGCCGCGGCCAGCTCCTGCACCCGCAGCTGCCGGGCGCGGCGCTCGGCCTGCTGGAGCCTCACGGCGACCACCGCCCGGGCCCGCTCGCCTGCCTCGGCGGTCATCCGGGCGGCCTCCTTCCGGGCCTCCCCGACGACCGCCTCGGCGGCGGCGCGACATTCGGACAGGATCTCCTGCGCCACTTCGTCCAGTCCCATGGGCTCGCCCCTCGGAGGACGGCTACGCCATCTTCAGCCAGAGCATCGCGGCGACTACGAAGCCGAAGATGACCAGCGTCTCGGGGAGCACCAGGAACACTATGCTCCGCCCGAACATCTTCGGGTTCTCGGCCGTGGCGCCGACGGCGGCCGCGCCGATGTCTTTTTGGGCCAGGCCGGTGCCTATGCCCCCGCCGGCTATCGCAATCCCAGCTCCCACTGCTATCAATCCCGCGCTCATCGGATCCATTTCTCTCACGCTCCCGAACTCTTCTCCCTGTCGTATTTTTCCTTCCCGAACGGAATGAACTTGATGCCGCCGCCCTTGAAGAACTTCATGAAGTACTCCACCAGGTTGAGCCGGAGCGCCTGTATCCCGGACGAGAGGCTCCCCAGCATGAACACCAGCATGTGCGCGAGCACCAAAAGGACGCACCCGAAGACCGCGAACCCGATGTTGCCCCCGGTGACCATCGGGATGATGAGGATGTTGAAGGCGAAGGCCATCGCGCCCTTGGCGACGCCGATCGCCCCAAGCCGCGTGTAGGAGAGAATGTTTGAGAACACGCCCATGACCTCGGTGAGGGCTATCGCGCCCTCGCCGGCGACCACCAGCGCCACCCCGACGATCAAAAAGACTATCGAGGCGTAGGGCACGAGTATGCCTATCCCCGGGTCCAGCGACGGGGCGAAGGGCCACAGGGCGTTGTCCCAGAGCCAGGCGCCCAGGGAGGTCGACTCGCCGAACTTTAGTATGAGGAAGCCGAACCCGAGCACCGTGAGGAGCCAGCCCGCCTTGGCCGCGGCGTGCCTGCGGTTGTGCCGCCACTCGTTCACGATGCCCAGGATGTTGCCCAGCGAAAGGTGCACCACCGCCGCCAGGATGGAGAACATGAGAAGGTTCCCGAGGCCCGAGGCCTCCAGCTTGTGCACGCTGGCCTTTATCGGTATCTCGAAGCCCAGGATGCCCGACCAGCTTATCGCCTCGGCCCCGTGGGCCCCGTGGGGCGAATGGAACGGGATGCCGAAGGCGTCCCCGAAGACGAACGCCCCGAAGATGGCCGCCACGATGCCGGCCAGTAGTATGTACCAGCCCAGCTCCCGGAAGCCCTCGAAGCGCCGGAGCCTGGTCATGAAGAGCGCGCCGGCGGTGGCGAGAAGCAGGCCGTACGCG
Source organism: Methanobacteriota archaeon (assembly GCA_016874675.1). Lineage (GTDB taxonomy): Archaea > Thermoplasmatota > DTKX01 > VGTL01 > VGTL01 > VGTL01. The sequence goes on along the minus strand of VGTL01000020.1, from coordinate 24,574 downwards.
AGGTCCCCGATCATGAGCCCGAAGAAGAACGGGAAGACCAGCGCCATCGTCACGGTCGGGTCTATCTCCCTGTACCCGGGCGTGGAGAACATCTCGGTGAGCATCTCGAAGGGCTTCACCGGGCGCGGGTTGGAGAGGGCCACGGGGACCTTCTCGTAGGGATCGGGGTGCTCCGCCCCGCCGCCGTGCTCGCCGCCCGCGGCGACGCCGGCGTGGGGCGATTGCCCCTTCGCCGCCTCCGCATCGGCAACCCACTCCCGCTCCTCGATGCGCTCCAGGTAGACCGAGGCGCCGGCGGTCCTGAGGAGGCTGTTCTCGGTCCGGTCCAGCTCGTCGGAGGGTATCCAGCCCTCGACCAGAAACGAGCTGCGGGTGGCGGCGAACCTCAGGGGGGCCTCCGCCTTCTCCACCTCGAGCCCGAGCTCCAGTTGGCAGTCGAGGATGTCGCGCATGTACCTGGCCCGGGCGGCCCGCAGCTCCTCGGAGAGCGCCCCGAGCTTCCCTTGGGTCTCGGCGACGAGGGCCTGGTTGCGCGAGAGGACCTCGGAGGGGGCCCCCTCGGAGAGGGGCGGCTTGGCTTCCGCGAAGGAGTGCTGCGCCAGGAGCTTCTCGACCGCCGCCCGGTGCCGCCGGTCGACGAACAGGGCGAAGAACGAGCCGTCCGGCGCGGTGAAGAGCTCGTGGCGGGGGGTGATGCGGGCGACCTCGGCCGCGATGGGCGTGCGGACCGTCCCGGCGAACGCGGCGACGCTCTCCAGGGGGGCGTAGCTCTCGAACCGCAGGGGAAGGGCGGTGAAGGGCCTCACGGCCTCGATGGTCCGCCGGGCCTCCGAGAGGCGGGCTTCGAGCTCCTGCCTCTCCGCCTCCCTGACTGACACCGTTCTCCCCAGCTCCTCCAGGAGGGCGTCTATCCCCTTGCGGGGCTCCGGCTTCCCCCCGGAGGGACCGGGGGATCCGCCCTCCTCGATGCCCAGCACCTTCGTCGCGGCGCGCAGCCTGAGCAGCTTCTCGGAGAGCTCCGCCGCGCCGGGAAGGGGCGCACCCAGGCGGAACTCGGCGTACTGCTCGGTGTAGTCCGTGATGTGGAGAGTTCCGGTCCCGTGAAGGGCCTCCACGGCCTTCTCCAGGTACGCGGCCGGGCCGGCGATGAGCACCCGGCTCATCATCCTGGGTCTAAGCATTCAGCTGCCTCTCGAACTCGGTGACTATGTATCCCGTGGCCTGGGCCAGCCGGGCGCGGCTTTGCTCCCGCCGGCGCGCGATGTCCCGCTCGCTGGCGGCGGTCATCCGCTTTCTCTCCTCCTGGACCCGGCGCGCCTCCGCGGCGATCAGCTCGCCGGCCGCCTTCTCGCCGGCAGCCGCGGCGTCCTCGAGGGCCTTTTGCGAATCCTGCCGCGCCTTTTGGAGTATCCCCTCCTTGTTCCTCCGGGCCTCCTCCTCAAGCTCGCGCTTTTGCCTTTCCGCTTCACGAATCCTGTTGAGGACCTCCTCGCGCGGCAAATCCTACCCTCCATCGGCCAGGCCATGGCGGATGTGTTCGGAGCACGATATCATTTTACAATAAATACCTTTCGGGCCGTGGCGACGGCAGGGTGCACGGTGCCGGGTGCCGGGTGCCGGGTGCGGGGAGACGGTAGGGCCTGTTCCCTCACCCAGCACCCGGCACCCTGAGCTCGTCCCGCGCCCTGCCGTCACTTCCTGCGCGCCAGGAACGCCACCGCCGCCAGCCAGGCGAGGAAGACGGCGCCCACGCCCACGGAGCGGCCCAGGAGCTCGAGCTCTATCCTCCGGCCCTCCCAGCCGATGTAGAGCACCAGCGAGGCGGCCATGAGCGTCACGGCCAGGATCAGGCCGGCGCGGCGGACGGAGGCCTTGACCCCGTCGAAGAGCGTCGGGTCGACCCGGATGGTGACCTCGCCGCCCTCGAGCTTCCTGAACAGCCGCTCCAGCCTCGCGGGGAGCTCCCGGGCGAGCCGGCGGTAGCCGCGCGCGGTCTCTATGGCCTGGAGCGGGTCGGGCCCGGGCCGGTAGCGCTCCTCCAGCAGCATCGCCAGGTTCTGCTCGGCGAGGGCCACGATGTCGAAGGCCGGGTCCAGGCCCCGGCAGACGCCCTCGACCTGGGCGAGCGCCCGCTCCAGCAGGACGAACGAGGAGGGCAGCATGACCCGGTGCTTCATCGCTATCGTCACGATGCGCTGGTTCATGCCCCGGGAGACGGGGAGCCTCTGGCGCTTGAGGAGGTTGTAGTCCAGAAAGTCCCGAAGGTCCCACTCGAGGCCGCGCAGGTCCACCGTGCGCTCGGACTCCCCGCTGAGCTCCATGAGCAGCCGTGCCGAGCGGCCGACCTGTCCGCGTATGAGCGAGATGTAGAACAGGGCCACCCTGTCCCGGGCGGCCTCGTCCAGGTAGCCTATGGCGCCGAAGTCGAGGAAGCATATCCGTCCGTCGGCGAGCACGAAGAGGTTCCCCTGGTGCGGGTCGGCATGGAAGAACCCGTCGAGGAATATCATCCGGATGTAGGCCCGCCCGAGCGTTTGCGCCAGGGCGGCCGGGTCCAGCCCTAGCTTATCGATGCGGTCCCTCTTGTCGATGGTGAACCCGTCGATGAACCCCATCGTCAGCACGCGCCGCGTGGAGAGGGCCCAGTGCACCTCCGGGAAGGTCACCTCCTTCATCTCCCCGAGGTTTCCGGAGAAGCGCCGGATGTTGCGCGCCTCGATGGTGTAGTCCATCTCGCGCTGCATCATGCGGCCGAACTCGGCGATGACGCCCCGCACGTCGAACTGCTCGATCCCGCTGAAGGACCGCTCGAGCACCGCCGCGAGGTCGGTGAGGATCTCCATGTCGGCGCGCACGGTCTCGGCGATTCCGGACCGCTGGACCTTGACGGCGACCGTCTCCACCTTCCCCTTCAGGACCGCCTTGTGGACCTGGCCGATGGAGGCCGCCGCCACCGGTTTCTCGTCGAACCTCTCGAAGACCTCGCCAAGCTTCCTGCCCAGCTCCCCCTCGACCGTCTCGCGCACGGTCGCAAACGGCATCGGGGGCACGTTGTCCCGGAGGTTGCCGAGCTCCTCGGCGAGCTCCTCCGGCACCAGATCGGGCCGGGTGGAGAGCATCTGCCCGAGCTTGATGAACGTCGGCCCCAGCCCCTCGAGGAAGAGCCGGAAGCGGATGGGCAGGCGCATCTCGGAAAGCTCCTTTCGGGATTCGGAATCGAAGGGGAGGTCCCGGAGGAGCGTGGCAGAGTCCCAGACGCGCCCGAACCCGAAGCGCGACAGCGCCGCCAGTATCTCCGCCACCCTCTTGTAATGGACGTACTTGTCGCTGAGCATCCGGCGCAGCGGCCCCCTGAGGTCCGGCTCCCCCGCCTCGTCGGCCAGCTGTCCGCCGCCCAACATGCCACTGCAATCGGCGTTCGGGGCATTATATATTTCTCACGGCCCTGGGAACGGGGCAGCAAGGCAGGAAGGCAGAAAGGGGGCAACAAGGCAGCAAGGCAGCAAGGCAGGAAGGCAGAAAGGGGGCAGCAAGGCAGCAAGGCAGCAAGGCAGGAAGGGACGAACGACCCCCTTTCTGCCTTCCTGCCTTCATTCCGCTGCGCTATCCGTCGCCCCTTCCCTCACGCCAGCCCCGCCGCAAGTGCGCTCCCGTAGGCCACGAACGAGGCGGTCATCTGCACCGTCAGGTTGTCCAGCCCGTGGGAGGAGAAGGCCTCGACGAGCGTGGCGGCGGCGGCCGAAAGGAGCGATATGGGCAAAGCCGGCGGCCAGGGCACCGCCGCTATCTGCAGCGCGATGAGCGCCCCGGCCCAGGACACCAGGAACACGCCCAGGCTCCCCTCGAGCGAGCGGGTGCACTCCACGCCCCACAGGGCCCGGACCCTGTAGCGGTGCCGGCCCCACCGGACGCCCACGGGCTCCCCGGCGGCGTCCCCCCAGCCGCTGACCAGGTAGCCGACCACCGCAAAGCGCGGCACGAGGAGGTTGTCCAGGACTCCCGCCACGGCCGTTGCGATGAATGGCACAACGACGTAGAACCTGCGGTGGGGGGCGTCCTGTTCCCGGGCCAGCCCCTCGAGCAGGATGTTGCCGTCCTTCAGGAACAGCGCCACGATCATCGCCCCGATGCCCAGCCCGCCGAAGACGAGCACGGCCACCGTGCCGCCGATGACGAAGATGCCGGCCGCGTAGCTGAAGCAGAGCACGTGGAAGAGCTTGCGCGTGTAGTTGGTCCTGACGCCCCGCCTGAGCTTCAGCCAGCCCGCAAGCAGCGCCCCGAGGCCGAGGACCGCCACGGAGGGCGGGCCGAAGAGCACCCAGTTTTGGGGGTCCAGAAGGCCCGAGAGGGCCCCGGTGAAGTCCATGGGCGGGCTCAATATCGGTTCCCGCTAACTTAATACTGCCCCCGTCCCATCGGAGGCCGATGCAGACCCAGTGCCCGCGGTGCGGCGCGATGCTCGAGGACCCCGGGCGGGATTTTCCCTGCCCGCGGTGCGGCGCGCCCGTGCGGTCGGCCGGCGGGGCCTTCGTCGCCGACGGGGAGGCGCTGGGCCCCCTCGCCTCGGTCCGGCTCTCCGGGGAGCCCGGGTGGAAGGCGCTCCTCCGGGCGCTCCAGAACCTGGCCCGCATCGGGGCGCTCGTGCTCTTCGCCGTGATGCTCCTCTTCTGCTTCGTGGCCCTCGGGGACGGGGTCCCCAAGGTCTTTTCCGGCGCCCCCGGGAGCGGCTACGGGGCGGTGCTCTATCTTCTCTTGCCGGCGCCGGTGGGCTTTGTCGTCCTCACCGGCCCGGAGTTCCTCGCCTGGTATGTTTTCCTGGTCGCCGCCCTGGTCGCCTCCCTGATATACCTCCTGTTCAGCGAGCGCCGGAAGCTCCGCCCACTGCTTTCGGAGGCGGCCTCCAACTTCCGCGCCCCGGACCGCAGGAGCGGGCTGGGGCTGGTCCAGCTGCCCCAGGTCTTCTTCGCCGTGTTCTTCTTCGACATCGTGTACGCCCTGGCGGTGTGGCTCACCGGGACCAGCGCGAGGTCACCCGACTTCGGGAGCCTGCCCGACTGGTACCTCTACTTCACGCTCGCCCACGCCTCCGTCTACGAGGAGATAGCGGCGCGCACGCTGCTTTGCGGGTTGCCGCTCCTTTTGGCCTACATCATGGCGTACGGAAGGCGATTCCATGCGCCCCCGGAGCCCGTTTTGGCCCGCGCCCCGGCCGCCCCGCCCCCGCCCGGACCACCCCTTCCCCAGGCGCCCGGCCCGGTCCCCGCCCCCGCCCCGCCGCCCCGGGTCGACCACCTCGTCGACGGCCCGCCGGACGAGCCGGCCCGGCGCGTCGTCCCGCGGGCCGACGACGCCGGCGCCCCGGTGGCCTCGGCCCCGGCGCTGGTATTGCCGGCGGAGGCCCCGCCCCCGGTCGAGCCGGCCGCCCCCCCGCCGCCCTCACGGCCCGCTCCGATGCCCAGCGCCACGGCCCCGTTGATGGTCCCGACGGCCGGCCCGGAACCGGTGTTCCCCGGCCCGCCGCGGCCCGGCGCGGCACTCCCCCGGCCGGCCTGGCCGGGGGCCCCCCCGCCAGGACGCCCTCCCTCCCTTGCCGATATGCTCCGGAGCCGCACCACCAACGGCCTCTGGGGCTATCTCCTCGGCGGCGGCTTCACCATCGGCCCCCTGGAGGCCTTCTTCATCACCGGCTCGGCGCTGATGTTCGGCTGGGCCCACGTCAGCGGCTGGGACATCTGGAAGATGCTCCCGACCTTCATCGCGGGGCTGGGCTTCGGCTACCTCTTCCTCAAGGTGGGCATCCACGCCTCGATACTCCTGCACTTCGCTTTCGATTACCTTTCATTTGGATTGGCCCTCCTGCCCGCCTACGATCTTTTGTTCCTCCTGCTCACCATCCTGTTTTGCGCGGTCGGAGGGTTCTACTTCGGGCACTACGCGCTGCAGATAGCCAAATGGATAGGGGCAAGGGGCAAGGGTCACGGGGCAAGGGAAGGGCAGCGGGCAGCGGGCAGCGGGCAGCGGTAGGGAAGGGCAGCGGGCAGCGGGCAGCGGGCAGCGGTAGGGAAGGGCAGCGGGCAGCAGGCAGCGGGCAGCGGTGGACGACGGGGCCCGTCTCGTCACCGCTTACCGCTGCCCGCTGCCTGCTGCCCGCTGCCCCCCCGCTCCCCGCTGCCCAGTGTCAGTCCTGGTCCTCTTCCTCCTCTTCCTCCTCGGGCTCCTCGCCGCCGCGCCGCGGCGGTTCGGGCTCCTCCCCCCTGTCCTCCGGCCGGGAGCCGTGCTGCTTCTCGTACCAGGTGATTATCTCCCACTCGTCGGTCGGGGGCGGGGCCTCCTTGTCGGAGTACTCCACCTTCAGGCCCCAGCGCCGGGAAAAGTCGCGGATGATGTCGTCGACCCTGGGGCCGACCATGCGCGTCACGGTCAGGGTCCCGCCGCGCGTGGTCGCCTTGAACGCCCCGGCCATCTCCGTGCCGTCGAGCACGACGAAGCAGGCGCCGATGTTGAATCTTTCGCGGATCTCCTGGGCGAGGTACTGCGTCAGGGTGTCCGTGGGGCTGAGCACCAGGCGGCCCCGAAACTCCATCGACATCACCTTCGGCAGGTCCTCCTTGATGATCCAGTACAGGGCGTCCGAGCCCTCGACCAGGTAGCCCTTGACCAGCCAGCCCTCCTGCTCCCACTGCTTGAGGTGGCCCCTAAGCTCGGACATCTTGAACTCGTGCTTGACGTACGCCGAGAGCCCCTCGGCCGTGACGAGCCCCAAATTCTCGATGATCCTGCGCAGCACCTTGCGCCGGGCGTCCGCCACGGGCGTTTCCGAGCTCTTGGTCACCAGGTAGCGGTTCTTCGAGTCGCGTATCACGAACAGGCCGGCGTAGAGCCTCTTCAGGGCCTCGGCGAACGCCTCCTTCGTGAGGCTGGAGCGCTGGGCGAGGTCAGAACGGGAGATGGGGCTGTACGGGGGTATGTCCGAAAGCAGGGCCTTCATGTCCGGCTCCAGGGCGCGGTCCTTGGCCCTCTTGTAGAGCAGGATGTCGGAGGGCACGCAGTACATGAGGTGCTCGGGAATGCCCAGCCCGGCGATCAGCACCCCGGCCCGGGCCAGGTTCCAGGTCGACGTGAAGAGGTTCACTCGGAGCGAGGCCTCGAAATCGGAGCGCAGGCCGCCCATCGCCGCCGCCGCCTCGAGCGTGTGCTTGAAGCGGGTGGCCGGAAGGATGTGCTGCCGGAAGAGCATGTAGGCCAGCGCCCGGCTCCGGGGGAAGACCTCCGGGACGAAGTCGCCCTTGAGCAGGTTGCCCTGGACGACCCGGTAACCCGCGGCGAGGAAGAGCTCCAGCACGGGCCCCTCGAGCCCGGACACGGGCTTGCCCCCGACCTGGCGGATGCGTATTATGTCGGTGCCCATGGAGCGGTAGTACTCCATGACGTGGTCCAGCTCCGAGAGGAGCTCCGGCAGGAGCGAGTTGTCGTCCAATATGAGCTCGCGCACGTCCACGCAGCCGCTCATCTGCCACTTCTCGACCATCCCGACGAGGCGGCCGTTCTTCACCACCGGGAAGAACCAGCCCTCCCCGAACCGGTTGGCCACCTCGGCCCAGAGCCTGCGGACGTACGGGTCGTAGAGGGACAGTATGCGCATCCGGTCCCGCACGTCGCCCTCGTGGCGCACGGCCTCCAGGGGCCCGAGCTCGTCTTTCAGGATGTAGAGGTCCAGGGGGGTCGTGCCGACCGAGACGATGCGCTCTATCTCCCCGCGCTCCTCGAGCTCGTTGAGCTTCTCGACCACGTAGTCGTAGTCGAAGCCGGTGGCGCTCTTTATGCCGCCGACGTGCAGCGGGCCAAAGGCGCGGAGCACCCGCCGCAGGAGCCTCTCCTCGGCGTTCTCGACATCGGGCCTCACGTCGAAGAAGAAGTAGCGGTTGCGGGAGCTCCACTCGCGCTTTTCGAAGAACCCGCGAACGAGGTAGAGGTTGCGGTCCAGCTTGTCCAGGGCCTCCTTGAGCTCGTCGCGCCCGGCGGTCCTCTTCCCCATCCCGTCGACGATGTCGGAGAGCGTGGCGCCCGGGTGCCCCTTGATGAACGAGAGCACCGCCTCGTCGAGGGGGTTGAGCTTCTCCCGGCGGTAGGCGGCGATGTAGAGGGCCGCCTCCGGCGCCCGGATGTAGCCGACGCGGCCGTGGGAGAAGCGGCCGTTGAGGACGGAGCCGTCCTTGCGCAGCGCCCACCACTTCTCGATGTCGAAGCGCTCCATCCGGTTGAAGATGTCGTAGGCCATGCCGGCCTCGTGCAGCCGGGAGAAGTAGTCGTCGATGCTCCCGAACCCGAAGAACTGCTTGCGCAGGATGTAGTGGGCCACCTGCGCCTCGTCGAAGTTGCGCACCCCGCGGTGGCGCGCCTCGAGGCGCATCTTGTCGCGGCTGAGCATGTACTGCACTCCCGGGGCGCCCTCCAGGAACGCCCCCGAGGACACCGTCCCCTCGTCCTCGAGCCCGACCAGCACCTCGGAGAGAGCCTCCTCCTTGAGCGCCAGATCGAAGGCGAGCTCGGTCAGGGTGCGCGGGCCCCTAAACTCCAGCATCTGGACCAGGCGCTTGCGCGTGGCGTTGCGCAACTCCGCCGCCGGTACGGCCGAGACGTCGCGCGGCCGCCACACCGGGTTCCCGTCGGCGTCGTCGGGGAGCCTCTCGACCCGGTAGGCCCTCTCCAGCCGCCGGAGCGCCGACTGCGCCGCGGCGTCCCGGGGGACCTTCCCGGTCCGCGCCAGCACCGAGAGCAGCGCCCTCTCCTCCTTGCCCGTGGGCCGGCGGTCGGCGTAGAGCGCGTAGTAGTCGGGCAGCTCCTCGGGAGTTATCCAGAGCGTGCCGTTCCGCCACACCGACACCGCGGCGCCCTCCCGGATGAGCTCGGCCGCCCAGCGGCGGGTGGTGTCGTAGTCGACGTTCGAGAGACGGAAGACGTTCTTCCCCCTCTGCTGCAGGAAGTCCAGCGGGCCCACGCGCCGCAGGATGTAGGGTATGTCCGGCTTCTCGTCGATGCGAATCTCCTTGCCGCGGAAGTAGGCCTCTATCTCCTCCCGGCCGAAGCGCGGCCGGGCCGCGCCGCTCTCCGCGAAGGCCTTGGAAAGCACCTTGCGGTGGAGCTCGCGCAGGAGGGCGCTGCGGTCCTCCATGAGCACTATGTCCGAAATGCCCATGAGCACTATGTTGTGGGCAAAAGGCGAGGGCACGTCCCCCGGGCCGGTGGTGGAGAGCTTGAGCCGCCCTCGCCGGATGCCCTCCACGACCCCCAGGGCGGCCTCGAGGTCCATCGCCTCCTGGAGTATCTCGTTGTGCGTCTCCGCTATTACCGGGAACTCGTCGTCCTTGAGGAGCTCCAGCATCCGCGAGGCGTGGTAGAGCTGGCGGGAGATGGGGATCTCCCGGCCCTTGTAGTTGCGCAGTATCAGGAAGCTCCGCATCGCGCAGTGGCGGAAGCGCTGCTTGAAGAGCTCGGTCTGCCGCACGGAGGAGCGGACGTAGCCTTCCAGGTTCCTGGGGGTGACTAGCCTGTCCAGGCCCTTCATCGAAACCTCCCGGGGCAGCGTCAGCATGAAGTTGTCGTCCGACAGCGACACGCTCACGTTGACCCCGTGGAGCCTGCCGAGCGCGAAGGCGTAGGCCCTGGAGAGGGCGTCGTTGGTGCGCCGCCCGAAGCAGAAGTGGAATATCATGTTGAAGTTGCCCTTGCCGTCGCGGTAGCCCTCCACCACCAGCCGGCGGTCGGTCGGCGGGTCGGGCAGGATCCCGAGCTCCTCCCTAAAGTAGCTCATCACCGAGCGGGCCGAGCCGGCGTCGCAGCGGAACTCCCCCTGGAGCCAGGCGGCGACCGCGCCCTCTTTTTCGGACTTGAGGCGGCGGGCCATCTCGGCGCGGAATTTCCCTATCTCCACCGAAAGGTCGAACGTGCGCGGCAGCATCTCGCCGCTCCAGGAGGGCACCGTCGGCCGGCGCCCCCGGGCGTCCTTGACGAAGACCTTCATCCCCCGGGTGCGGTCGAACTCGTAGGTCTTGCCCCCGAGAAGGAATATGTCCCCGCCGCGCAGCCGCTCGATGAACTTCTCCGAAAGCGACCCCAGCGGGACGCCCCTCTCGGAGAAGACCCTGTACGAGGACTCCTCGGGAATCGTGCCGCCGTTCAGGAAGTAGATTATGCGGCTCCCCTTGCGTATGCCGAAGGTCCGGTCCTCGTCGCGGTAGGAGATCTTGGCGTACGCCTCGCCCTCCAGGGAGTGCCGGCCGGCCAGGTAGCTCAGCACGGAGTAGAACCTCTCCGGCGGAAGGTCGCGAAAGCAGGCCGACCGGCGCACCAGGGAGAAGGCCTCCTCGGCCCCCCAGCGCCTCTCAAGAGACATCCCGACGAGGGTCTGGGCCAAAACGTCGAGGCTGTTTCTGGGTATCGAGATGCGGTCGACGTTGCCGGCGTAGGCGTTGCGCACCAGGACCAGGCACTCCACCAGGTCGTCGTTCTCGAAGACGATGAGCCGCCCCTTGGGGGTCTCGTAGACGCCGTGGCCGGCACGGCCGATGCGCTGGATGCCCTTGGCGATGGACTTGGGCGAGCCTATCTGGCACACGAGGTCTATGTGCCCGATGTCTATGCCGAGCTCGAGGGAGGTCGAGCACACCACGGCCTTGAGCATGCCGCTGCGCAGCGCCGACTCCACCTCAAGGCGCGTCTCCTTGCTCAGGCTCCCGTGGTGGGCGGCTATGCTCTCGACGCCCCTCTCCTTGAGCTTGTGGACGACGGTCTCCGTGCCCGAGCGGGTGTTGGTGAAGATGAGCGTGGTGCGGTGCGTCGCGATGAGCTCCTTGAGCTTGTCGTACATCTTCCAGTTGGTCACCTCGTAGGGCAGGGCCGTGAGGTCCTCCACCGGCGACAGTATGCCCAAATCGAGGTCCTTCTGCGAGCCCGCCACGGCTATCGAGACCGGCCTGAGCGAGCCCCTGTCGTCGTAGCCCACGAGGAACCGGGCGATCTCCTTGATGGGCGCCTGGGTCGCCGAAAGGCCCACCCGCGTGAACTCGCCCTTCACGTGCGACTGGAGCCGCTCCAGCGTCAGAGACAGCAGCACCCCGCGCTTGGAGCTGCACACCTCGTGGATCTCGTCCACGATCACGTAGCGGACGTGCTGGAACTTCTCCCGGAACTTGGGCGAGGTGAGCACGATCGAGAGGGACTCGGGCGTCGTGATGAAGAGGTGCGGGGGGGTCTTGGCCTGCTTCTGGCGCTCGTAGGCGGAGGTGTCCCCGGAGCGCACCCCCACCCGGATCTGGGGCCCCCTCTGGCCGCGCGAGGCCGCAAGCTCGCGCAGCTCCCGGAGGGGCCGGTCCAGGTTCTTCTCGATGTCGTTGGCGAGGGCCTTGAGCGGCGAGATGTAGACCGCGTAGATCTGGTCCTTGAGCTCGCCCCTCTCCTGCAGCCCCCAGAGCTCGTTGATTATCGAGAGGAAGGCGGTGAGGGTCTTGCCGCTGCCCGTGGGCGAGGAGATGAGGGCGTTCTCCTGGGTGTGGATGAGCGGTATGGCCAGGGCCTGCGGCTCGGTGAGCTCCTTGAAGCGGGAGTTGAACCAGTCCCGCACGAGCGGGTGCATGAGGGATAGCACCTGCTCCTTGGTGCGCGGCTTGTCGACGAACCTTATGCCCACTGTTCTTCTCCTCCTGTCTTTCCCCGGGAGATAATCGCGGGACATTGGGCAAGAGGGTAATAAGCTTTATTGGTTCGAAGGTTGAGACAACCAAGGCGCGAGGCGCAAGGCGCGGGGCGCGAGGGAAGAAGGCGCAGGGCGCAGGGCGCGGGGCGCAAGGGACGAAGGCGCAAGGGATGAGGCGCGGGGCGCAACCGCAGACGAGCGAACCGCAGGCGAGCGAAGCTCGCCTAGGCAAAGACGCCCGGAGGGCGTCTGGGGCTCGTCTAGGCGAGGACGACCGCAGAAGAGCGAGCAGAGCGAGCTCTTCTAGGCGAAGAAGACCGAAGGTCTTCTGGGCCGAAGGTCGTCCGGGGGGACGAAGGCGCTGGGCGCAGGGGGCATGGAGCAAGGAAGGAAAGTCCCTCTTTTCCTTGCTCCCTGAACCTTGCGCCCTGCGCCTTAAGCCTTGCGCCCTGCGCCCTGCGCCTTGCGCCTTTTATACATGTCAACTAGTTTTATTAACTCCAAGCCCCATATGAACGCGACCATCCGTCCAGGGGAAAGGAGGATTCGTATATGGGCACCAGGGGAAACGCTCCACCGGCGGCGCTGGCCGTGCTGCTTGCGGCACTCCTGGCAATGTCGCCGGTTTTGGGAATCCCGGCGGGCGGCGACGGGGCCCGGGACCCCCCCGAGCCGGACGGCGGCTGGTTCTTCCTGCCCCCCACCGAGAAGGTGGGGCCGGCCTCGACCTACGGACACACAAGCGCGGTGTGCAACGGCACCACCATACTGCTGAGCGCGGCGCGGGGGGAGCACGAGGCCTTCCAGGCCGTAGAATGGACCTCGTCCGACCATGCCGGCAACCTCTCGCTCTCCGCCTTCACCGGCGAATCGGGCGGCATCCCCGAAAGCCGCTTCGAGTTCTACAAGGTCTGTTATCCTTCGGCGGTGCAGACCGAATGGCCGGACCCGCTCGTCCCCATCTCCCCCGGCCAGCCGCTCGAGTTCTCCAACGCGGCCAACAATGTCTTCCTCGTCGACATATTCGTCCCGGAGGCAACCCCGCCCGGCACCTATCACGCCAACTTCTCCATGTCAGGAAGCACCTGGCCCGTCGAGCTCACCGTCTGGGACATCGCCCTCCCGGAGCGCAACACCCTCCAGACCTGGTTCGACGACTCCGCCTCGTCCTGGGCCGCCTTCTACAATTACACGCCCTGGTCATCCGAGCACCAGCTGCTCATGAAGAACGTCCACGACCAGTACCGGAAGTTCCGCATCTCCCCGGGCAACATCGCCCTGGGCCAGGTGGGGCGCTACAACATGACCGTCAGCAACGGCGTGGTCTCGGTCGATTTTTCCGGGACGGACCCGTGGCTCGAGTACTGCCTCGACGAGCTCGGCTTCACGAGCTTCCGCTTCCCCCTCACGGGCTACTCCCCCCGGCGCGCCGACCGGGACTCCGCAAGCGGCCACCCCGATTCCATCTACTTCTGGGGCGCCCCCCCCTACGACATGAACCACCTCTATGTCAATCACATCGGCCAGTACATCAAGCTGGTGGCCGACCACTACCGGCAGAAGGGGTGGCTCGACAGGGCCTATGTCTATGTCACCGACGAGCCGATCGCCTTCAACGACGACGTCACCTCCTACTGGCAGCACCCGGACTACCACGTCGTCCGGCAGTTCTACGAGCTGGTCAAGGCCAACGCCCCCGACCTCAGGTTCGTGAACACGGTCCAGCCGGTCCCGGAGCTTTTCAACTGCACCGATGTCTGGGCGGTGCCCGGCGGCTACTACCACGAGCTCGATGCCCTCGGCCGGCAGGCCAAGGGCCAGTCGGTCTGGTGGTACAACGTCGACGCCGGAATAGCGAGCGACGGCGTGGAGGGCCGGGCGCTCTGCTGGGACACCTTCTCCCGGGGGGTCGAGGGCGTCCTCTATTGGGGCACCAACTACTGGGACTACTACACCGTCGGAAACGACCCGTGGAACGGCTCCCTCCAGGACGGCGACGGCTACCTCTTCTACCCGGGGAACAAGGTCGGGCTGGTGGACGACGTGTGCCCCTCGCTCCGGCTCTTCCTGGCCCGCGACGGCATCGAGGACTTCGAGCTCCTGAACCTGTACGGCGACATCTACGGCTACGAGGCCGCCCGCGCCGTGGCCGAATCCGTCGCCGTCGGCAGCGCCTTCGCCGGGGCCCGGTACCGGCCGGTGGAGGACAGCACCATCTACCAGGTCCGGGAATGGCTCGCCGGAGAGATAGCCCGCCGGACGCCGGACCTCGCCTGGACGGACAGCTTCCTGGACGCCTCCAACATATCGGCGGCGACCGACCTTGGACCGGACCGGGCCTGGGAGGGCTCCTGGGCGCTCGAGCCGGCCTACCTGCCCCTGATGGTGGACAGCCTCGATTCCCTGGGCGGCTGGCGCCCCAACAACCAGCCCCACATCTTCTCCAGCGTGGCAATCGACACCGCAATGAAGACGGAGGGCACCGGGAGCCTGAGAATCGAGTTCTGGCGCGACGACGACCCCGGGGAGCTCGGGGGATACGCCCACATGCGCAACGGGCGGGTGGTCACAAGCAGCATCTCGGTGCCAGACTGGAGCGGCTTCGACCTTCTGGAGATGGACGTGCGCTCCTCGGACCTTCCCCCCGGGAGCCTGTACATGCTCGTGGGCGGCGAGAGCGGCCCGGTGGTGTCGTCCAGCCTCCACCGGTACGCCCGCTACACCGGCGGCCCCGGGGAGGGCTGGACCCACTTCGTCATGGACATCTCCGGCAAGGACCGCTCGTCGATACAGTTCATCGAGCCCATAGTCTACAACTACCAGCTGGAGGTCCCGTTCAAGCACTACACCCTGTGGCTGGACAACATCACCGTCCGCAGGGCGGGCTGCAAGGCGTCGGGCATGCTGCTCTCCAGGCCCGTCGACCTGGGGCCGGTCGGAAGCTTCGGCGGTCTCGAGCACATCGCCCAGTGGGACACCCCCTCCGGCGCCGCGCTCTCGTTCGAGACGCGCACGAGCGCCGACTCCGTCAACTGGAGCGCCTGGGCGCAGGCCGCTCCGCTCGGCCGGTTCCGGTCGGGCATCGCGAGCCCCGCGGCGCGCTTCATCCAGTACCGGGCCCTCTTCGGCTCCGCCGGCGGGTCCTCCCCGGTGCTCAGCGAGGTCCGGATAGTCTACGGGCCGCTGACCACGACCGACCTCTTCGTGGAGAGCCTGTCCTTCGACCCGCCGGTGCCCAACGCCAACGAGACGTTCGACATAAAGGTCGCGGTCGGCAACCGGGGAGAGCTGGACGTGCAAAACGCGCGTATCGAGCTCCGTTGGCAAGAGGGCGGGACCGCCGCGCCCATTGTCAACCTCTCCATCGACCTGCCGGCCGGCTCGAGCTTCCCGTTCACGGCGAACTCGTCCGCGGAGGCCCGGCCGGTGCCGTGGCCGTGCCTTGCCAGGGTCCTTCTTCCGGCCGGGGAGATAACCGATCCCGACCCGGACAACAACGATGCAGTCGGTTGGGTCCTTGTAAACGATTATCCGTCGGCCTCCATCGACGCCCCCGCCACGGCCCTAGTCGGGGACGAGGTCGCCTTCAACGCCTCCGGCACCACCGACTGGCAGGGCATCGACCGTTACCTTTGGAGCTTCCCGGACACCGACCTCCATGGCCCCGTCGTGGCCCGAAGCTTCCCCGGTGCCGGGACATTCCCGTACACGTTGACCGTCACCGACACATACGGCGCCTCCTCCAGCCTGAGCGCCTCCATCTCCGTGTTCAACCGCACGCCGCTGCCGTCTTTCGTCGTGGCGCCCCCAAACGGCACCGTACTCACGACCTTCACGTTCATCTCGACGGCCCTGGACCCCGACGGCGCCGTGGTGAACACCACCTGGCTCTTCGGGGACGGGTTTGCCGGCTTCGGCCGGGTGGTGAACCACAGCTTCGCCGACGACCTCGAGTACACCGTGGACTGCACCATCGACTACTTCGAGAACGGCACCCTGCGCCGGGCCACCGCCTCCCGCGCCCTCAGGATAGAGAACCTTCCGCCCGTCGCCCGCTTCACCGCCACGAACGACACCGCCGGGAAGCGCAAGCTTCTGGGCTTCGACGCCTCGGCGAGCTTCGACCACGACGACGGCCTGGGCGAATCAAGCTTCTCCTGGCTCTTCGGCGACGGGCACTGCGCCACGGGCAGGATGGCCTCCCACTCCTTCGCCCGCACCGGGACGTTCAACGTGACCCTGCGCGTCACCGACGACGACGGCGCCTCCTCCACGCAGGTTCTGCCCGTGACCATCATCAACCAGCTGCCCGTCGCCGATTTCGCGGCGCCGCTCAACGTGACCTGCAACCGCACCTTCACCCTGGACGCCTCGAAAAGCCGCGACCCGGACGGCTCCATCGTCGCCTACCGCTGGGAGTTCGACGACGGCCTCTCCGCCTCCGGGAGCGTGGTTTCCCGGAAGTTCCCCGTGCCGGGAATCCGCACCGTGGCCCTCGTGGTCACGGACGACGACGGCGCCACGGGCCGGCTGGAGAGGACGGTCCGGGCCGACCCCGAGATCGCGCCGCGGCCCCGCCCGCCCGACGCGGTGAACACGGCCTCCCTCCACCCCGCGCTCCTGGCCGGGGCAGTACTGGTGCTACTGCTCGTCGCCCTCTTCCTGGTCTCGAGGTCCAGGCCGCGCCGAAGGGAGGTCTCCCGCTGGTCACTGGCGCGCCACCCCCGGGGTCCCGGGGCCCCAGCGCTGGCCCTCGGCCCGCCGGCCGTCGCCGCTCCGACCACCGTCGCGTCGGCGGCCGGGGCCGGGAAGGCCATTCCGGAGGGCGCCCCGCCCTCCATCGCGACCCTGACGGCGCCCGGCACCCAGCACCCCGTTCCCTCCCGCCAGCCGCCCCGCGTCGTCCGCACCATACCTCCGCCCCCCCCTCGCCTCGTGCGGGCCATCCCGGCCCCTCCGGAGACCGCGGTCATCGACCTGGAGGCGGCCAATGTCCCCAAGGTCATCGAGATCAACCCGCTCGAGACGCCGCCCGTCCGGGCGCCCCCCGTCCCGGAGGAGCCCTGGCGGCCCGGCGCCGGAGCGCCCGTCAGGGGCACCGTCGGGGCCAGGCCGTCCGGGAAGGAGCCGGCAAGGCCCGTCGAGCCGCCGGCCGATGAGGTCGACCCGACGCTGCCGTCCAATCCCTGGGCCGGGAAGGGCAAGTAGCCCTCAGTCGAAATCGTCCTTGCTTATCGCAACCAGAATAAGCCCGATGAAGCCCAGCACCATCGACAGGAACGACCAGCCCGCCGATACGATGCTGAGCACCGCCGAGGCCATCACGATAGTGCGCTGCTTGCGGAAGACGCCCAGGATGCCGCCCAGCATCGCCCCCAGGCCGAAGAGGAGCATGAGCGTGCCGCAAAGCGGGGTGAGGCTGAACGCCCCCAGGCCGTAGAGCTCCGGGACGCGGCCCGGGGCGTTGAGGACGAGGAAACCGGTCACCATGGACAGTATCCCGCCCAACAGGATGAGCAGGCCCCCGGCGAACGAGACCGGGGTCTTGGGGGCCTCGTCCTCGTGGACGCCCCAGGGGAGCACCTCCGGCTCGCGGGCGGGCCCCCGGGCGGGCGGGGCGCCGAAGACCGGCTGCCTGAACACGGCCGGGTCGGCCGCCGGCCCCCGCGACCCGGGCTCCTTCTCCAGGAGGTCCAGCGGCGCGCCGCAGGCCCCGCAGCGCTCCGCGCCGAGTATGACCTCCTCCCCGCACTTCGGGCACTTCATGGGACCGACGGGGCTGATGCGGCAGGGACCGTAAATACTTTCTTCCCGCCCGGGCCGCCCGGGCGCTGGTCGAAATCGCCACGGGAGAGGGCGGCCGGTATCAGTCCCACCAGGCCCAGTATGGACGAGAGGAGGAGGGTGCCCACCGAAAGCATCGAGAACACCGCCCCGACCACGACCAGCTCCCACTTGCGCCTCATTATCCCCAGCACCCCGCCCATCGAGGCCATTATGCCGAAGAAGAGGTAGATGGCCCCGCAGGTCGCCAAGGAGGCCACCATGCCGATGCCCGGGGCGCCGAGGAAGTCCGATGCCACGGAGGCGACCATCAGGTAGAGGGCGCCGTGCCCCAGGGCGATGAGCCCGCCGATAAGGATGAGGATTCCCGCAAGAAGGGACAGGGCGCTCTTGGGCCTTCGGTCCTCGTGGACGGACCAGGGCAGCCCATCCGGGCGCGAGGGGCCCCGGGGCAGCGGGGCGCTGAAGACGGGCCGGCTGTAGATGGTCTGGTCCGGCACGGAATCCGGGAGCCCGGACCGGCCCTCGAGCCGGGAGAGACGCGACCCGCACCGGCCGCACCTCTCCTCACCCAGTATCACCTCGCTTTCGCAGACGGGGCATTTCATGGTGGCCGGGAAAGGGATGTCCCCGGGGCAAGATAATGGTTGTCCCAAGGCGCATGGCGCAAGGCGCAACCGCAGGCGAGCCAAGCTCGCCTAGGCAAGGAGGACCGAAGGTCCTCCGGGGGCGCAGGGCTTGGGGCGCGAGGGTCAAGGCGCAAGGAGCACCCTGCACCCTGTTTTCCTTCACTTCGCCTTGTCGCCCGGCATGAACGCGCCGGCGCAGGCGTCGGAGCAGAACTGGTGGTCCTTCCCGCCGACGTTCTTCTTGACCGAGCCGCCGGGCTTCATGATCTTTCCGCACTTGTCGCAGGTCACGTCCATCCTGTCGCCCATCTTCTTGAAGCCGTCCTTCAGTCCCATTTTGGTACCCCAGGCGGGTGGACGGGAATCGGTCTTAATAAGGGTTGCTGGAACGGCCGGCCCGGGGGGCGCGGAACACGGCGCCGATCCGATGCGGATCCTTCCGAAATCATTATTAGAGCCGTCCCTTATCCTGCGGGGCAGGAGGCTGAGACATGTCGCTTGATTGGATGCCGAAGGATGACAACCTGAAGGACCACGATCTCTGGGGGGAGGAGCATTTCAGCAAGGACGCGCCGGGCGTCATCTACGAGAAGCGGCATATACTGGACCCGGCCGGAAAGCCGGTGGAGGGCCTCCACTCGGCCTGGATCATCCTCAACAACCCCCAGCAGTACAACTCCTACACGACCGAGATGGTCAAGGGCGTCATCGCCGGCATGAACCGCGCCTCGATGGACCGCCGGGTGGTGGCCGTGGTCTTCACCGCCATGGGCGACAAGGCGTTCTGCACCGGCGGGAACACGAAGGAGTACGCCGAGTACTACTCGAAGCGCCCCCAGGAGTACGGCATGTACATGGACCTGTTCAACGGCATGGTCGACGGCATCCTCAACTGCAAGAAGCCGGTCATCTGCCGCGTCAACGGCATGCGCGTCGCCGGCGGCCAGGAGATCGGCATGGCCTGCGACATAACCGTCTCTTCGGACCTGGCCGTGTTCGGCCAGGCGGGCCCGCGCCACGGCTCGGCGCCCGACGGCGGGAGCTCCGATTTCCTGCCGTGGTACCTGGGCATCGAGGACGCGATGTGGAGCTGCGTGTCCTGCGAGATGTGGAGCGCCTACAAGATGAAGCTCAAGGGCCTGGTGAGCAAGGTCGTGCCGGTAATCCGCGAGGGCGACCACTGGCTCCGGAACCCGCAGGTCATCGTCGACAAGTACGTGGAGGACGGCGATGTCGTGTACGGCGAGTTCAAGACCGGAGAGGAGCTCAAGAGGGCCCGGGAGGCCGTCAAGGTCGCCAAGACCGATTTCGCGCTCCTGGACAAGTCCGTTCACGACATCCTTTGGACGTTCACCAACCTGTTCCCCGGCTGCCTCATCAAGTCCGTGGACGGGATACGCCTCAAGAAGAAGTTCTTCTGGGACCAGGCCAAGATAATCAACCGCCACTGGCTGGCCGCCAACATGAACGGCGAGGCCTTCTTCGGCTTCAACGCCTTCAACAACAAGAAGCTCACCGGCCAGGACACTATCGACTTCATCAAGTACCGCAGGATGCTCGCCGACGGGGCGCGGCAGAACGAGGTGCTGGAGGACATAATACTGCCCCAGCCGAAGAAGTAGAACGGGAAACGGGGGCAGCAAGGCAGGAAGGCAGAAAGGGAGAAAGGGAGGCAGGAAGGCAGCAAGGCAGCAAGGCAGGAAGGGGGGGCAGGAAGGCAGGAATGGGCCGTACGGACACTCGCCCCTTGCTGCCTTGCTGCCTTGCTGCCTTGCTGCCTTTCACCAATCGCATAGCGTGGGGGGCGTCCGCCATGAAGGGCATAGTCTGGAGGCCGACGAAAAAGGCAGCCGAGAGCACCCGGATCTGGGCGTTCATGAGGAAGCACCGCATCAAGACCTACGAGCGCCTCGTCGAGCGGGCTGCCAGGGAGCCGGAGTGGTTCTGGCCCGCCGTGATCGATGACCTGCAAATCGAGTTCTACAAGAGATACCGGAAGCTCAAGGACTCCTCCAAGGGCATCCCCTGGACGGACTGGTTCGTCGGCGGCAAGCTCAACATCGTCCACAACTGCCTGGACCGCCATGCCGCCTCCGACAGAAGGCACAAGGCCGCCCTCATCTGGGAAGGGGAGAACGGCGAGACTCGCACGATGACCTTCCGGCAGCTCTCGCGCGACGTGAACCGTCTCGCCAACGCGATGAAGGAGGCGGGCGTCGGGAGGGGCGACACCGTCGGCATATACATGCCCATGGGCCCCGAGATAGTCGTGCAGATGTACGCCAGCCTCAAGATCGGCGCCATCGTGATACCGATATTCTCCGGGTATGCGGCACCGGCGGTCGCCCTGCGCCTCAACCACGCCGGCGCCAAGCTCCTCTTCACTGCCGACGGCTCGTTCCGGCGGGGCAAGATGTTCTCCATCAAGGCCGAGGCAGACAGGGCCGCCGTCGAGGTCCCGTCGCTGCGGAGGGTGGTCGTCTTCCGGCGCAACGGCATGGAGACGCCCATGAAGGAGGGTCGCGATGTCTGGTACCACGATTTTTTCGCCGGCAGGTCCCCCGAGTGCCCCACCGAGCGGATGGACTCGATGGACCCGGCGCTGATCATCTACACGTCCGGGACGACCGGGATGCCCAAGGGCACGGTGCACACCCACGCCGGCGCGCTGGTCCAGGTGGCCAAGGAGGTGGCCTACTTCTTCGATATTAAGGAGGGCGACCTCTTCTTCTGGCTCACCGACATCGGCTGGATGATGGGCCCCTGGATGATAATGGGCAACCACAACCTCGCCGGGACGGTGTTCCTCTTCGAGGGGGCGCCCGACTACCCCGGCCCGGACCGGCTCTGGGACATGGTGGAGCGCCACGGCATCACCATCTTCGGGATCTCGCCCACCGCGATACGGATGCTCATGCGCTCCGGGGAGGACTGGGTCCGCAGGCACGACCTTTCCAGCCTGCGCATCCTCGGCTCCACGGGCGAGCCCTGGGACGAGGCCTCCTGGATGTGGTTCTTCAGGAACGTGGGCGGCGGCCGCTGCCCGATAATCAACATATCCGGCGGGACGGACATCATCGGCTGCTTCATCGCCCCGCTCCCGATAAACTCGCTCAAGCCGGCGACCCTTCGCGGGCCGGGCATAGGCATGGACGTCGATGTCGTGGACGACGATGGCAAGCCGGTGCGCGGCAAGATGGGCTACCTCGTCGCCCGGAGCCACTCGCCGTCCATGACGCGGGGGCTCTGGAAGGCCCCCGAGAAATACATCGAGACCTACTGGTCCCGCTGGCCGAACGTCTGGGACCACGGCGACTGGGTCATAATCGACGATGACGGCTTCTGGTTCATCCTCGGCCGGGCCGACGACGTCATCAAGGTGGCGGGGCGCAGGATAGGGCCGTCCGAGATAGAGGGCGCCCTGATGAAGCACGGCGCGGTGGCCGAGGCGGCGGCGATAGGCGTCCCGCACGAGATAAAGGGCGAGGGGATAATGTGCTTCGTCGTGCTCAGGCCGGGCAGGGAGCCCTCGGAAGCCCTCAAGGAGGAATTGAGGGACGCGGTCGGCAAGGAGCTGGGAAAGGTCGACCGGCCCGAGGACATCAAGTTCGTCTCCATGCTCCCCAAGACCCGCACCGCCAAGATAGTCCGGCGCGTAATAAGGGCGAAATTCCTCGGCAAGGACCTCGGGGACATCTCTTCCATCGAGAACCCGGCGGCCATCGAGGAGATACCGAGGCAGGGATAGGGAAAGACGGGCAATCGGGCAATCGGGGCGATTGGTGAGACGGGCAATAACGGCAATACGGGACGGACGGGCACTCTAGGCAACCTGTGAAACGGACAATGCGGGAACCGACGGACGCATCACCCCGTATTGCCCACATTGCCCGTATTGCCCCGTCGTCCCATATTGCCCGGTACTGCCCGTCAATTCCCCAACTGCCCGGATTTTCTCAGCATCGCCCTGACCTCCCCGACGAGATACATCGAGCCCGAAATCCATACGAGGTCCTTCTTGCCGGCGAGCTTCAGGACCGCGCGAAGCGCATTGGAAGGGCCCGAGACGAAGCTCAGGCCCTTCTTCCCCGCCATGGCCGTCACCTTCTTCCTGGCCTTCTCGACGGTCAGGGCGCGCCCCGTCGTGGGCTGGGTGTAGGTCAGCGTGTCGGCGACCTCCAACATGGGTTTGAGCACATTGGCGAGGTCCTTGTCGCCCAGTATCCCGAAGAGTAAATGAACTCGTTCGAACCCGCCCTCCTTCCGGTACCAGGCCACGGCGCGCGACGCCCTCTCGGCCGCCGCCGGGTTGTGGGCGCTGTCCAGGAGGATCTTCGGCCGGTCGCCGACCCTCTCCAACCGGCAGGGCACCACGGCCCTCGCTATGCCCCTGCGGATGTTCTCCGGCGAGATGTTCAGGCCCGCCTCGCCCAGTATCTCCGCCGCCAGCACGGCCACCGCGGCGTTCTCCTGCTGGAAATCGCCCATCATCGGCGTGGTGAGGCGCATGTACGACTCCCGGTCGGTGTAGAGGCTGAAAGTCTGGCCCTCGGGCGTCACGGCGTTGCTCCGGCGCCTGATCTCGCGTTGCATCATGTAGAACGGGGCCTTCTTCCTGTTGGCGGTCGCCCTGATGAGGCCCACGGCTCTCCGGTCCCAGGCGCCGGTTATCACCGGTCGGCCGGGCTTGATGATGCCCGCCTTCTCGTAGGCGATCTTCTCGATGGTCCTGCCCAGTATGTCCGTGTGCTCTAGCGACACGTTCGTGATGACCGAGACGAGCGGGTCGACGACGTTGGTGGCGTCCAGCCTCCCGCCCAGGCCGGCCTCGAGGACCGCGACATCCACGTCGGCCCTGCGGAAGTATCCGAACGCCACGGCGGTGGTCGCCTCGAAATAGGTGCACTGCTGGCGCCGCTTGGCCATCGCCTCGACGATCGGGCGGACCTTCGCAAGCGACTCCCCGAGGTCCTTGTCGGAGATGTCGACGCCGTTCACCGAGACGCGCTCGTTGAACTTCTCAAGATGGGGCGAGACGTACAGGCCGGTCCGGTAGCCGGCCTCCTCCAGGATGCAGGAGAGCATCCTCGACACGGAGCCCTTGCCGTTGGAGCCGGTGACGTGCACGCAGGGGAATGCCTTGTGCGGGTCCCCCAGCGAGGCGAGCAGTCTCCGGACCCGCCCCAGCCCGAAGTGCATCCCGAACCGGCCGAGGCTCTCCAGGTATTCCTGGACGTCAGGCTTTGGCATGGCGAGGGCATTTCCTCCCGTATAGTAATGCTTTTCGATGCTCCCGGGGGCAGTGCTCCGGCGTCTCGCGCCTCGGGTAGGCGCGCAAATGATTTAACGGGCATCGCTGTTGGATATTTCGTGCTCGAGCAGCTCATCCAGCTGGTAATCCTGTTCACGGTCATAATCGACCCGCTGTCCAGCTTCGCCGTTTTCACCGCGAGCACCGCCTCCATGACACCGGCCGAGAAGAAGAGGACGGCGCTCTACGCCGTGCTGGCCGCGGCCGCGATGTCCTACGCGGTCCTCCTCATCGGCGCGCCCCTCCTCGGCCTGTTCAGCGTGGGCATCTCCGATTTCAAGATAGCCGGCGGGATAATACTCGCCATCTTCGGCGTGCAGATGACGCTCGGGCAGTCCATGAGCCAGAACGGGATAAAGCAGGGGAGCTCCGTCCCGGCGGTGGCGGCCATAATAGCCACCCCGCTCCTCACGGGCCCGGCGGCCATCACCGCGATCATCGCGGCCGTGAACGACCAGGGCCTGCTCGTCACCGGCATCGCGGTCACGATCGTGATGGGCATCACGGCCCTGATGTTCGCTCTCCCCACGAGCGTCGTGAACCGGATAGGCAAGACGCCGATACAGTTCATGTCGGTCATAATGGGCATGATAACGCTGGCCTGGGGAATAAGGTTCATAAGGGACGGGCTCGGTTTCTGAACGCCTGCGGGCGCTTTCACGGTCGGCGCGGTAGTCGAGGGCGGGCGGTTGATGGACGAATATCTTGCATCGACGGAATACATCGACGCGGACAATCCGATGGTGCGGGCGAAGGCGGGGGAGCTCATCGCGCATGTCGGCGGGAAGAGGGGGCAGGCCATCGCCCTGTTCGGATATGTCCGGGACCGGTTCCCGTACAAGATAAAAATTCAACCTCGTGCCGGTCGATTTTGACGGCGTGCACCACGGGATGCTGCACCATCTCGACCGGAGCGGACGCGTGCACATCGAGTACATCGCCGACTACGGGACGAGGGCGGATTTCCCCATCGACGAGGTCATAGAGGCTTTCCGGCGGGTGTATCCGCATATGGACCTCCTGACGGCCCGGCTGGAAGGGGCATAAATTAATTAAACCCCTCCTCATTCCCTGTTCACCCAGAGGGTCCGTGGGCTAGCTTGGTTATACTTGGTGGTTCGGGACCATCAGACCCCGGTTCAAATCCGGGCGGACCCA
>VGTL01000019.1 GCA_016874675.1 Methanobacteriota archaeon | reverse complement strand
CGGCGCCGAGCACCCCGGGCGGTATCGCTGTCAGAAGCATCGAGGCGACGAGGATCGCGGCCAGCGACCCCCGGATGAAGCGGGATGAGCGGGATGTCACGGAATCTCCTTTCCCTGCCGGCGCATCCGGCATTGCAACTTTAGATGCGGCCTCCTTAATATATTTATTCTGGTACGTACCATTTATAGCTTAGTTTTCGCGATTTGTGAATGTATTAAAAGGCGCAAGGCGCAGGGCACAACCGCAGGCGAGCGAACCGCAGGCGAGCGAACCGCAGGCGAGCGAAGCTCGCCTAGGCAAAGACGCCCGGAGGGCGTCTGGGGGCGCAAGGGTGGAAGGCAGCAAGGCAGCAAGGGTGCAAGGGGGCTCACCCTGCGAATGACGCCGCCCCGCGTCCCATCGCGAAGACCGCGGCAAAGGCCGGGAGCTCGGCGGGCCCGGGCTCCAGCCTGAAGTCCTCCCCGCGGAGCCTCACCTGCAACGCCTTCCGAACCGCGACCCTGACCGGGGCCGCCGGCAGCACCACGGCGTCCCGGAGAGGCTCGAAGCCCTTGACCTCGTCTATCGAAAGCGGCGCCACAAGGAAACCTGTCTTCCCGTGCAGGGAGGTGGGCAGGCGGATGAGCCTCTTCACGTCCGACGTGACGGGCTCGTCTGTCTCGCCCGTGGCCTTCACGCCGGTCACCCGGCCGTCCGCCGCGCCCTCCTTCTTCTCCAGCTTGACGCCGGCGGTCTCCTTTATCATCTCGAAGAACCAGCCCGCGAGCTCGTCTTTGGAGAAGACGTCCACCACGCCGTCTTGGCGGATGCGGTCCGCGCCCCGGAGCCCGCCGGGCTTCCCGGCAAAGAGGTCGGCGTAGAGCTTCCTTGCGTTCCCGGCGCCCAGGCCGCGCTTTCCCGGGCCCTGCAGGACGGTCATCCGCTCCACGGCGGCCTTCTCTCCGGCGGCCTCGAGCTCCGCAAGCAGCGCCAGCGTGGCGCGGGCCATCCGGCCCTCCCAGCCGGGGGCGTCGGGCGCCGGCAGCCGCCGGGCCTTGACCGCCTTGGCGAAGCGCCCCGTCCCCCGCGCCCCGACCACCTCCGCGCGGAAGATGCCGCTGGCGCGCCCGCCCTCCTGCATCGCCGGGCTCACGGTGCCGGCCGACAGGTCCAGCCCTACGCCGGTGATGTAGTCCACCATCTCGCGGCGCTCCCGGCTCCCGAGCTCCAGCACGGACGGGTGCCTCACGTGGATGTGGTAGCCCCGGCCCCCGCTGAACACGAGCTGCACCGACCGGATATCGAAGCCCAGGTCGCCCAGGATGAACTCCTCGGCCAGCCGGACTATCTCGCGCTTGACCACGGAGAGCATCTCCTCGTAGCCCATCGCCGCAGAGCCCTCGATGTGGTCGGCGTCCAGATCGAAGATGAGGTCGGCCCCGAGCCACTTCTTTTCCTTCATGTTCTGGGCGTCCGGCCTCTCGTAGTAGGCGGTGGAGTGGTAGGAGTGGGCCGGCGCCTCGCGCCGAAGGAAGGCCCTCGCCTCGTCGGCCGACCTCAGGGCGAGGTGGCGCAGCATGCTGTCGCGCCCGAAGAACATGAACCCCCACTCCCGGCGGCCGAAGCGGTCGGGCATCTCGAGCTTTGCCCCGGCGTAGTAGTCGGAGAAGCTCTTTCGCAGGAAGCGGAGGGTGGCTTCGTCCTGGCCTTTTGTGTCCTTGGTCGATGTCAACCGGCCGTCACCGCCTTATCTCGACGCCCGGCAGGCTTTCGAAAGCCCGGTCGCCGGTCAGGAATGTCAATCCCAAGCATCGGGCCATGACGTAACCAAGGGCATCGGCATAGGAATAATTCCGCTGGCGGGTGGCATGCTCAAGCCGCCAGGTGGCGGCGGCCGACAACAGCCTGCCATCCAACGGCGGGGCATGCTCCATCAGGTCCAAGGCGATGTCTGCGCTTTCCTGCGGGGAATAATCCAGATCCTTTTGAAGGAAATGGCAGGTCTCCATGACTGTGAACGGGGTGGTTATTATCGGGGCAGACTCAAGCTCTGAATATGCGGCCGAGCCTTTGAGACCCTCTATCAGTGCATAGGAATCCCAAAGGTAATCATTCACCCCATCCCCTCCGGGCCTCGTCCTTCATTTCCTGCGTCGACCTCTTCGATTTCCTGGTGCCGAACTTCTTGACAAGCTCCTTGATGGTCAGTCCATTCTTGATTATCAGCACTTGGTCACCCTCCTTGATACCCTCGAGTATTGCCTTCTTCTTCGGAATCCTGATCCCCAGCGAGTTCCCCCAGCGGGTCACGCGAGCGGTCACCATAGGTATCGATTAATTATACATATGTATCATTATTTATAGTTTGCCACCGGGCCGCCGGGAAAGGCTCCCTTGCCGTTCCGGATGGGAAATATTATTATATCTCACACGCATCCACCTTCGGGGTTTCTCATGGGGGAATACCGCGCTGTTCCATGCCTGGGGGTCGGACTTCTGCTCGTCCTGGGGTGCTTCGGGGGCATCTTCCGGGGCGTTTCCGCGGACAACACCGGGAACGACGACTTCGCATCGGCCGAGACCATCGCCGTCGGCACCTCCTCGGGGAGCGTGAGCCGGCCCAACGACATCCGGGACTACTACAAGGTCGCGCTGAGCACCGACAAGTTCTACATCTTCAATTTCACGGCCCCCCAGAACTGGGAGGTGGAGGTGAGCATCTTCGTGCATCTTGGGCCGAACTATGACAATTACACCAAATCGGGCCCCCTCGTGTCCAGCGGGGCCTCCTGGGAAACGCGGATGTACCGGGAACCGAGCGTCCAGGATCAGTACTATTACATTGTGATAGAAAGCAAGACCGGGACGACCAACTACAACATCCGGATCGAGGAATGGGACCTGCCCACGGAAGGACCCGTCAACCGGAGGATCGAGGAGGGGAAGACCTACTGGAGCGTGTGCGTCCAATCGTACTTCGGACACTCCCTCTACCGGGTCGACGTCACCAACGGCTCGATGCTGGTCGCCACGGCGGCCGTGGCCGACACCCCGAACTCGACATCGCTCACATTGGAGGTCTTCGACCTGTACAGGGACATCCAGCCCGATCCGGCCGGGCGGACGGTCACCATCGCGCCCGGGCAATCCCGCTCGGTCGAATGGGTGACCAATGCATCGCACCCGAGCACGTACCAAGTGGAGTTGCATCCCACCAGCGCCGAGAGCTGCAATTTCACCTATTCCTACCGCATCGTCCCCCAAAACGACGGCGGCTCCGGCCGGGACGCGCCCGACGTCTTCAACGAGACGCTCACGGACACGGTCCTCCTGCCGGGGAGCGGCAACTACCGCGGGTGGGCGCGCGACGACGACGGCACCGACTGGTACTCCGTCGAGGTCACCGCCGGGCAGGTTCTCGACTACGAGCTCGCCGCGGGCGATTCTGACAACGGCAGCCTCAGGCTCCAGCTCTACAACGCGAAGAAGGCCCCGGTGAACTCGACCAAGTGGGTCGCCCCCGAGAAGTCCGAGACCGGCCGCCGGATCACAAGCGACTCCGGCGCCGGCCTGTGGTACATCAACATCTCCGGCGACAACGACTACACTCTCGACCTGACGCTCACGGACCAGATGGACGCCGGCACCCCCGGCGACGCCGGGGACACGCTGGAGACGTCCCGCCCGGCGGTCCCCCAGACGGACTGCAAGGGCCTTCTGGGCGACGACGATACGAAGGACTACTTCGCCTTCCTGGGGCTTTCGGACCGCACCCTCACGGTGGAGGTCACGATGACCGGGGGCAACCGGACCCTCAACGCCTCGCTCCTGAGCGCGATGGGGGACCTCCTGGCGAAGACCGACGACTTGACGGCCAACACCACCTCCACGATGGAGTTCATCCCTGCCGTCGACGGGCCCCTCCACCTGCTCGTGTCGTCGAGGGACGCGACCTATTCCTTCCGGATAATTCCCCCGGCCGACCCGGAGCCCTCCATCTCCATAACCTCCCCCTCCAACGGCTCCATCCTCCCGTCGGCAACGTTCGACATCTCCGGGACGGCCTCGGACAACCTGGAGCTCCTCAGGGTCGAGGTGAGCCAGAACGGCATCGAGTGGACGGAGGCGGAGGGCACCACCAGCTGGGAGTACGCCGGCCTGACCGTCGGCGAGGGGGTGAGCACCGTCTGGGCCAGGGCGACGGACGTCTTGGGCAACACGATGGTCGCCTGGGTCGTCGTGGCCTACGAGGCGGGGGGCGTGACCGACGGCGAGAGCCCCCGGGTGAACATCACCTCTCCCGCCGACCGGACGATGCTCCGCCGGGCGAGCTTCGACCTCACCGGCACGGCGTCGGACGACTACGAGGTCTTCAAGGTGGAGGTGAGCCTGAGCGGCATCGCCTGGTCGCCCGCATCCGGCACGACCGAGTGGACCTACGAGGGCCTCACGGTGGGAGAGGGCGTAAGCACGGTCTACGTCAAGGCCACGGACTTTGCCGGCAAGTCCGACACAGCCTCGATCGGGGTGGGCTTCATCGCCGGCGGCGGGACGGACACCGCCCCGCCGCAGATATCCATAACGTCCCCGGCCAACGGCACCCTCCTGGGCTCCCCCAACTTCGAATTGTCGGGCAACGCCACGGACGACTTCGCCGTGGTCAAGGTCGAGGTCAGCCTGAACGGGATGGAGTGGCTGGAGGCCGTCGGCACCACCGACTGGACCTACCCCAGCCTCACCGTGGGAGAGGGCATCAGCGCCATCTGGGCCCGGGCGACGGACTTCTCCGGCAACACCCGGACGGCCCAGGTCCTCGTCGGCTACCGCGCCGGCGGGGCCGGCGACGCCCTGAGGCCCTCCATCGCCTTCACCACGCCGGCCAACGGGACGCTGGTCGCCTCCCGGACGTTCGACCTCGCCGGCACCGCCTCGGACGACTTCTCGGTCACGCTGGTCGAGGTCAGCCAGAACGGCATCGCCTGGCTACCGGCCAACGGGACGGAGGGCTGGACCTTCACCGGCCTCACAGTCGGGGAGGGGATAAGCACCGTCTGGGCCAGGGCGACGGACTTCTCCGGGAACACCAACACCACCTGGATACTGGTCGGTTACCGGGCCGCCGGGACCTCCGACAACCGCAAGCCCACGGTGGCGATCACCGCACCCGCCAACGGGACGGTGGTCCCCTCTGCCTCGTTCAACCTGACCGGGACCGCCTCGGACGACTTCGGCGTCTACAAGGTGGAGGTCAGCCTGAGCGGGATAGAGTGGTGGCTGGCATCGGGGACATCGAGCTGGACCTTCCCCGGCCTCACCGTGGGGGAGGGCGGGAACACCGTGTGGGCCCGCTCCACGGACTTTGCCGGCAACACCGAGACCGCCTCCATCCTGGTGACCTACATCCCGGGCGGGGACACTGTCAAGCCCGCGATAACCCTGACCTCCATCAAGGACCGGGCCAAGGTGAGCAAGGGGACGCTCGCCCTGCTCAGCGGGACCGCGAGCGACAACGTCGCCGTGAAGAAGGTCACGCTCAAGGTGAACGGGGCGGACGTGCCGGTGACCTTCGCCGCCGGGGTGTGGACCGCGACCAACGTCTCGTTGAAGGAGGGCAAGAACACCCTTGTCGTATCGGCAACGGACGGGTCGGGCAACGTCCAGGAGGCCAAATTCACCGTGACCTACGAGAAGCCCAAGTCCCAGCCGGGCTTCGAGGCGGCGGTCCTTGCCGCGGCGCTCCTGGCCGGGCTGGTGCTGCTGGGCCGGCGGAGAAGGTAGCGGGTCATCCCAGGAGCGCCTTCACGACGACCGTGGCGTAGGCGCCCGGGGGCAGCGAGAACCGGAGCGTCGCCCAGAACCTCCGCTGGGCCTTCGATTCCTCCTCGCCGCTCCCGCGAAGCTCCAGGTCCGGCACGCCGACGAACAGCGGCCGCTCCTCCTTCGAGAGCGAGACGCCGAACCCCTTGAGCCCTTCCAGGTCCCGAAGGTCGATTCCCAGCTCCTCGAGCCTCACCTCGTGGTCACCGCGCTCCACCATCCAGGGACGGGGCAGCAGAAGCCGCCTTCCATCCATCTCCCGGGCGAAGAGCCGGTACTCCTCCAGCGCCATCCCGCCCAATTTCGGAAAGAGCAGCTCGCCGGCCCCGTAGCGCGCGACCGAGAGGCCCGCCTTTCCGAACGCCTTCAGAAGCCGCATCTTAGCGGCCTCGTTCCAGAGCCAGCCCTGGAGGGCGAGCGCGCCCATCCGGAGGCGCCGGTCCCGGACAAGCCCCAGCCCTCCCCTGAAATCACCCTTCTCCCTCAGATATGCGAATACCTCGGCGTAGTTCTCGTACCTTGCTTCCGCGGAAAGCCCGGCGCATTTCGCCCAGTCGCCCCAGCTTGCGGCCAGCGCCCGCTTGAGCGCCTTCACGCGGCTTTGCTCCTTGCGGCAGGTCCCGGTCAGGATGCTCTTCAAAGCCTTCTCGTGGTTCCCCTTCAGCACCTCGACGATATCAAAAGGCGGGGCGCCGCCCGACAAATGCAAAGATGCGGCGCCCCGGAGCGACCCGAACCGCTGGCTGTCGAAGTAGTTGGGTATCGGCAATCCCCTCGCAAGCTCCACATTCCTCGTCATCAGATCGAGCGTCTGCCGGTTCATCCTGCGCAGAGTGATCTCGAAGCGGTTCCCGCGGTGGCTCCCGGGCAGTATTTCCTGATCGCAATAGCCGCAAAGCTCCAGCGACATGCTCCGCTCGGAGAGCTCGAGCCGGTCGCCCCACTTCCTAGCTATCGAGACGTACTGGACGGATTCCCCGTGCCGGTCCTTGAGCCCGGCGCACCCGATTGCCCGGAAGGGCACGTTGGTCCGCTTGGCGATTATCTTCAGCGCCGTCGTCGTGTCGAGGCCGGTCTTCTTCAGCCGGTAGATGCCGAACGCGCCCTCCCTGCCGGGCCCGAAGTCCAAAAGCTCCTCGACGACGAAGTCGCCGGGCCTCGTCCTCAGGGTGTAGCGGCGGCCGCGCATCCTGATCAGAGTCCCAAGAGCCGCCGCAACACCAGCCTGACCCTTCGCGTGATGACTCTTGCCTCCCGCGCCTCTGCCGGCGTGGTGTCAAGCCCCGGATACCTGGCGATGACGGAATACGGGTTGAGGTCGCTCAGGTCGTTTTCATGTTTCCGCAGATGGTTCGCGCCTGGCGCGACCAGATTGAGCAGGATGCCGAGGTCATGGGTCTTGGGAAATCTCCGGCGGGCGCGCACGAGCAGTGCCTTCAGGTATTTCTCCGCGCATTGCTGGCAGTGAAAGCAGATGGCATCCGGTTCAGTGGCGGGGTCGAGCTTCCGGGCTACACGCCAGTCCTGCTCGGCCTTCCCTATCCAGAGGGCGGCGTCATCCGGCTTCATACAGGACCCGCCCGTTCTTCATGATGTCTTCGAGGAAGGGATCGAAACCGCGCATCTTCCGGGCAATCTCCCGCGGCGTGAACACGATGACATCGAGCGGGAACCTCCGCCAGCCCAATTTCCGGTAGATGTCCGCCGCCCGACGGGCCGCGGGCTTCCTGCTCTCCATTATCACAAGGATGTCGACGTCGCTGTCGGGCCGAGCCCGGCCGTTCGCCCGGCTCCCGAAAAGGATTATCCTCTGGGGGTGGAACGCCTCCACGATGTTCCTCGTGAGCCGCCGCAGGTCCGCCTTCATCGTGCCTTCCGCATCTCGATGAACCGGCGGGATTTTAACTTTTGCGTGTGGAATCCGCATTGCCCGAATTGCCCGTATCCCCCGTATCGCCCGTTTTCCCTATCCGCCCTTCGGCATCTGCCGCAGCGCCGAGAGCGCCTTCTCCATCAGGATGTTGACGGCCGCCTCCATCTCCCCCCCTCCCGACATGCCCGCCGCGCCGGCGTGCCCGCCGCCCTGCCCGCCCATCTCCCGCCCGGCCTCCTCCATGAGCTTGCCGACGTGGAAGCCCCTTCTCACCAGCGCCTGCGCCGCCCGGCCGCTGACCCGGAACTCGTGCTTGGCCTGCGCCCCGACGAACACGACGTCGGCCCCCAGCGCAAGCAGCGTCTTGGACAGCGCCCCCTCGAACGCCGAGACATTGGACGCAGCCACGATGTACTCGCCCGCCTGCTCGTAGCGCAGCCTCTGGGCCCCCTTCAGGAACGCCACCTTGCGCGACATGTCGGGAACGTCGTCCTCCATGAGCGCCAGGACCTCCTCGAGGGGGAGCCCCGACCGGTCCAGTATCTCCGTGAGCGCCCGCAGCGTCGAGGTCCGCGCGAACCGAAGATGCGCCGTGTCCGTGAGAATCCCGGCCGCGAGCCCCGCCGCGCCCCCGCGGTCCAGCCCCCGGGCCTGCGCGGTTTTTGCGCCCGGGGCTTCCCCGACGCCCTGCACATTCAGGAGCTCCCAGATTATCTCGGCGCAGGAGGGCTTGGTCTCGTCCGAGTAGTACAGCTCCACGCCCTTGAGGTTGCCCGTCCTCAGGTGGTGGTCGATGATTATGATCCTGCGGGCGTCCAGCACCTCCTGCGGGATGCCCAGCGAGGGCAGGTTGCTCGTGTCCAGGACCACCAATGTATCGTAGGAAACGTATTCGGGCGCCTCGAGCACCCTCTCGCCGACGCTCTCGAGGAGCCGCTTCCCCAGCCGGCTTATGCCGCCGGCCCCCGAGAGGTCGAACCCGGGAAAGGCGCGCTTCAGGGCCACCGCCGACCCGACCGCGTCGCAGTCGGCGTTGGGGTGGAACACCGCGAGCTTCCGTCCCGACGGCAGCTCGGCGGCCAGGCGCTCCAGGCCTTCCACGGGCCCACCGCCCGGCCGGCTCAGCCGGCGCCCTTGAGCGCGCTCTGCAGCTCCGTGCGCAGGGCCCCGAACCGCTCCTTGAGGTGGTTCTCCTGGCGCTCCAGGCTCTTGACCTTTATGCCCAGGGTGTCTTTCATCTCGGAGAGCTCCTTTTTGAGCTCCTCCATCTTCTCGACCTTTATGAGCAGCGAGCCGACGTTGCGGAACACGGGCGTGTCGGCCCCGGTCCTGCCCAGCTCGTCGATCGCCCTTCCGACCTCCTCGAGCTGGAGCGAGTACTGGTTGCGCTGGGCCATGAGCAGCTGGAGCTGCTGCTGGAGCTGCTGGTACTGCGCTATCTGGTTTTGGAGCTTCTGCGGCATGTCGGCCATCTCATCTGCCTCCCTTGCGCCTCTTCTTCCCCTCGGCGGCGACCTTGAAGTTCAAACGGGTCTTCTTCCCCCTTCCGCCCTCGATTTCGAGCCTCCCACCCGCCTTCGCCTCCTGTCCGGCGGCCGTCCCCGCCACGGAGGCGTCCGCGGCGACCTTCACCCAGCGCAGGTAGGAGTTCACGGCCGCCCGGAGCGAGACGGCGTCCTCGGCCTGGATCTCGAGGTGGAGGGTTGCTCCCTCGCTCCAAACACGCGCCTGCGCCCGGGGCAGCTCCCGCGACGACTCCGGCCGGAGCGCCGCCAAAACGGCCACGTTCCTGTCCTTTCCCAGCTCGAAGCTGAAGACCGCCCGGTGCATCCCGATCACCTCGCCTTTATCGTCTTTTTGACGTTGGGCCGCTCCTTGTAGAACATCTTGGAGCCGCATTTCTCGCACTGTATGCCCATCGTGTTTGGATCCACGGTGGTCCTCTCGTGGCACTTCCAGCACTTGTACATCAGGCTTCCCCCCTGACCTTCTTCTTCTTGACCCGGGCAGGTCCCTCGGGGGCCTCCGCCGGCGAGGGTTTGGCCTTCTTGACCACCTTCTTGGCGACTGGCTCCCGGGCCGGGGCCTCCTTCTTCGGGCCGGCCCCGGTCTCCTCCAGGCGCTCCGCCACGGCGAGCTTGGGCGCCGCCTTGGGCAGGTACGCCCCGCCGGCGAAGACGCAGCCGCAGCGGCGGCACCTCCAGATGCCGGCGCCCAGGCGCTTCACCCGCTCCTGTCCGCACCTGGGGCAGGGGTGGAGGGCCCTCATCTTCTGCTCGATGGCGGCTATCTGGGTGCGGGTCTTCACCCCGTAGCGGGTGGCGAACCGGCCCGCCGAGCCCACCTTGACCGTGCCCCGGGCCATCTCACCGCACCCCCAGGCCGAGCCTCTTCCTGAGCTCCGCGCCGCAGCGCTGGGAGGCCTGGATGATGGACTGGACCTCCTCGAAGGTGAGCTTGCCCGCCAGGCCCTTCTGCATCGCCCGGACGTCCCCGTTCTCGTCGGTCGTGACGGTGAGCCGGGTCTCGGCCACCCGCTCCTCGTCGAGGTTGGGGTCGACCAGAAGGCCGCTCTGCACCTTCACCGACGTTATCGATATCGGGTAGTGCCGCACCGGCAGGGGGAAGTCCTCCCCGTTGCCGAAGCGCTTCGCCGGCACCGTGGCGGTGTTGAGGGCCATCATGGCGCCCAGGAGCCCGGCGTCGAACAGGTTCCCGCCGTAGTCGAGCACGTGCATGTCGACGTAGGTGAGGTAGACCTTCTCCTTCGGCGTGACGCACATCTTTGAAAGGTCGATGGTCTGGGCCTCGCGTATGCCCCGGTCGACCACGCGGGCGAGCTCGATGGACTCCGGCCGGGGGGGTCCCGGCTCGAAGTGCGGCGAGGCCATCGGGATGAGCTCGGCGTTGGTGACCAGCACGCCCCGGTCGGGCGTGTCCGGGAAGGGCGTCCCCTGCTCCACCATCACGCCCACCATGACCTCGGTTGCGCCCCATCTCACCCTGGCCGAGCCGGAGGCGGATGTGACCACTCCCGTCTGGACCTCCACGTGCCTGAGCTCGTCGGGCGACCGGCCGTCGATGCGCTTGCGCTCCACGAGCAGCCGGTTTATGTAGTCGCGCTTGAGGTCGGAAACGACGTCGGCCTCCATCTCAGGCACCCCCTTCGGGCGGATTCGATGCGACCGGCGCGTCCGCCGCCTTCTCCAGCTGCTCCTGGGGCGGCTGCTCCTGGGGCGGCTGCTCCGTTATCTCGTTGTTCTGCAATGTGACGATGGAGTACTTCTTGCGCAGGGCCTCCTTCTGCAGCTCGTTGATCACCTTCGCGGCCCGCCGGTTGTACTCGATGGCCCGCATGAGCTCGTCGTAGGTGAGGTGCCCGTCCATCTGCAGGAGCAGGAACTCGCCCGTCCGGGGCAGTATGGCGCAGGGCACGTCCGCCTGTCCGCAGGTGTCCTCGTCCTTGTTCAGGTCGCACACCACGACGTCCTCCACCTTGCCCGACGCCACCGCCGGCACGATGTCGCGCATCGGGACGCCGGCGTCCGCCAGAGCCACCGACGCCGCGGTCAGCCCGGCGCAGCGGGTCCCCGCGTCGGCCTGCAGGACCTCCATGTAGACGTCCACGGTCGTTCGCGGGAACTGCTCGACGAAGACAACGGAGGTGAACGCCTCCGAGATGATCTTCGATATCTCCTGGGACCGGCGGTCGGGCCCGGGGCGCTTGCGCTCGCCCACGGAGAACGACGCCATGTTGTAGCGCGCCTGCACTATCGCCCTCGCCGGGTTCTGCAGGTGCCTCGGGTGCACCTCGCGCGGCCCGTAGACGGCCGCCAGAACCTTGTTCTGGCCCCATTCCACGTACGCCGAGCCGTCCGCCCTGCGCAGGACCCCGGCCTGGATGGAGACGGGCCGGAGCTCGTCCAGGGCCCGCCCGTCGTACCTGGTCCTTCCATCCTCCAATATCAGCTTGTGCTCAGACTGCGTTCCACCCATCCCTCACTCCTCCTCTGTGATCCTCTCCACCCTGTTCCATATTATCGCCTGCTTCTCCCGCAGGTCGTCGTCTCGTTCCTTGCGGGCCTTCCGCCCGTCCAGGTCCCGGCGCATGCCCTCGATGAAGGAGGCCACGGCGTCGGTCAGCCCCAGCTTGTGGGCGTCCGCCTCTATCTTGCGGATCGCCGCCAGGGCTATCGTCAAATCTTCCACGGTCCCGTCCAGCCAGACCCGCCCGTTCTGTCCAACGATGATGTGGCAGCGGGTGAGCCGCTTCAGCAGGCCTATCATCGAGCCCCCGCGCCCGATAAGGCGGGGGACCTTGGTGGCGTCCACGTCTATCGTCTGGCCGCCCACCAGCTTGCGCAGGTTCGGGCCGTTCATCGAGACCGTGACCCTGCCTATCTCGTTTATGTCGCGTATCTCCACCAGCACGGTGTCGCCCAGCGACATGTACTTCGGGGCCTCGCCGAACTGGACGTCCCAGGGCGTCTCGCTGCCCGGCAGGGGCGCCATGTACGGCGAGTTGAGGTCGATTATCCAGGCGCTGGGGGTCATCTCGGCGACCTTGCCGACCACGAAGTCGCCCCGCCTGGGGATGTACTTCCCCGAGAGCGGGATGACGCTGGTCACCCCGTCGCGGGTGGACCGGATGCCCAGGCAGGCCGCGTACAGCGTGCCCCCCTCCGCGAACGTGCCGCTGCCGCCGCGCGAGCCGTCCGAGCCCAGAACGTCGCCCGGGAGCACCAGCTGCCGGTCGACCTCCGGCGGGCGCCCGCCCTGCGGGCGCGCCTCGTGGCCCGGCCCGCCCGGGTCGCGGCGGCCGTACCTCCCGTCGTCGTGCCGGCCATCCCGGCGGTCGTCGCGGCGGCCTCCGCCACCGCGGCCGCGCCCGTCGCGGCGCCCGTCGTCGCGCCGGCCTCCGTGGCGGTCGTCCTGGCGGCCTCCGCCACCGCGGCCGCGCCCGTCGCGGCGATCCCCCCGGGGACTCTCCCCGTGGAGCCACTCGCGCCCCCCCTCCTGCCGGCGCCGGCGCTCGTACTCGCCCTCGCGGTAGGGCCTGGGGTCCCCGCTCTCGGGGTTCCCGGTGCCCGATCCGTCCGACCAAGGCACGCCCTCGGGCGCCGGGGCGCCCTCGGGCACTTCCGGACCGCCCCCGCTCCCCGTTCCCCTGGGTTCCTGTCCCCCGTCTTCGGCCCCCTTTTCGTCCGGCCCGGGCTCGCTCCCGGCGGGGCCGTTCGCCGTCCCGCGCCCGCGCCAGACGTCCACGTGGGGCCCGACGGGCGTGGGCAGCGGCGGGGAGGGCTCGCGCGGCCGCTCCCTCGACGGGGGCCGCCCGCCCTCCTCCTCCGGTTCCTTGAGACCTTCCTCGTCCTCATCCATCCAGTATCACATCCGCTTCAAGGGCGCGCCGATGAGTCCTCACTTCAGTATGCGGACCTCCACGGAGCCGCGGGTCTTCTCGTTCATCTTCTCCATGAAGTCCGTCTGCAGCCCGGCAGGCATCTCCACGACGCCAATCCACATGCCGTTGGACTGCCACTCCTCCCGCTTCAGCGTGCCGAAGTTCTTGATATCGCCTATGCACTTGGCGTAGTCCTCTCCCTTCAGCCTCACGGCCATGTTGACCTTCTCGAACCTGATGGGCAGTAGGGGCCGGAGCGCCTCCAGCACCACCTTCACCTGCTCCTCCACAGGCTTGAAGGGGTCCACCTTCACCCTCGCCTCGTCCATCGCCATCTCTATGCGGGC
This sequence comes from Methanobacteriota archaeon, assembly GCA_016874675.1. GTDB lineage: Archaea > Thermoplasmatota > DTKX01 > VGTL01 > VGTL01 > VGTL01. Next base: position 28,235 of record VGTL01000019.1, on the reverse strand, counting down.
CGCCGGGTGCGGCGTCTTGGTCTGGGGGTTGATGGCGTTGCGCGCTATCTCGGAGATTATGGCCTTCCGCTTGCGGTCGGTCATCTCCTTGCGCTGGGCGGTGGTGAGCTGTATCTCGCCCTCCTTCACTATCACGGCCGCCACGGGGCCGACCTCGACGGTCCCGAAGACCTTCTTGATGTTCTCGTCGGCGGCGCGGTCGCCCTTGGAGGCGTCCTTGAATATCTGGTCGGCCGCGAGGTCCTCCATGACCTCCAGGGCCTTGCCCTCCCGTATCCTCTGGGCCGCCTCGGGGTCGACCAGGACCTCGAAGCGGAACCCCCCCCGGTCGAGGTGGGCGGTGACCGCCTTCTCCATGCTGACCATGGGACCTTCCGCCGCCGGGCTACTTGCCCTTGGGCATCCGGCCGGCCACGTCGTCGGCGTCGAGCTTGCGGAAGGTCTCGCCCGCCTGGACGAGGCCTATCTCGACCGTCTCGGGCTTTATCTCGCCCTCCGAGGCTTTCGTCAGCGCCTCCATGCCCAGACCGATGGCCGCATCGAGCGTCAGGTTGTCTTGGTACTTCTCCTCGAACACGCCCATCACGGTGTTGCGCCCGGCGCCTATGGAGCCAGCCTTGTAGGCCATGAGGGCGCCCGACGGGTCGGTCTCGAAGAGGTGGGTCCCCTGCTCGTCCACGCCCGCCACGAGCAGCGCCGTGCCGAAGGGCCGGACGCCGCCGTACTGCGTGTAGTTCTGCTTGAAGTCGCAGATGCGCTTGACCAGGACCTCCACGGGTATCTGCTCGTTGTAGGTGATCTTGTGTATCTGGGCCTCGATGCGGGCCCGGTCCACGAGCACCCGGGCGTCGGCCACGAGCCCCGACGTCGCGCAGCCCACGTGGGTGTCTATCCGGAAGATCTTGTCTATCGACTTGGCCTCAATGAGCCGGCTCGAGATGCGCTTGTCGATTATCAGCACCACGCCTTCCTTGTACTTCAGGCCCACCGTGGTGGTCCCGCGCTTGACGGCTTCACGGGCGTATTCCACCTGGAACAGCCTCCCGTCCGGCGAGAACACGGTGATGGCCCGGTCATATGCCATCTGTCCTGCCTGCATTCTCTCACTCTCTGGGGCTGATTGAACGTCCCTCTTATATAGGTTTTGGAGTAAACTAGCCAGTTGGATAGTATATAAAGACGAAGGGTGGAAGGGAGAAAGGCAGAAAGGCAGCAAGGGGAGGGAGAAAGGCAGAAAGGCAGCAAGGCAGCAAGGCAGAAAGGCAGCAAGGGGAGGGAGAAAGGCAGAAAGGCAGCAAGGCAGCAAGGCAGAAAGGCAGCAAGGGGGGATATTGGGGCTTCCAGCCTCCTATTTCGTCGTCCCCTGCTCCCCAACCCCCTCGCTGCCTCGCTGCCTTCCTCCCCTTTCCCCCTACCGCAAACTCAATATCTTTTCGAGGCCTTCCTTGTCACGAGAGGAGCGGGAATCCGGGTGCTCGGGACAAGGGGGAGGAAGCTCTTCGCCGCCGTTGCGGCGGCCGTCATCCTGGCGGTCGCGGTCGGTGTCCTCTACCGGCCGGGCGGGCCGGCCGGGCCTTCCGGCGGCCCCCCCGTCGAGCCCTATCCGGTCCCCCCGCCCAACTGCCCCGTCGCCGACCTGCCCGGCGAGACCACGGAGCCGTCCATAGCCGTGAGCCGGAAGGACAACAACACGATCGTGGTCGGCGGGAACGACCTCAACACGCCCACGGGCATCGTCTGGTGCGGCCACTATGTCACCCATGACGGCGGGAAGAGCTGGAAGCAGGGCCTCATCGGGGGCTACCCGCGGGGCCCGCGAAACGCGCTGACTGGCTTTCGCGACACCTGCGATTCCAATGTCGTCTCCGACAGCCAGGGCAACTTCTACTACGTCGGCGTCGCCTACAACCGCGTCCCCCCGCCCTCCATCCCCTCGGCGAGGCGGACCATGGTCGGCCCCAGCGCCATCTTCTTTGCCAAGTCCACGGACAACGGCGACACGTTCGGCCAGGTGGTCCTGGCGCGGCCCTCGGCGCTCACCCACGTGCAGTTCAACGACAAGCCGGTGGTCGCCGTGGACGACAACACCGGCGACCTGTACATCGCCTGGTCCTCGTTCCACATCGGCGCTGTATTCGGAGGTTGCCAGCTCATGGTCATCCGGAGCACAGACGGGGGCGCGAGCTGGTCGTCGCCGGTGACCGTGGACGGCTCGCTCACAAGCGGCGACAACTGGGGCGTGTCCATCGTCGTCGACCAGAACAGCACTGTCCACCTCGGCTGGCCCGAATACAGCCTGAACGCCATCCGCTACGCCCGGTCCACCGACCGGGGCGCCACGTTCTCGGCGCCCGTGGAGATCGCCGCCATCGTCTACCAGCCCAGCCCGCTTCCCCCGACCCGCTTCCGCACGCCCATGCAGACCCAGATGGCCATCGACCGGGGAACCAAGAACACGAGCGGGAGCCTCTACCTGGTCTGGGTCGACTACGCTTCCGGCGACACGGACGTGTATCTCGCGTCGAGCCACGACGCCGGGTCGACCTGGAGCGACCCGGTCCGCGTCAACAACGACACCGAAAGCAACGGCATCGACCAGTTCTTCGCGGCTGTGACCGTCACGGACGAGGGCTGGGTCCATGTCGGCTTCTACGACCGGCGCTCCGACCCCGAAAACAGGATGCTCGAGTACTGGTGGGCCATCTCCTTCGACGGCGGGGCCTCCTTCCCGCTGAACATGCCCATGTCCGACGTCGCCTTCGACGGCGACCTGAGCCAGGAGGGCGACCTGGCGTTCATCGGTGACTACACCGGGATGTCGTCGGCCAACGGGACCGTGGCGGCCGTCTGGTGCGACACGCGGCGGGCCACCGAGTCGGCGCCGGACAGCGACATCTACGGGGCGGTGGTGCCGTACAAGGACCTTTTAAAGACCAATAAATTTGCCAACGTGACCGTCCCCTGGCCGTGAACACCAGTTTGCCCCGGTCTTCAGTGAAACCAAGCTCGCTTCCCTGCCAGAAGCGCCGCACAGGCCATCACAGCGACGAGGGCCGCCATCCCCGAGAACCCCGGGATGAACCCCTTCCCCTGAGCCTTCTGGTTGTCCACTATCATCGTCCTGTTGACCGCGTCCGAGTAATCGGCCCCGTCGAAAGCCCTAGCCTCGAGGATATGGGGGCCGTTCTTCAGTCTGGCCGTGTCCAGGACAAATTCCCAGCTGCCGGTGCCGGTGGCGTTCGTCCACTTCCCGCCATCGACCCTGACCTGGACGCCGGCGACATCAAGCGTTCCCCTCGCCGCCGTCCCGGAGATCCTGACCTTCCCCTTCACCCTCTCGTTCTCAGAAGGCCGCGCGATCTCCAATTTCACCTTGACCTTCTCGGTGACGACAATAGTGAACTCCTGCCTCGCCTCGGCGCCTCTTCCATCCGAGGCGATCACGGTCAGAGGATAATTGCCGGTGGCGGCCGGTGTCCAGGATATTATCCCATTGCTGTCACCAATGGTCATCCCCGGCGGGGCGTTCAAAACGGTATAGACCACTGAATCCCCGTCGTCGTCCACGGCCATTGCCGTGTACGTATACGGAATCCCCACGGTCGCCGAGACCACGGCCCTGGTCACGAACCTCGGGGCATTGTTCCCCTGGATGACCGTGATGGTGAAATCCTGCCTGTCGCTCTCCTCCCCGTCGGACGCGAACACGGTCGCGGAGAACCGTCCGGCGAACTGCGGCGTCCAGGTCAGGACCCCGGTGGTGCCGTTGATCTGCATCCCGACCGCGTTCGTGTCCAGGGAAAACGTCAATCTATCCTCATCCGGATCCTCGGCCGTGACATTGTAGACGTACCTGACCCAAGTTTCCCCTTTGAATGGGGCGGCGCTCGTGATACGCGGCCCGATATTCCCGACCAAGAGATGGAATATCTGGACATCGCTCCCGTCATTCCCGTCGGACGCCTGAACGTTCACCTCGTGATTGCCTCTTACAGGACGCATCCAGGCGATCTGACCGGTCCTTCCATCGATCGTCATGTCGGGTGGCGCCTTCAGGAGGTGGTAACCGATCAAGTCGCTGTCCCCGTCGACCGCCGTCACGTTATAGAAATAGGGCACCCCGTTTTCGATCTTCAGCGGCGCAGAACTCGTAATTAGTGGCGGATCGTTCACATTCCTTACAACGATCGTGAAGAAATTCGATTCGGTTCTCAACCCGGATCTGTCCCCGCATGCCACCTTGGCCTGGACGGTCCCGGTCCAGTTGTCATTGGCCGTCCCGGTCAAGGCATCGGCGGACAGATACCGGTTGGCCGTGATCCAAAGCCTCACGAAGCTTGAGTTCGTCGCCGACACCACCGAATAAGCCAGGTTGTTCACCGGGTCCAGATCGTCCTTGAAGTGCTGGTACAGATCGATGAGCGAGACGACGGCGACATCCTCGTCCATGTATGCGGTCCCGATATCTTTCGCGAGTGATGGTGGTTGGTCGCAGAATAATCCGATTTGCAGGTTGAAAAGTCCTATCCTCCCGGCGGTTTTGGATGAGACATCAATCGGCACTATGACATTCCCATTGACATTCTTATCATTCTGATGGGCCGAAAGGTATCTGTTCAGCGGGATTGTGAAATTTCGAATGGTGGCATTATGATCATAGACAATCTCTAAATCATACAAACTAATGTTCCCTATGCTTTCTGCCTTAACAGAAAGCGGGATATCGACATATAAATTGCCATATTCATCCATCCCGGAAGCATTGACCGATGAAATGTACTGGTTGAGTATCTGGGCAAAATCTCCAATTTCTGCCGAACCATTGAAAGATCCTGATAAATTCCAAATGGTCCTTGAGCCAATAAGAATGGACGGATCAAGAATTCCCGATATTGAATTATTGATACTGGCATTATATGCTCCAACGATCACATCATCATATCCATCGTTATTCACATCGCCAGCCGACGAGACGGATGCACCAAACCATGCCTTGGATTGATTACCGCTGAGATTTACATCTGGAATGTTGTCCATATTTGGACCGCCGTAATGAATATACGCAGCGCCTGAATTATTGCCAGTTGAATCATTATAAATGGCACCAATGATAATATCATCATACCCATCATTGTTGACATCGCCAGAACCTGAAACCGACCACCCAAGCCAATCCTTATAACCAGACCCCTGGAAATTCAATATTTCGTTCGATTTTGAATATAGATACGCCTTTCCAGAAATATTCCCCGTATCATTATTAGCATATGCTCCTACAACGATTTCCTGGAATCCGTCATTATTGACATCCCCCGCACCCGAAACCGAGAAACCAAAACGATCTCCGTACGATGATCCGGAATAGGAGATGTCCACAATATTATCCATATTCTGGCTACCAAAATAGCAATTTACATATCCCAAATTGGAACCACCGAGAGCCCCGACAATCACATCAGTGTATCCATCACCATTTATATCCCCACTCGATACTGAACGTCCAAGAAGATCATCTGAATTATTCCCATTGAAAGTTACATCTGAAGCATTATCCATGTTTTTTCCGCCAAAGAACACATATGCCTGACCCTTCCAATCATTTCCTCCGTTAATCTGCGGTGCGCCGATTATTAGATCTCCGTAACCATCACCATTTGCATCACCGGCGCTAGAAACAGAAGATCCAAATCTGTCACCTGCGGCAGCACCCGTGAATATCATATCGACGTTATTATCCATCTTACCGCCGCCGAAATACAAATACGCTGAACCCGACGCGGTTCCACCCCCACCATTGTAATGCGCTCCGATAATCACATCAGCATATCCATCGCAATTGACATCTCCGGCACTCGACACATCGTAGCCAAATGCATCCCATGCAGCATCTCCGGTGAAAATTATGTCAGGAGTGATATTCATTTTCGACCCCCCGAAGTATAAGTATGCTTGACCACTTACAGTTCCGGAGACATTTGCTCTATAAGCGCCTACAATCACATCATCATACCCATCATTATTCACATCTCCCGCTCCAGAAACTGACCAGCCGAAACGGTCCCCTTTCATAATTCCCGTCAATTTAACGTCCGGATTATCCTGAATACTTTGCCCGCCAAAGAAAATGTACGCCCCACCGGGGTTGAGGCCACTATTTGATGGCACCGACTTTATTCCCATCCTTGCGCCTGATATTGTGGATTCTTTCGGGAGGCGGATCTTTTTATTGATTGTTCCTCCCCCTGAACCGAAATCACATGTTTCTTTTTTCAAATCGTTCGCAAATCTATCCTGCCTTCCAAATTGACCATATCCTATACTATTGAAAGCCCAGATTATCGAACCGTTGAGTGATACTAAAACGTTTTCAGGATACGAAGACAAATTACCACCTGCAGCCAAACCAGCAATATTCATTGTAGCATTTGCCGAATAATACCCCGCCGGAATCTCAATTTCTGCTATCCCACTAAATCCAGGCGAATCAAGACTGATTATCAAATCCTTGAGACCACCTTCAAAATCCACAGCATCTGACGATATATTGATGGTGGAATTCACACAAAATAGCAACACAAGGATCACAGATATTTGCCTCACCGATATCCCTCTTGTCAGTCGATAAATACCGTTCATAGGATCATTTTCGACTTTTGTAATGCATTTCGGCGCCACCCTCATCCCGCAAACCTTCTGCACAATACCCCCCATCAACACCCGCCATATACCGTTATCGTCCCTCGGCTTCCCGCCCAGCTATCGGCTGTGAATGCGTTAAAGCTGAGGACCGCAATATCATTATGCATGGTGCTATCCTATTGATTCGAAATCCCATGTTCTGATCCAGAGTTTATCCCAGGCAATTGGTCTTTCCGTACGGAAGGGACTGAATTGTCTCAAGACAGTCATTGGTATCATCCCAGTCCAAGACATCACCGTTGAAGACCAGCTCGGCGTCATTCTTGGCGTCCCCGTCGATGTCGGCTGATACCAGTGCATCGATTTGTCCTCCGCAGTGGGATACCATATGTGATGATTTTGCCCAGGTGCCGTCGCCATTATAGTCCCAGACGAAGAGCCTGTAGTACCAGACGACCTTGCCTTTTACCCTCTCGTTCCATGCCTCGGTGCCAGCAATGGCCTCGTTTTCACTATCACCGTCGATATCGGCAATTTCATTGGACTGGAGGTAGTCGAGCGCTGGGCAGAGCTCGTATTCTCCCGACCATACCTCGCTATAGCCGTTGCCATTGTACCTCCAGATGCATACCTTCATTGCCGTATCACCAGACATCGCGCCGCTCATGAAGATTTCGTTGCCGTTGGACGTATCCCCATCGAGATTGCCAACGCTCACATCATCGACGATCTTATATCCAAGGTAGGCGGCCCGCACATAGCTCCCGCTCTGATAGTCAATGACCACTGCCTTGCCAGTATAGATCCCGTCGTCATCGTAGGACGCTCCGACAACTATCTCCATGACCGAATCAGAGTCGCAATTTGCGACCGCAAAACCATAGTCGCCCACATTCTCGATTTTAGTGGTATACTTGTTTGTACCGGAGGTGATCTTTTTGTCGGCATCATAGCTAAAATCCCAGATTTCCAGATTATCCCATCCGGTCTTGAGAACCAGCTCATTAGCAGAATCCGAGTCCACGTTGCCAATCTTCATCGCCCCGTTTGCCGCAACGGAAGATATGGTCGTCGAGTAGGTCGGTTTGTCGCTTGTGGCCCCGGTGTCCCATATCTCAAGGTAATATGTATTGATTGTTTGTTTCTTGTTCACGACCTGTGAATGCAGCCGGAAACCCGCAAGCTCCTTCGAGCCGTCGTTGTCGATGTCACCGAGCGCGCACCCTCCTATGATTTTACCGGCTCCGGTGCCGGACCACTCGTGAGTGAACTGGCCCGTCGCGCTGTCCCAGTTATAGAGCCTCAAGTAATCATTGGAAGTGATTGCGAGTTGCACGTTCGAATCATCGAGCGGGATGGTGCCCGTCGGCTCCGCCGCGGGGGAACTCTCCTCCTGATTATCCGCCATCCCCGTCGGCCCCACCATCATCCCGCAGACCGCCAGCACAAGCACGCCCAACATTGCCCGCTTCATCCCGCCATCCTCCCACGACTTCCCGGTACACACCCGTCCCAATGAAGGACGTGACTCTCATCCGCATCCGCGGTTGTCCGCCCCTCACTAGCCGCCCGGCAATCGCCCTGTAGCAGATATAACCATTTTGGGGCATATTAACGGTCTATTTAAAAATGATGAATGATGGCGGGGCAACAATACATTAGTGTTTTTCCTCGACCGCCCGCCCGGTTGACCCCCCTGCGCAGAATGGGACCTTCCTGCATGTATGGGATACCTCCGATCTCCCCGGGAGCCGGGCTCCTTACTAGTGGGCTACAAACGGTTCCATTTCGCCGACCATATATATATTTCCCCAACAGAGGGAAACTATAACTGGATTCTTTCCTTCCATGGGGGAAACTATTATGAACCCCCCGGTATATCCATGAACCATGGACAAGGATGCCGTTGCGGGCCTTATACGCGATTTCGAGGACAGGCCGTTGCCCGCCCTGGTCAGGCGGGAGCTCGAGCCCGGGCGGATGCCCCCAGGCAAAGCCCTGACGGTCATCGGTCCGCGCCGCGCCGGCAAGACCTATTTCCTTTTCGACCTGATGACGAGGCTGGGCGTCCCGCGAAAGGAGATGCTCTACATAAACCTGGAGGACGACAGGTTCCTGCCTGCGAAGGCAGCGGACATAGACCTGGTCCTGAGTACATACTACCAGATGCATCCCGAGATGACCGACCGCACGATGCACCTCTTCCTCGATGAGGTCCAGGCGGTCGACGGGTGGGAGCTCTTCGTCAGGAGGGTGCTGGATTCGGGCAGGGCCCAGGTCTACCTCACCGGTTCCTCGTCCCGGCTTCTCTCCCGGGAGGTCGCCACCTCCATGAGGGGCCGGGCCGCGACAAGGGTGGTCCTCCCGTTCTCCTTCGGGGAGTTCCTGTCCGCCCGGGGCTTCACGCCGGGGCGCCACCTCTCCACCAAGGAGAGGTCATGGCTGGTCAAGCACCTCGACGATTTCGTCAGGACCGGCGGTTTCCCGGAGGTCGTACTCGATTCGGACCCGCTCTCCAGGCTCAGGACGCTGCGGGACTATGTCGAGGTGGTGCTGATGAGGGATATGGTCGAGAGGCACCGCATCCGGGAGACCAAGGCGCTCAGGGTGCTTTTCGCTTCGATGCTCGCGTCCTATGCAAAGGAGTTCTCCATCCACAAGCTCTATCAATTCTTCCGCTCCCAGGGGATACGCGCCGGTAAAAGCTCGCTCTACGAGATGGTCCAGCACCTCGAGGACGCTTTCTCGGTCATACCGGTCAGAAGGCTGGGCGGCTCCATCCGGGAATCGGAGGGGACACTACCCAAGATGTATATCATCGATGCCGGCTACATCGCCCAGAGCGGAAGGGCGGATTCCACGAGCCTCGGGCGCCTGATGGAGAACGCCGTCGCAGTCGAGCTCTTCCGCAGGGGCTCGGCCGACCCGCTCGCCCGGATTCACTATTGGAAGAACGCCGCCGGCCGAGAGGTCGATTTCGTCGTTTCCAGGTCGGGCTCCGTCCGGGAGCTTGTGCAGGTTTGCCTCCGCACCGAGGACGCTGGTACGGATCGGAGGGAGGTCGAGGCGCTGCTCGCCGCCGGGTCGGCGTTGCGGTGCAAGGCGTTGAGGATCATCACCTGGGACCATGAGGAAAAAAAGAGGGTGGAGGACCGCGCAGTGGAATACATTCCGCTCTGGAAGTGGCTTCTCCGCCGTTGACCGGAAGAGCGCGGTGCTCCTAATCGGCCGGACCCGCGGGGAGGATCACTTCCTTCCGACCGGGTAGTAGACCCTCGTGTTCCCCTTCTTCGAGCTGAGGATTCTCCCCTCACGCATCAGGTTTCGCATGTGGTACTTGACCGCCTCGTTCCCGACGAGGAGGCGCTCCACCACCTCCTTGTGGGTGATGCCGGGACGCTCCTCGACCGCGACCAAAATCGCGGACACGAGTTCCTTTGGGGTGCGCTTCCGATCCTCGGGTATCCTCACCGAGATCAGATAGAATCGCTTCATGGTCCCATCAGACTGTGACTTTATGTATCCCTCCCTCTCCAGCACCAGGAGGTGGTGCACCATCATGCTGTTGGAGAGCTTCAGCGCCTTCCTCAAGGCGTTGAAGTGCTGGCCCGGGTTGTCCAGGAGGTAGCCCATTATCTGGTGGCGCACGCGCTGGCTCAGGGCCTTGTCGCGACTTATCCGGGTGTAGAGCGGCACGAAGGGCGCGATGAAACCAAACTTTCCAGTCTCGGTGGCGGCGATCGCCACGCCGATGGCTATCAAGCCTATTGCGGCCGCCCCGACGATAGGCACGGCCGGGACATACATCGGTTCTTCTTCATGTAAGGGTTCTTCCTCGCCCGCGGGTCCATGTTTGACTGGCAGCCGGACGTTGATCTGTATATCGCGGCTGAGCCCTTCGAAGCCATGTATCCGGACGGTATGAACTCCCTCCAAGGTAATATTCGGGATGGTAAAGCCGAGGTCGGTCCAGCCGCTGCCGCCGGTTTTATTTTGGAATGTCGCCAATATTGTCCAGTTGGGGTCGAAAATGTCCACGCTGAGATTGATTCCCGATACCGATCTATTGGCCCGGGTCGGGAGATATTCGTAGCCTGCATAGGCACTGAGCGCGATAAAATCGCCCGGGAGGTAGTCCTCTGGTGTGATCGAGGAAGAGACGTCAAGCACCGGCGACCAGAGCCAGACGACATTGAAAGTTGTGGAGCCGTTCATTTTCATGCCGTGGAGCTCGGCGCTGACCGTGCAATTGTATGCCCCCTCTGGTGCGTCAACGGGAAGGGAAAAGGATATCGCTGCATTGCCTGAGGGCCCGGTGGTATTGGAGAGATTGAAAAACGGCCGGCCCGACGGGTCGCTCACCTCGAAAGAGGCTGGAACTCCTTCAAGTCTGGAACGATTCGTGTATTTCAGGATGAACAGTTCCCAGTTCCCGTGGCCGAAGCTCTTGGCTCCCCCAGCGCAATAGATATCCGAATCTCCTAGGATCGTGATACCATTGCAAATCTCGTCATCATCGCCTCCCCATGTGATGCTCAGGACCTCCTCGCCGGTTTCAATATCATATCCTATTAATACCGCGTCCGAGGAATTGGCGATGGAACGGTCCCTAACCGTTCCAGCGCAATATGCGATCCAATTTCTTTGGCGGACATCGAAGAAGGAATTATGCCATCCTGCTCCCCCGTGCAATTTCTCCATCAGGAGGTCACCGTTTTCAGAGTATATCCGAAGGAAACCGGAATGATTGCCGGTCTCGTTGTCGGAGCCGGCCAGGAGCAGGTTGACACCGTCCGTGGCTATCGAGTAGGTTCCCGAATCGTTGCCCCAGGTCTTATTCAAGAGTAGATTGCCATCCGTGTCGTACTTGACAAAACCGGTCGGTCCGGGAGCCCCGGAATCATAGACGCCCAGGTACAACGAGCTGTTCAGATAAGCAATATCCTCGCTGAACTGGTCTCCGGCGCCACCCCAGGTCCTGGACCATTCGAAACGCATTGAGGTCAGGTTGAACTTGACCAGGAGGGCTTCAATGCTTTCCGGTCCGAAGCCCAGGCTCCAGCCGGATATATAAATAGCGTCGCCGACGAGGACCAACCCTGTCCCCCAGTCCTTGGTCTCGATCCCCGACCGGTTCCAGGTCCGGTTCCAAAGCTCAGCGCCGCTCTTGTTGTACGCCAGAAGGAAAAGCGGGTCCGGCCAGATTCCGTCACCGCAGGCGCCTACAATGTAGATAGTATCGTTTTGAAGAATCAAGTTGATGGGGAGATTCTCGTCCGGGATGCCCCAGGTCCTGTTCCATATCTCGGTCCCGTTCAGGTCCATTTTCGCTATCCAGGCATCGACCTCTCCGTTCGGTTGGTCCACGGTACCGATGATATACAGGTATTCGCCATCGCTCGTTATCCTCCCCAGCATGTAAAAGGATTGGGCGGCGGGGAGAGTTTTGTGCCATTCATAGTAATAGGATCCGGTATCTATACCAGAAATTGCCATATGGAGGCCTATGTCCTGACCAGGGGCGTAGGTCTGCCTATCCGATGAAATATCGAGCAACACCGGCCCGAGATCCGGCAGCACCCGTGAGATGCGAATCCAGTCGACCTCGCTGCTCGCCAGCCATCCAGTTTCGATCCCGACGGCCGTGATGCCTCTGTGAGCGGTCCTGCCCGGATGAGTGTAGATGAGATTCCCATCGTCGTAGAAAGAGAATCGGTAGCCGGTCTTCACCATCTTCAGGACATGCCAGCTGTCTATATACGGAGCGTAGTTCCCATACCGGAATGTTGCGCCGTTGTCGTCGAACATGTAGTCCATGTTCTGGCCGTCGGCTGCGGCGCTCCAACGGGCACCGCCCGGTCCAGTAAATGAGACCCTGCAGAGGCTCCCGTAACTGCGTCCGACCCATCGCGCCCTCACCTCGACCGTGTAGTCTTCGAAATCCAACGAACAATTCCGCATCAAATAGCTGCCCTGGCTGCCATCATTGTCCAGGATCACCGTTGAGCCGGTGGGCAGGGCGGGCGGACCGGAAACATTCCATCCCGCGGATGCCATCTCCTCAGCGGAGCTGTAGTTGAAATCCTCGAAAAAAAAGCCATCCGAAAGCTCCGGACCGGGAGGGCCGCTTCTTCCCTGCCCGGCGCGCGGCTCGGCGTTCAGGGGCACGATCACGAGGCCGAGCATCACGGCCATGATACATACGGTCGGTTTGGAAAGCAACCCTTGGCACCCTCTATCTTCAAATATCCAAACGAGTCCGATTTATTAAAATGGTTTGGGGCAGTTTAACGGTCTATTTAAACGCTCCGGGCAATCCGGGAGGTCCGATTGCACCCGCGGTTTTTGCCGGGCCGCTCCAGGCGCAGGCGCTCCCCGAAATGTAGAAAGTAACTATTAATAACGAAAAAGCACTGCCGGAATCCGGGGGTAGAAGATGCACGACCAGACGAGGAAGACGCCCGACGAGATCTTCCAGTACGCCCACACGCACGATGTCGCCTGGATGAGCCAGAACACCAACCACCTGCCGGCCTACAAGGCCGTCCGGGACGCGATAAAGCAGTCCGTCCAGGAGCAGGAGTACAACAAGTATCCCATCGCCTCCGGCCTGCCCGGATTGCCGGAAGCGATCGCCCAAGACATCGGCATGCCCGACTACAAGGTGCTCGTGACGGCCGGCGGAATAGAGGGCATCTACATCCTGGCGCGGGCGCTCCTTCGGCCCGACGACGAGGTCATCACCTCGGACCCGTCGTTCTTCATGATCCACAAGGTGATGGGCCTGACCGGCGCAAGATGCACCAACCTCCCGGTCTACGACCCGCCCTGCAAGTACCGGATCGAGCAGGTCAAGGAGGCCATCACGCCCAAGACGAGGATGCTCCTGCTCATCGACCCGCTCAACCCCACGGGCGCCGGGTACACCCAGGACGAGGTGCGGGCCTTCTCGGAGCTCGCCCGGGACCACGACCTCCTCATCCTCGACGACGTCACCTACCGGGACTTCGCCGAGGGGCACTTCGAGACCACCCGGTGGGCGCCCGAGCGGACATTCATCGCCTACTCGTTCAGCAAGAGCTGCGGGATGGCCGGGATGCGCATAGGCGCCCTGGCCGGTCCGAAGGAGCTCATGGACAAGGTGATCCCCTACAACACGAACGACCTCAGCGTCAACGTGGTGGCCCAGAGGGGCGCCCTCGCCGCGTTGCAGACGAAGAAGGAGTGGTTCCCCAAAACGCTCAAGATCTGCCGCGACAACCAGAGGCGCATCAGGCGGGCGGTCCGCAAGGTCCCGGGGGCGAGCCTGCCGGTGTTCCCGTCCCAGGCGAACATGTTCTGCATCGACATCGGCGCCACGGGCGTGGACCCGGACCTCGTGGAGCAGAGGATGCTCTTCGACCACGATGTGTTCATCCGGTCGGGCAACTACGTCAGCAAGCAGTTCGGGAGCCGGTTCATACGCGCCTCGTTCTCGGTGCCGTCGGCGATGGCCCGGAGGTTCGCGAAGGCGTTCCCCGAGGTCATGGAGGGGCTGAGGAGGAAGGAGAGCCCGCCGCCAGCAGCGGACTCCGGGCAGGGCGCGGGACCGGCTCCTCCCAGCCCGGTCTGACCGGGAGACCGGCTGGTCAATGAGGGCACATTGGCTCCTGACGGTGATTATACCTACATTTAAGCATATTCCACAATACTCATAGATTTGTAGGTATAATAGGATTCCATGGCCTACCTGGGCAGGAAGACGGTGGCGGGCAGGCGCTACTACTACCTCGAGGAGAGCCTCCGGCTGAACGGCACCGTCCAAAAGCGCGAGCGGTTCGTCGGCGAGAAGCTCCCGCCGGACATCGGGGAGCTCAAGCTCCGGTTCTCCCGCGAGGTCCGCTCCGAGCTCCTCTACCCGCGACTGGACATGATCAAGAAGGCCTTCGCCTCGGAGGAGCGCTCGCTCCCGGATCCCGTGCGCGAGAAGTCGCTGAGGGCGTTCGCCGTCCGGTTCACCTACGACACCAACCGCATCGAGGGCTCGACGCTCAGCCTGCGCGAGACCGCCGAGTTACTGGAGGCTGGCATCACCCCCGCGAGGAAAGCGATCTCCGACGTGAAGGAGGCGGAATCCCACTGGCGGGTCTTCCGGGAGGTGCTGGGGACCAGAAGGGACCTCTCGCTCCGGCTCGTCCTGTACTGGCACCACAGGCTCTTTTGCGACACCAAGCCGGACATTGCGGGCAAGCTGCGCGATTACCAGGTCTACATCTCCGGCGTGAAGTATACACCCCCGTCGCCGGTCGAGGTCCATCCGCTGATGACGGAAATGCTGGCCTGGTACAACCGGAACAAATCCAGGCTCCATCCGGTCGAGATCTCCGCATCCCTCCACCAGCGGTTCGAGTCCATCCACCCTTTCGGCGACGGCAACGGCCGCGTGGGGCGGCTTATCATGAACTCCGTGCTCCACCGCAACGGCTGGCCGATGCTCAACATCCCCTACGAGACGCGCCGGGGGTACTACAACGCCCTGGAGCGCTCCCAGACCCGCCGGGACGAGGACGTGTTCGTCCGCTGGTTCATTCGCAGGTATCTCTCGGAGAACGCCCGATTCCTTCCGGCAGGGCGGCGCTAGCGCGGCCTCGGCCCGCGATAGATCCCCGCCTTCCCGCACCCGGGACAGGTTATCTTCACGGGGTAGCTCGTGGCGTAGATCGGTACCGGCGAGCCGCAGCTCGAGCAGCGCGTCATCCGGGCGGGCGCCCCCGCCGGCGCTTCCTCGACCGGCCCGGGCTCCGCCACCGGCCCGGGCGCCGGCGCCTGCCTCCTCCAGGGGGATGCCGGCTCCGGCCCGGGAATCGTCTCAAGGCGCGTCGCGGCGGGCCGGGCCAAAGCTCCGGCCCCTCCGGCCGCCGTCCCCGTCGTCCCGTCCCTTGCCCCCTGCCCCCCGCTCCCTGCACCCTGTCCCTTCGGCCTGTACTCGCCCGTCGTCCCGCAGTGGGGGCACTCGATGCGCGTCGGGCCCTCGGTGTACAGGGGTATCCGGGCCTTGCAGCGCGGGCAGCGGATGTGCCGCACGGGCTCGCGACCGGGCTTGGGCGGCCCGGCCGCCACCGCCGGCGCTGGGGACCGGCGCGATTGGCCCAGGTCCCCTGCGCCTTGGCGACCTTCGGTCGCCAGCGGCGCAGCCGCGATGGCTATCGGGACCGGCGCCGCGCTCTCCGTTCCGGCCCCCTCCTCCTCCCAGCCGCCGTCCGTGCCGGCGGGCTCCCCGTCCATCTGGAGCGTCTCGGCATCCTCGCCCCCGGAGGTCGGCCCGGGATTGGTCACCGCCCCGACCCCCCCGGCCTGCGGGAGCGGCGATATCCCGTCCCGGGGGGCCCCGGGCGCGGGCGGCGTCTTCCGGACCGAATAGACATAGTACGTCACGCCGGCGACCATCACCACCACGAGGAATATGCCTACCGCCATCAGGAGCCACGACACCGGGGTCTCGGTGGTCGACCCTCCGGTCCGGAGTGTCGTGAATGTCCTGTCCGTGCCGTTGGCGGCGGGGTTGCCCGCCGGATCCGTTGAAGCCACCCGGAAGTGGTAGGTCTTTCCGGGCTCCAGGCCGGTTATCGTGATGCTGTGCGCAAGGACGTTCTGCTTGGACGAAAGCCTCTGGCCGTACGAGGAGGAGTTGCCAAAATCCACCACGCTGTCGGAGGGCTCGTCGGTGGTCCAGGTGATGGTGGCGCCCGTGCGGGTGAGGTTCGTGACCCTCACGTCCGATATCACCGGCCCGATGGTATCCGGGCTCCCGGCGGTCGTGAAGGTCGAATCCGGGCTCTCCGACGGGCCGTTGCCGAAAACGTCGGTCGAGCTCACCCTGAAGTGGTAGACCGTGTTGGGCTTGAGCCCCTCGAGCACCACGCTGTGGACCTCGGTGTCGGCCGGGTCCGTCGCCCTCTGGCCGTACTTCACGCTGGTGCCATACTCGACCTCGCTGTCGGCGAGCTCGTTCGTGCTCCAGAGGACCACCGCCCGCGTGTCGGAGATCCCGGACACCAGCACCCCGGATATCACGGGCGGCGTCCTGTCGGGCGTCCCGCCCCCGCCGGCCGTCTTGAACGTCTGGTCGGTGCCGATGCCCGTGTTCCCCGAGGAATCGGCCGAGAGCGCCCGGAAGTGGTAGAGCGTGTCGGGCGACAGGCCCTGCAGGAGCACGCTGTGGGAGAGCAGGAAGGTCCGGTCGGCGGAGCTCTGGCCAAAGGAGGAGGTCTGGCCGTACTCCACGAAGCTGTCGGAGACCTCGTCGGTCTCCCAGAGCACGATGGCCGAATCCTGCGTGACCTGCTCCACCCTGACGTTCGAGATGGCCGGGGGCCTCTTGTCGGGCGCCGAGAGGGTGGTGAAGACGAGGTCCCCGCTGGAGGCCGGGCCGTTGCCGGTGGCGTCCGAAGACAGCGCCCGGAGGTGGTACACGGTGGAGGCGTTGAGCCCCGAGAGCGTCATCTCGTGCAGCCGGACGAAGCTACCGTCCGCGGCCCGCTGGCCGTAGCCGGCCGAGAGGCCGTACTCGACGGCGCTGTCGGCCGGCTCGTCCGTCTCCCAGCTCACCACCGCCACGCGGTCGGTGACGCCGCTCACCTTGACGTTCGATATCACCGGCGGGTCGACGTCGGGCGCCGCGAGGGTGGTGAAAGTCAGGTCCTCGCTCTGCGCCGGCCCGTTGCCGCTGGCGTCCCTCGAGGAGACGCGGAAATGGTAGGTGGTCGAGGGCTGGAGGCCCGAAAGGGCTATGGAGCGCTCCAGCACGAAGAGCGGGTCGGCCGCCTTCCGGTCGTAGGCGGCGCCCGTGCCGTACTCGACGACGCCGTCGGCCGGCTCGTTGGTGCTCCAGCTCACCACCGCCAGCCTGTCGGTTATCCCCGAGACCTGGACGTTCGAAAGCTGGGGGGGCGTGGTGTCGGGCGCCGTGCCGATGCAGATGGGCCCGAAGGTGGTGGCGCTGGCGTTCCAGTTCAGGGCCTTGTCCCGGGCCCGGATGTGGAAGTACCACTTGCCGGGGCTCAGCGCCGGGGAGGTGGCGTCGTGGACGGACTCCTCGACCTCCTTGACGTCGTCCGGGACGGTGCCGGGCGACCGGTCCCAGGAGTAGGAGTAGCCGTCGATGCCCGAAACGTCCTTGCCGACGTCCTTCCAGAGCACGTGCACGATGCTGGCGGAGTACCAGGTACCGGGCTCCGGGTGCGTGTCGCTCACCACTACCGGGTTGGCAGGCGGGGTGCGGTCCACCACGAACTGGTAGGCGTGGCCGTCCTGGCAGGCGGCGTAGACCTCCTTCTGGGAGGGGTCGCCCGTGGCGCTCCCGACCACAACATCGCTCATCGGTCCGTTGCCCGAGCCCACCGCCACGGAGTGCCAGAGGCCGCCGGCCTTATCGTAGTGGACCTTGTAGACCTGGTTGTTGGAGGTCCCGGCGTAAAGCTCCGGGGCGCCGTCTGAGTTCCCGTCGCCCAGCGCGAGCGAGAGGGCGCGCACCCCGCTCCCCAGCGAGCCCAGCAGGGAGGTCTCCCACCCGCCCGCGGCCGCGTCGAACCTGAACCTGTATATCGTGGCGTTCGCGAAGGAGGCGCCGTAGAGCTCGTTTTTGCCGTCGCCGTCGGCATCGCCGACCACGATGGCGGACATGTCGGCGGGCTCCACGGGGCCGGGTCGCGGGCCGGGCGTCCCCGCTCCCTCCCCCTGGCGGACCAGGCTCATGGACCAGCCGAAGCCGGTGGCGGCGAACCGGTACACCGAGCCGTCGCCGGAGGAGCCGTACACCTCCGGCCAGCCGTCGTTGTCGCCGTCCCCGACCGCCACCGATTCCATCGGGTTTTGGGGCATGTTGGGGGACGTGGTGGAGTTGCCCACGTCCAGGACGTTCCAGCTGTTCCCGCTGCTCGAGTACATGTAGATGTGGCCGTCGGAGTCGGCCGAGAAGAGCTCCGTGCGGCTGTCGTTGTTGCCGTCGCCTATGGCGATGTGGTTGCTGCTTGAGCCGGAGGTCCCGACGAGGTTGCGCTCCCAGCCCTTGCCGGTGTTGTAGAACTGGTACATCGCGGCGCGCATGCGCGGGGGCTCCCGGTTCATGCCCATCACGTAGACCTCCCGGTCGCCGGAGTCGTCGCCGTCGCCCACCACGATGGCGCCGGCCACGAAGCCCGGGTTGGCCATGTTCTCGATGGCCCAGGCGCCCTTGTCGGCGTTCCAGGTGAACTGGAATATGCCGCCGTTCTGCCCGCCGGTGAAGTAGACCTCGGGCGAGCCGTCGCGGTCGCCGTCGCCGACGGCCACGCCGACGAGCTCGCCCCGGTCGAACGGGGTGCCCATGTCGGTCTTGACCCAGGAATCGAGGCCGGAGCCCGCCGGGAGCAGGCCGATACCGAAGAACGCCAGGGCGACCGCCAGGGCGGAGGCCCTCCTGATAGCGGGAGTCGACATTTCTGTTCCCTTCTGCATTGTACTAGGGAACAGTTATTGGGATAATTAGTTTCTGGTACAAATGCTAATCAATTATATATCAGGCACCAGCACCAGCACCGCTCCCCCGACAAGCCTTATGAATTGCGAAATCCCTGCCCCGCCCGGGTGGTCCGGTGGAAAAGCTCGACTTCAGGACGAAGCACAAGGAACTGTACAACCCATCGAAGAAGGAAGTGTCGATAGTGGAGGTCCCGGCGTTCAACTTCCTCATGATGGACGGGACGGGCGACCCGAACAACAATCCCAGGATGCAGCTGGCGTTCGACGCCCTTTTCTCGGTCTCGTACACCCTCAAATTCATGTTCAAGCGGGGCAAGCACCACGAGATCTACCTGAGCGATTTTTGGCGCGTGAAGCCGGAGAAGCTCAAGACCATCATACGGCAGCCCTGCGGAAAGGCGTGAGCGCGCGGGGTGCAGGGAGGGAAGCGGTCTCAGAGGCCGAGCTCCCAGCGCTCCATGGCCAGGTACCGGCCGAGGTCCCGCACGTGCTCCCGGCGGGTCTTTTTGAACCCGGCCTTCCCGAAAAGCTGCCGGGCCGCCGCCAGCTGGTGGCTCACCGAGAGCGAGACCCTCCGGTAGCCGGCCGGCCGGGCGAAGGCCACCGCCTCGTCCACGAGCCGGCGGCCGATGCCCAGGCGGCGCGCCCCCGGCTCCACGGGCAGGAGCTCGAGGACCGCCTCGCTCCCCGACCTCTTCGACAGCATCGCGCAGCCCGCGGGCCGGCCCTCCAGCTCGGCCACGAGGAAGCGCTCGCGGGCGGGGTCTCTCCGCCGGAGGAACCCGGCCATCCGGGCCGCCACGGCCGCCTCGTGGCCTTCGTCCCAGCCGAGCTCCCGAAAGAAGAGCCGGCCGTGCCGGCCCGCCGCCCAGCCCGGGTCGCCCGGCCCGTGGGTCCGGACCGCGATCCTCCGCTTGCCGGTCTCGGGGGAGCCCGGGAGCGACTCGATGTCCCTCATGCACAAAAGCAGCGTCTCCTGCTCCTCCTTCGTGAGGCGGACCAGGAGCGAGGCGACGCTCTCGGTCGAGCGCTGGTCCAGTCGCTTGAAGACCTCGAGGCCCTCCTGCGTCAGGCGTACCACCTCCCGTTCTCCCCCGGGCGGCAGGCGCTCCGCCAGGCCGAGCCTCGCCAGCCGGCGCAGAATGCGGCTTGCGAAGGCCGGCTCGATGCCGAGGAGCGCGCGCAGCCCGGGCGCCGTCAGGGGCCCGTGCCGGGCGAGCTCGTAGATGACCCGGGCCTCCGTGACGGAGAAAAGGCTCCGGAGGTACTTGTCTCCGAGCATGTTCAGCAGGACGGTGTAGAAGCGGTTGAAATGGCGGACCGCATCGGCCCGTCCGTCGAAGGTGGACTGCTCCACGCGCCAAGAAGAGTACGCCAACATATGAATAATCGACTGCGCCGGGACCGGGCGCGGGGTCCCGGCCGTCGACCGCTTCGGGGCGCTCCCGGCCGCGGGGCGCCGGCGCCCGGGCGCTCCCCACCGCCATTTAAATAACGCCCCTCGCCCTTCTACGGAGCGCAATGGCACCGGCAAGCGCCGCCCTCAAGGACTACATCCAGGCCCTCCGGCCCCAAAACTCCATGCTCACCGCGCTGGCGACGGCCCTGCCGGTCCTCCTGGTCGACCGGGCGTTCACGCCGAGGGTCCTCCTGCTGCTCGTACTCGGCTTCCTGCTCAACTGCACCGCCTCCATCCACAACAACATAACGGACCTCGCCTACGACATGAAGGTGAGCTACACCTCCGACCGCGTGGTCGGCAAGCGAATTCCGATGCGCAACGCGAAGGCCGTGTACGCCACCCTTCTCGCCATCTCCCTCTCGCTGGGCGCCTTCCTGGCCGGCGTCAACCCGATGGACCCCAGGCCCAACTGGTGGGCGCTGTTCGCCCTGTTCTTCACGGCGGGCATCGTCTCGGCCTACAACCTGTTCGGCAAGACCCACTTCTCCTGGGGCGTGTGCATCTCGCTGGGGATAGCCTCGCTGGTGTGGTACGGGGCCATCCTTTCGGGCTCGATGTCGGACGTGGCCATATTCATCATCGTCTATCTGGCCCTCCAGTCGGGCTTCATGCAGAACCTCGAGGGCGGGCTCAAGGACGTGGCGACGGATGTGTCGAACATGGCCGCCTTCTTCGGCGTCAGGTCGGACGGCAAGGCCCTCCGCGTCTCCAGGACCTTCATGGCCGTCACCCACGGCTACAAGGTCGTCATGTCGGCCCTGGTCGTATACATCGTGTACCGGACGGTGGGCCCGCTCCATCCGGTCGCCTTCTTCGTCTGCATCCTGACGGCCCTTTCCTTCGTGGTCATCCAGGTGCTCCTCGACTTCAGGTCGTTCGACCGGGCGAGGACAATCCGGTTCTTCGGGTACCACGAGGCGCTCATGTGGCTCATGGTGCCGGCGGTCATCTATCCGATCATCGGCATCTGGCTGACCCTTTTCGTCGCGCTCCTTCCGCTGGTCTTCTATGTCATATACAACAGGGCGGTGCACGGGACGATGCTCGTGCCGGATATCTGAAAACAGTGTGCAGGGTGCAGGGGTGGTAAGAATGGAGCGGTCCGGCGAAAGATCCGACACCCTCGAGCTCTTCGAGCCCCCCGACCGCAAGGCCCGGCGCGCCTGGCTCGAGAAAAACCACCGGACGAAAAAGGCGGTGTGCCTCATCCTTTCCAAGAAGGGGGCCGCAAGGCCGACCGTCACATACGGCGAGGCCATGGAGGAGGCCATTGCCTTCGGCTGGATCGACAGCCGGGGCAACCGGCTGGACCGCGACCGGTTCAAGCTGATATTCACTCCCCGCAGGCCGGGGGGCGTCTGAGCCCCCTCGAACAAGGGGCGGGTGGCGCGCCTTTCGAAGGCCGGTCTGATGGCGCCGGCGGGGCTGGCGGCGGTGGCCAGGGCCAGGCGCGACGGCTCGTGGTCGTTCCACGACGACATCGACAGGCTCCGGTGCCCGGGCGACCTCAAAAGGGGTCCAGGACCCATTGCAATAATGCCCATTATTGCAACCCTATTATAAGGGTAACCGGGAAGTTTTAATTACAATAATGGCCATTATACTAACCATGATTATTGAAAGGCCAAGCCAGGCCAGGGCGCTGGGAGCGGGCAGATGGCTGCTCGTCTACGGCCGGAGGAAGACCGGCAAGAGCTTCCTCGTGGAGCGAACGCTGCCCTTCGAGGACTATTTCTTCGTCACCTCGGACAGGACGATACTGGAGAAGAAGCGCTGGCAGGAATACTCCTACGACTCCTTCAAGGAGATACTCAGAAGGGACCTCGGGTCCGGAAAGGGGGTGGTGGTCGACGAGTTCCACCGCCTGGGGGAGGGCTTCCTCGACTACCTCCACGCGCTGCCCCAATCCGGCCGCCTCACGCTCGTCTCCTCAACGCTGCACACCGCGCGGCTGCTCCTCGAGAGACGGTCGCCGCTCCTGGGCAAGTTCGGGGAGGTCCGCATCCCGATAATCGACCTTGCGGACGCGCTCCGGGCGGCGGCCGGCCGAAGGTGCGGCCCGCGCGAGCTCCTGGAGCGGGCGATATTCCTGCGGGAGCCCGTCACGGTCAACCTTCTCGAGGAGGGTGACCCGGTCGCCGCGGCGTCGATGCTGAAGCTCACCGTCCCGGCACTCATGGGCGAGATCTTCGCCGAGGAGGACCGCAAGATCTCCGCGGTCTACGAGGGCGCGATACGGGCCGTCGCCGCCGGCAGGTGCACCTCGGCGGAAGTGAGCTCGCACCTCTTCTCCAGGGGGCTCATAAACCGAAACGACCCCAGCCTGGTCCAGCAGTACCTCGAGAACCTCCAGCGGTTCGGGATACTCCACAAGCTCCCGGTCTGGGGCAGGAACCGGCACGTGTACCGGCATGTCTCGCCACTGACCAGGATCTTCTACTACCTTGACGAGAAGTACGGCGCCGCGGAAAGGGACATCCCCCCGGCGCAGATGGAACGGTACCTTGCGGAGCTCATGCCCCGCATCGTCGAGGATTCGGTGCGAGAGCTCCTGGGCGCCCGCCTCGGGATGCGCGTCCACCTCCACGAGGCGGCCGATTTCGAGGTCGACGGGATATTCGCCACCTTCAGGAAGCCCGAATTGGCGCTGGCGGTCAAGTGGAGGTCCCGGCTCGAACGGAACGATGTCGTCAAGGCCCGCGAGAGCCTCGGCAGGTCGGGCGCCAAAAGGAAGATACTGTTCGTGCCCGAAAAGCGGGGCATTCCGGCCGAGGGGCTGGAGCTCATGGACGTGCGGGACCTGCTCAAAACGGGCTAGTGGACACAAACCCTCGGAGGACGCGATCCGGATGAACGGAGAACCCGACCCGATCGAGCTCATCGAGCCCCCAGACCGCCGCTCCTGGCGCGCCTGGCTGGAGAGGAACCACCGGACCAGGAAGGCCGTGTGCCTCATCCTTTCCAAGAAGGGGGCCGCAAGGCCGACCGTCACATACGGCGAGGCCATGGAGGAGGCCATTGCCTTCGGATGGATCGACAGCCGGGGCAACCGGCTGGACCGCGACCGGTTCAAGCTGATATTCACTCCCCGCAAGCCGGGGGGCGTTTGGGCCCCCTCGAACAAGGCGCGGGTGGCGCGCCTTGCGAAGGCCGGTCTGATGGCGCCGGCGGGGCTGGCGGCGGTGGCCAGGGCCAAGCGCGACGGCTCGTGGTCGTTCTACGACGACATCGAGAGGCTCCGGTACCCGGAGGACCTCAAAAGGGCGCTGGCCGCGTCCAAGAGGGCGAGCCAGTTCTTCGACGGGTCGGGCATGACGTACAGGAAGCAGGCGCTTTACTGGATAGCGTCGGCGAAGAGGCCGGAGACGCGTGAGAAGAGAATCGCGAAGGTCGCGCGGCTCGCCGCGGCGGGAAAGAAGGCGGACTGGTATTATTCGAGGCCGAAGGCGGGCAGTCCAGTCGGCGTAGTAACGGATCTGCCTGATGGGGCCTGAGTGTCGAGCCAATAGATATGACCCCCGTCGGCAAACCATCCCGACAACACGAAAAAGTGGTCATGACCTCCTATGGTTTATATACCACTCCCGGCCAGATTCCAATGGAGGCGGTACATTGACCGAAGCGGTATCGGCGAAACCTTTATCAGCTCATACGCCCAAGCATCCGGACGGGTCGCAGATGGACGGGATCGATTACGTCACGGATGCACGGGGCCGGAAGAAGGCTGTGCAGATCGACCTGAGGAAACATGGCGACCTCTGGGAGGACTTCCATGACGCCATGGTGGTCCATTCCCGAAAAAACGAGCCACGCGTGTCATTGGAAACCGTCATGGAACGCCATCGGAAGCGGGCCGGGGCCGGCCGGGCAAGGAGAACCCGGAAGGTCCGGAAATAGACCCTCGACAGGTCCAAGGAGGCCGGCCGATGGGAGAATACACTATCACGTTCACCCGTTCCGCTCAAAAGGAGCTTGGAAAGCTGTCATATGAACTGGAGGGCAGAATCCTTTTGAAAATCAACCAGCTGAAGAAAGATCCACGCCCAAGGGGATGCATCAGGTTGAGGGGCGACGAGGGACTTTGGAGGTTACGTGTTGGCGATTACCGGATAATATATGCAATCGACGATGAGCGAAAGGCAGTGGACGTAGGCCATGTCCGCCACCGGAAGAATGCCTACGACTAGGGCCGATCAACCTGGCATCATTGCAGCGAAACCGCATCGGAGGACGGATACGGAGAATCCATGCCGAGCCCCATCCAATTCCGTTCGCAGTCAATCTATTCCGGCCGCAGGCCGGCCGTACCGTCGTCGTGGGCTGTTCGCCCCCTGATGGGGCAGTTCGGGCATTTGAGGTCGCTCGCATCGGAAAGGCCGTCGGCGATCATGTGCTACGAGCGGGAGCACGGGGACTGCCACAGGCAGGTCATCGAGGAGAGGCTGGAGAGGGACGGGTTCAAGATCGTGCATCTCGGCGAGAGCCAGTTACATTGTCCGACAAAGTGCCATCGGCACAAATCATAGATCATAGGCCCAAACCACGGGCCTTTATAAACAAACCTGGAAAAGGCATTAATATCCGTACTGCGTTTTCTTGAAAGGCGCAAGCCAAACCGGAGGATTAGAAAGAAACCGCAGCCGTGGAACGGGGCGAAGAGGGGTCCTTCCTCGACAAGTCCCGGAATGGATTGATGGAAGGACAGAGACCTCGCCACCGATATTTTAATGTGGCGCCCCGTTCCATCGCTGCACGGCGACAAGGGGGGATGAGAATTGTCCTGGAAAAATGCCGCTGACGAAGAAGTCGCACGCCTCGACCGGGCCAGGATAGTATGGTACGAGGCGGTGAATAGGCACAAGGGCACCACAGGCGGAAGTCTTCCTACATCTTTGTTATTCCACAAGGTTACAACTCTTGCGGTATTCCGGCTACGTGACAAGGGAATCAAGTTTCCCTTCCCCCACTCGTGGTATCTTTATGGTACCGAGGCCGAAGGAACGCGGAAGAGTATCCTCTTCAGACCGGATGTGACCGGCCGGAAAACAGTGGTTGAATGGATTGATGATATCCCGGAGCTCCTGCCAGGCGACTCCGAGGCAGATGCGATACGTTCTGAAATCTATGGAATACTGAGCGAACGCCCGAAGGCCGAAACACTGGTTGATGAGGTATATGAAAGGGCGCCGTTCGAATTCCAGAGGAAATACCGTTTTCTAAGGATATGCATTGGTACCACGGGCCGAGGCTCAAGGTTCCAGCGGGAATGCGAGAGCGTCAATCCCTGGGCCCTTCTCCTGGGCGCTCTGGACACCTTCCCCGCCGACCATTTCCATCGGTTGACAAGATTGATACCGGCCTTCAAAGAAGCAGTGAACGTTGCCTGGAACACCTCGCCACCGGACCGGAACAGGACCATGGAACTCGTGGAGGCGTTCTGGAAGCTGTTCTGCTGCCATCTCAGACTCGATCGTGACGGACATGAACTGATCCCTTCCGCCCAGTTCAAGGCTTGGCAGGAAATCGCCGAAAGCCGGCTTGTGAAATGGGACAGAATCTTCGGGGACATCGTGGTGGAGCTCGCAGGAACCAGTGGCGAGGTCGCATCCAACCGCTTCCTCGGCCCGATCGAGGAAAAGCGCCGGCGGGAGCAGCTCGAGGAGAGGAAGACGATTGATGAAGCATTGGAAGTTATCGGAGAGAACCGGGCCACGCTCGATACCGTTGCTGGAATGCCACGGCGACAGTGAGTCCCATGTCGCAACCCCCCGTGATTCTGGACACGAATGTATTCGATTTCAAGGACATGGTCCATTGGCTTGGTGAATACAGAGGCGACAAAATCATTCCGACCGTCGTCTACATGGAGCTCGCCATCCTCTACCTTGCGAGGGAGGGAAACCTAGGCAAGCTCGATGCCATGCTCCGTTCGGCCGATATCGAGATAAGAGATTTCAATCTGCAACATGCCCAATATTGTGCCCTGTTCGTGAAGGATCACCGGATCTCAAAGGACAGGTGGAAGGACCCGATGATCGCCGCATATGCGGCCACTCCCCCGTTCATCCTGCTGACCAACAACGTCCGAGATTTCGCCCCTCTCCTTGGAACGCGCGCGATCCCGCCATACGATTTCAAGAAGGCCATCGAGACAGGAAGCCTTTACGATATCCTCGAGGACGAGGAATCGGATGGCTTCTGAAAACCCGGGGGGCCTTTCACCACGCCATGCTATCCCTGAAATCCCTCGTTTTTTCGTCCTTCCCGGGCTTCCTGGAGACGAAAAGGTGCTCGTGCATTATCATCAGGAAGGTCCACTGGAGCGACTTCTTCACCCAGTAGGGCGTCGACTTGCACTGCCACCGGTGCTTGATGATGTCCTCGCGCAGCACGAACCCGGCCGAAAGGAACGCCCCGAGCGCCCGGAAGGACCCGGCGGCCACGGCCCCCATGTGCCCGACGAACTCCTCGATGGAGTGGACCCTCGAGAGGTCCCCGGGCACGTCCTTGGAGTACGGAATTGTTTTCGCATACGGCGGATGGGGGGCGACAAGGTCGATGGACCCGTCCGGTATCCTGTCTTGGTTCCGCGCATCGCCGATATATGTCCTCTGCTTGGTAGAAGGAAGCGAATCATCAAGCGTCCGGGGCAATGTGAAATTCAGGCGGTCGCGGGTGAGCATCACCGCCTCCTCGCGGATGTCGACCCCGATGGCGTTCCGGCCCGTCAGGCGGGCCTCCACAAGGGTCGTCCCCGAGCCGCACATCTGGTCAAGGACCGTCTCGGAGGGCTTCGAGTAGCGGACGATGAGGTTTCTGGCGATCTGGGGGGCCCAATTTCCACGATAATTGCCCTGGTGGGTTGAACGGGCAGAATCCGGTGGGAAGTCTCGCCCGACGGCTATTCGGGATGAGCTGAAGAAAGTGTTATATAGGCGGCCAGCCCATCGATTCCCTTGCAGAACCGTCCCGGGCGGAGGAGCGAGAATGTCCCAGGTCAAGGATGCGGTCATCGAGATGATAAAGGAGATGCCGGACGACAGCAGCCTCACCGACATCATGGCGGAGCTCTATTTCCGGCAGAAGGTCGACCGCGGCCTGAAGGAGCTGGACGAGGGCAAGGGAGTTCCGCACAAGGCCGTCCGGGAGCGAATGAAGAAATGGCTAAAATAATCTGGTCCCCGCGGGCGGCCGGAGACCTGGAAGAGATCTGCAATTTCATCGCCCGGGATTCCGACCACTACGCAAGGCAGTTTGCCCTGAGGGTGGTGGAGATTGTCGAAAGCCTGCCCGCATTCCCCAAATCGGGCAGGATGGTGCCGGAATATCAAAAAGAATCCCTTCGGGAGAAGATATTTCAGAATTACCGGATAGTGTACCGCTTGAAGAACTCGACAATCGAGGTGGTTGCCTTGACGCACGGGGCGAGGGTCCTGGAAGGGGTCGAAAAATAGTCTCCCATCATCGCAAAGGTCGAATGAGACCCGCCGTGCCCCCTCCGGCTAGAATGCCATGCTGTCCTTAAAATCCCTCGTTTTTTCGTCCTTTCCCGGCTTTCGGAACACGAACAGGTGCTCGTGCATTATCATCAGGAAGTTCCACTGGAGCGACTTCTTCACCCAGTAGGGCGTCGACT
>VGTL01000018.1 GCA_016874675.1 Methanobacteriota archaeon | reverse complement strand
CGCAGGCGCGCCGGGGACCGCGCCTGATTCAAAGGGGGCGGCAAGGCAGCAAGGCAGGAAGGGAACAAGGGAAGGCAGCAAGGGAGCAAGGCAGCAAGGGAAGGGAGCAGGGCAGCAAGGCAGCAGGGCAGCAAGGGAGCAAGGCAGCAGGGGAAAAGGAACGACCGGTCGTCCCCTTGCTCCCTTGCTGCCCTGCTGCCTTGCTGCCTTGCTGCCTTCCCCCCTCCCTTGCTGCCCTGCTGCCTTGCTGCCTTCCCCCCTCCCTTGCTGCCCTGCTGCCTTGCTGCCCTGCTGCCTGCTCCCTTTCTACCCCACTGCTGCCCGCTGCCTATCCCTCCCTTCCTGCCTTTCCCTCACTTGCAGGTCTTCAGCTGGTTCATGATCTCGGGCACGACCTTGTAGAGGTCCCCGATTATCCCGAAGTCGGCGGCCTTGAAGATCGGGGCGTCCTTGTCCTTGTTGATGGCCACGATGAGCGCCGAGTCCCTCATGCCGGCGATGTGCTGTATCTGGCCGGATATGCCGACCGCGACGTAGACCCGGGGCTTGACCTTGGTCCCGGAGAGGCCCACCCAGTGCTCCTTTGGAAGCCACTTGAGGTCGGCGGCGATGGGCCGGGTGCAGCCCAGCTCGCCGTTGAGCGCCCTCGCCAGCTCCGAGATGATTCGGATGTCCTCCTTGGCCTTGACGCCCCGGCCCATCGAGACCACCACCTGGGCGGTGTCCAGCTTGACCCCGGAGACCTCCCGGGGCGTTACCTTGAGGGAGGCCGCCCTGGGCGGGGCCAGTTCGAAACTCTTGCGCTCCACCTGCCCGCCCGGGGAGGCCGCTTCCGGGAGGCAGGGTATCACCTTGGCCGGGACCGTGAGCACCGCCGGGAGCTTGGCCATCTGCTCGGAGGACATGGCGTTGCCGCCCAGGACCAGCCTCTCGACCGTGAGCGTCTTTCCGGCGTCCAGGCTCACGGAGGTGCAGTCCAGGGCGCAGCCGCACCCGAGCAGGCCGGCCAGGCGGGCCGCCACCTCCTTTCCCCACCGGGTGGAGCCCACCAGTACGACCGACGGCTTGTGCTCCTCGCATAGCTGGTGGAGGATCGCGGAGTAGTTCTCGGCGAGCGGGACATCGCCGGCGAGATGGGGGCTCTCCGGGACGATGACCCGGTCCGCGCCGCGCTTGTAGAAGCCCTCCGGACCGGGGCTCCCCGGGTAGGCGAGCGCGATGACCTGGCCACCGAGAACGGGCGCCATCTCCCGCGCCTTCGCCAGGAGCTCGTTTCCGGTCGGGACCTGCTCGGAGAAGACGAGCACGGTCATTTCTGCCCGCCCCCCAGCACGCCCTCGCCTCTAAGGGCCTCGACCAGCTTCCGGGCCGCCTCGGGCGGCTCGTCGGCGAAGAGCACGTTGCGACGCTTCATCACGATGCCCCGCAGCCCGGCGAGCCGGACCGCGGGCTCAAGCTCGGCGGGGGCGACCCCCAGGGTATCGGCCCGCCACTCGGTTATCGGCTTCTTGGAGGCGCCGATGATCTGCATCATGTTCGGAAGGCGCGGCTCGTTGATCTCCTTTGTGAGCGTGACCAGGGCGGGATAGGGCAAACGGTACTCCTCGACGAGGTCCCCCATCTCGCGCTCGGCCACCAGCCCTTCCTTGTCGGGCGTGAGCTTTCGGACGTACGAGACGCTCGGAACGCCCAGGGCACCGGCCAGGCGCGGGCCCATCTGGCCGGAGTACTGGTCGATGGAGGCCTCGCCCGCCAAGACGAGGTCGATCTTGCCCAGCTTCCTTATGGCGGCCGCCAGCAGCTTGCCGACGGCGGCATAGTCGAGCTCGGAGAACCGGGCGTCCGTTACGAGATAGGCCTCCTCGGCGCCCATGGCGATGAGCTCGCGCAGCTTGTCCCTGGCCTCGGGCGGACCGGCTGTCACGACCCGTACCTTGCCCCCGAGCTTGGCCTTTGTCCTCAGGGCCTCCTCCATCGCGTTCTTGTCGAAGTCGCTCACCTTCAACGGGACGCCCTTGAGGATGGGCTCGCTCGTGTCCGCGTCCATCTTGACGGCCTGGACATCGACGGTCACCTTCGCCACCACGACCGTTTCCACCAATTTCCCACCTCGCCGCTGGGAAACGCACGAGCGTATATATTTTTAATGCTTTGTTGCACCGGGGAGCGGGCAGCGGGCAGCAGGCAGCGGTTATTGAACGGACCCCTTCGCCCAATACTGCCCGCTGCCCTTGCCTCCCGCTCCCTGCTCCCCTTCCCCCATTTTTTATAGTTGCATCCCGATATCCCGCGTGATGGGCTGGAAGCTCGCCGACGAGGAGACGCTGGTAGAGGCCTTGAGGCGCGCCCTGGGCAGCCGGAAGACCATTTGCTCCCAGCGGGAGCTCCGGGAGAAGGTCCTAAAGGAGCTCAAGAGGACCGACCCGGGTCTCACGGCCAGCCCCGAGAGGATAAGGCGGCTCGCGATAACCACCGGGCTCGCCCACGTGGAAATACAGTGGAGGGACACGGACAAGAGGACCGCCCGCTTCAAGTGCCCCGTGTGCGGAAGCCCGCTCCGCCCGACCCGGAACGAGACCGTCTTCGGCGGCACCGTGACGCTTGGGTTCCGGTGCCCCGCCTGCCCCTTCAGGACCACGGTCAAGCGCAAGGAACCGACCAGGTACACCTTCACGAGGAGGGACCGATGAAGGTCCTCTGGGACGGGGCGGTCTGCCTCGAGAAGGGCCCGGAGAGGCTCTACCTCGACCCCAAGCGCCGCCGGCCCCAGGCGATCGTCACCCACGCCCACCTGGACCACATGGTCGAGGGGGCCGTCATGACGCCCCAGACGCGGGACATAATGGTGGCCCGCTCCGGCCGGGAGGACTTCCCGGCCCGGGTCGTGCCCCTCGACGGCAGGAGCGCGGTTGGTGGCTTCGAGGTGGAACTCAGCGAGGCGGGCCACGTCCTGGGCTCGGCGATGGTCAAGGCCGACGACACCTTGTATACCGGCGATTTCAACACCTTCACCGGCATCACCTGCGGCGCCGCCGCGCCCCGCAAGTGCGACACCCTGGTGATAGAGGCCACCTACGGCTCGCCGCGATTCGTGCTCCCGGACCAGGAGGGCGTGGTGTCCGACCTTCTCTCCTGGATGGAATCGGGGCTCGAGGAGGGCTCCGTCATACTGGGCAGCTACGAGTTCGGCAAGGCCCAGGACCTCGTCGCGCTGGCCAACAGCATACGGGCGCCCGTGGTGGTCCCGGACAGGATAGGGGCGATCTGCGACGTGTACCGCAGGCACGGCGTGACGCAGGACTGCACGCCCCTCTCGCGGGCCGGGGATGTCCTCCTAGGTTCCCCCCACGTGCTCGTGACCTCGCGCAGGGAGCTCAAGCACCCGGTCCCCGAGCACATCGGCCGGTACCGGAGAAAGGGCGCGGCAGCGGCGTTCGTTTCGGGCTGGACGGCGTTCATGAACTACGGCAACTCCCACGACATTGACGTCCAGTTCCCGTTCAGCAACCACTGCGACTTCAACCGGATAATGGATTTCGTGGAGCGCTGCTCGCCCCGGAAGGTCTACACAGTCCACGGCTCCTGCGAGGCCCTGGCGGCCGAGATCCGCTCCCGGCTGGGCATCGACGCCGAGCCGCTGGAATGAAAAGAAGAAGGCGCAAGGCGCAGGGCGCAAGGGACGAAGGCGCAAGGCGCAAGGCACAAGGGATGAATGCGCCAGGGCCGATGAGTCAAGGGACAATGGAAATGGGGTGCGGGACAAGACACGGCATGGAGGAACGATGAAGTGCAATCTCCTCCTTGCCCCTTGTGCCTCAACCCTTGCGCCCTAAGCCTTGCGCCTTGCGCCTTGCGCCTTGCGCCCTAATTTTCCCCTACTCGAACTCCGCCCCGCAGTTCTTGCACTTGGTGTCCGTCTCTCCGACCGCGGCGCCGCAGGCGGGGCACTCGTACTCGACGGCCTCGCCCCCCTTTTGCCCGGCCTCCTCTTCCGCTGCCTCCTCGTCGTCCTCCTCCTCCTCTTCCTTCTCCTTTTCCTCCCCGGCCTCCTCTCCGGCCTCTTCCGCCTCCTCCTTCTCGGCCGGGGCGGGCGGCTCGGGGGGCCTGGCTGGAGCGGCAACCTTCTTTTCCTGCTCCTCCTCCTCGTCCCCTTCTTCCTCCTCAGCCGCTTCCTCGCCCTCTTCCCCCTCCTCTTCCTCGCCCTCCTCGGGTCCGGCATCCATGGCCGGAGCCCGGGGTTCGCCTGCGAGGGGAGCGGGTGCCGCCTGTCCGGCCGAGGCGGGCTTCTTGCGCCAGACGAAGGCCACCACGACGCCCAGGGCCAGGACGATGAGGGCCACGACCAGGATCATCATCTGGGTGGGGCCGATCACGATGTCGGCCGGGTGCTTGTCGTCCATTATATTGAGAATCGGGTCCAGCAGGACGGCACCGACGAGGCCCAGCACACCCAGGATCGCTATGACAACGCCGCCGATGTTGAGGCCGGCTTTCTGCGCCTCCGGCAGCTCCGGGGGCTCCGGTTCCTCCTCCTCCTCGCCTTCTTCCTCGTCCTCCGCCTCCTCCTCGCCTTCTCCCTCGTCCTCCGCCTCCTCCTCGCCTTCCTCCTCGTCCTCCGCCTCCTCCTCGCCTTCTTCCTCGTCCTCCGCCTCCTCCTCGTCTTCCTCCTCTTCCTCCTCCTCGCCTTCCTCCTCGTCCTCCGCCTCCTCCTCGTCTTCCTCTTCTTCCTCCTCCTCGGCTTCCTCCTTGGCCGCCGGGGGGGACGGCGCTTTTACGCGGGCGGACGGCTCGCGGGGCGCGGCCTCCTCCTCGGTCTCGAACTCGACCCCGCACTCGGGGCATTTGGTGTCATCGACGCCCACGCTGGCCCCGCACTGGGGGCATTCAAAGGCCTCTTCTTCTTCAGGCATAACTATCGAGGGCCATATCCTATTCATGGCTTATAAATATTGCTTCTCAATCTTTGAAAAGTGTCGCCGTTCAGTAACACGGCGAGGCATGCATTTCCGTGGAGCGGCTGTCACTCGGAGCGGCCGGGCGTCTCCGCAGCGCCATCCGCGCCGGAGCGGGCGACCGGGGCGAAGAGTTCCTCTTTCACTATGCCCCCTTCCAGGGCGTCGAGCACCACGGCCCCGTTGCCTCCCTCTATGCCCCAGACGGGCAGGAAGATGAGCCCGCGATATCCGAGCCTCAGGGCGCCGGGGGACGGCCTCAGCGTCGTCTTCTCGTAGACCGTGACGCCGCCGCGGTCGTGCCTCCGGTGGACGACCCGGGTGTTCGCCGAGACGACCCACGCGCCGGCCCTTTCCTCGGCCTGGGCCCTGTCGAGCGCCGGCTCCACCCGGACGGCTGCGCCGTCGGGACGGACCAGCGCGGCGGGCTCCCAGGCGGAGACTGCGCCGCTCAGGCCGTTCACGAGGAGGAGGCCCCTTTTCGTTTCGGAGCGGCCGTGGCGCGTGTCCACCCGGCAAACAAAGGCGAAGCAGTAGTGGGGCACCGTGCGCAGGTCGAACCGGAAGGCGCCCTCCAGCCTCTCGGCGGCGAGCTCGCGCGCCCTCTCCTGCGTGACGGCGGGAGGGACCGCCGCCTCTCCGTCGAAGAGCTCGAGCCCGGGGAGGGCCTCGCAGACCGCATCCCCGGTTTCGGAGCCGCCCTTGGCGGCGGCCGCGCCGGATGCCTCCGTTTCCGGGGCGCCCTCGCCCAGCGTCTTCCCGGAGAGGAACGGCTCGAGCAGGCTCTCGTCGGCGTCCGGGGCCTCCCGCGTGTCCACCTCCGCAAGGAGCATGCGGCCGGCCTCCTCCTCGAGGCGGCTCCGGTCCCAGAGCTGGACCTTGCGCCTCTCGGCGAGCTCTCGGGCGCCGGCCGAGAAACGGCCCAGGGAGGCCACGATGCGGCGGTCGGCCCGGGAGCCCCTTGCGAGAAGGCCGGCCAGGCCGGATTCGTCCAGCTCGGTCGCGCCCTCCACCGGGATGAGCTCCACCTGGAGGCCGCCCTTGCGCAGGAGCAGGGGCGAGCCCTCGGCGGCGGGCCCGCCCTCGAAGCCGTAGTAGCGGAACAGACGCCTCAGGAGCTCGGGAAGCCCGCTCAATGTCCGGCCCCCAGAGCGGGCTCAGCCCTCCCGGACCCCGGTCACGGTCATCTCGCTCGTGGTGGATTCGGTCTTGAGATCGTTGGTCCAGCTCCTGACGTCCTCGGTCTTCAGGGGCAGTCCGGTGAGGTTGCCCGAAGAGACCACCCAGGCGTCCGAGCTCCCGCTGCCGTTTCCTCCATCGTGCTCGAAGGTGCTCTGGACGCGCACGACGTCGTACACCGTGACGTCGACCCCCATGGTCGACTCCTCCGTGACCTCCATGACCACGATCATTCCGTGCTGGTTGGTGCCGGCTATCCTGTCGCCGACCCGAAGCTCCCGCGGCACGAGGCCGTGGAACTCGTAGGCTTCGTCCATGGAGACCGGCGCTGGGTCCGGGTTGTAGGTGCCGTCGCCGTCGTCGTCGGGATATTCCTCGCCGGAGGACGACTGCTCGGCCCACAGCGTCCAAATGCCGGTGGCGTCGTCCACCGTGTAGACATTAATGGCATAGATGACATATATGGTCGAGTTGACATACCGGCCGCTCTGGACCGTCCAGGAGGTGAGGTCGCGGAATATCCGGAGGTGAAGCATGCCCAACCTACCATCACCGGTCATGTTGGTGTGGGTCTTTATGCACGGGAAGATGGTCCCGTGGCCGTTGGCCTTCTCTTCGATGCCCAATGTATCGACCTTCATGACGATATTGAGCCCCATCTGGGTGCCCTCCATCTGCTGGTACAGGTAGGTGGTGTTGCCCTCGAAGACCTTCCACACCATCTCCACGGAGAGCCTCTCGGTGACCTCGCTGGAGGTGGTGTTGGTGGTGGTGGAGTTGCCCCGGCCGTATATCTCGTAGCTCCGGTTGCCCGGGACGCCCTGGTCGAAGGTCTGGTTGAACCAGCCCTGGTATATTTCGCTTCTCCCGGCCCGGACCTCGTTCTCGCCGGCGTCGTTGATGTTCTCCATAGTCCCGTTCACAATGCGCAATTCGTAGTCGGCGTGCCAGCCAACGACCGTTATGTCACCCGCCGCGGAAAGGTTCATCCACTCCTCGCCGTCCGGCATCTGCGAGTGGCCGGAGACGGTGCTCTCGACCGTGGCGGTGCAGTCCTTGCCGGGAAGGGCAGTCCCCTCGTATATCGTGAGCGTGCGGGAGGCTATGTCGTGGCCCAGGTAGCTTGCGGTCACGGTGAGCACCGCCCCCCTCGTCGGCAGGACGGTGCTCGTGGCGCGGTAGCTGTCCGCGGCCAGTATCTCGAGGGCGGCGGACGGGTCGGTCCCGCCCGCGGAACTGGTCACGCCCACATTGAGGGCGCTGC
Source organism: Methanobacteriota archaeon (assembly GCA_016874675.1). Classification (GTDB taxonomy): domain Archaea; phylum Thermoplasmatota; class DTKX01; order VGTL01; family VGTL01; genus VGTL01. Next base: position 37,938 of record VGTL01000018.1, on the reverse strand, counting down.
CGTTCACGGCAGCCTCGGGCAGTATCATGTACCCGTAGTCGGTCCCGTTCCAGTCCAGGAGAATCCTCGCCCGGGGAAGGACCGTCACGACCAGGGTGTCCGTCCGGCTGGCCTTGCCGTCCCCGACCGTGCCGGTGACGGTGAACTTGCCCGGCCCGGCGTAGGCGTGCGTCACCTCCATCCCGGTCCCGTTGCTCCCGTCGCCGAAGCTCCAGGAGGCCGAGAGTGTGTCGTTGTCGGCGTCGTGCGAGCCGTGGGCGTCGAGCTCCACCGGATCGTGGATGAACGCCACCTCCGGCACCGCCCGGAGCACCGGGACCGGCGGGCGGTTGGCCTGGTACACCATGATGGCTAGCTGTGCGCCGGAGGTGGTCTTGCCGTCCGAGACGCTGAGCGTCACATTGAAGGCGCCGACCGCGGCGAAGAGGTGGGTGGCGGTCATCCCCTGGGCCGTGCCCCCGTCGCCGAAGCTCCAGCCGAAGGTCAGCGCGTCGCCGTCCGCATCCGTGGTCTCGGAGGCGTTGAACAGGACCTGCTCCTCGTTCGAGACGGTGGTGCCCGAGGATTTGAACTTGACCGCCGGGGCGCGGTTGGCCTGCTTGATGTTGACCTCCACGCGGTAGGAGCCCGTCTTCTTCCCGTCGCTGACCTCCAGGCCGACGATGTACTTGCCCGGCAGGGCGTAGGAATGGGTGGTCAGGTTGCCCGTGGCGGTGGTGTTGTCCCCGAAGTTCCACCTGTACGTCAGGGCCTTCTTCTCCGGGTCGTAGCTCCCGTTCCCGTCGAACGTGATGACCACGCCGGTGTCGAACGTGGCGCCGTTTGGGGGCGAGCCGATGCGCGCCACGGGCGCCTTGTTCACGGGCGACGGCGTCTCCGTGCAGGCGGCGAGCGCCACCGCCGCCATCAGGAATCCCAAAAACGCCGCAGGCAACCTGGCTTTTTCCCCTGTCATACTGCACGACCCCCTCGGTTCCTGCATCACGTGTAAGGGGTGTGAAGATAAAATTGTTGGCATTGTTGGTGAGAAGGCAGCAAGGCAGCAAGGCAGGAAGGCAGGAAGGGGATGGCAGCAAGGCAGAAAGGCAGAAAGGCAGCAAGGGAGGGCAGCAAGGCAGAAAGGCAGAAAGGCAGCAAGGGAGGGCAGCAAGGGAAGGCAGCAAGGCAGCAAGGGAAGGCAGCAAGGCAGCAAGGGAAGGCAGCAAGGGGGGCAGGAAGGCAGCAGGGCAGGGAGGGACGACGGCAATCCCTAGCTCCCTTGCTGCCTCCGTAGGCGAGCTTCGCTCGCCTCGGCCGAGAAGACCGCTGCAGCGGTCTTCTACGGTCCTGCCTTCCTCCCGTCCCTTGCTGCCTTTCTGCCTTGCTGCCTTCCTGCCTTCGCCCAATCACCGTATGTGGTCCAGCGCGAAGGAGCCGATGTTCAGTCCCTTCTTCGTGTAGGTGTACTGGATCCAGGCGCGGGACTGGACGTCGGTCAGGCCCTGGACGCTCAGGAAGGTCTTGACGCCGTCGGTCTTGAACTCGATGGAGCCGTCCATCAGGTGGGCCAGGGTCTGTATCTCGGTGTCGGAGTGCATGCCGCGGTCCAGGGTGAACATCGACACCACCTTGGCGCGCTTGACCTTGCCCGTCACGGCCTGGAGGAACTTGTAGGTCGAGGTCGGGTCCGAGTAGGTCACCAGGGTGGAGATGGACCGCACCGCCATGCGGTAGGTCTTGGACCTCTCCTTGAACTGCTTGGTGATCATCTCTATCGCGCGGGATATGCCCGGGTAGTCCGTGGGGTGGTCCACGTAGACGGTGTAGGGGTCCTCCTCCTGGAGGCCCATGCTCTTAGAGTAGACGTCGATGTAGCGCAGAAGGCCCATCTTCTCGAACTGCTCCACGCCCGGGGCGATGTAGTTGAACTCCTCGCGTATCTCCTGGGGCGAGATGTCCGTGGTGACCACCAGCGCCGGTATGCCCTTCTGGAGGCCCTCCAGCAGGAACCGGTCGATGAGCGTCTCCTTCCCTATGAACGCCGGGCCGATGCAGAGCACGTTGGAGCCGAAGGGCATCCCGCCCATGAGAAGGTCGTCGAGGCGGGAGTTGCCGGTCTTGGCCTTCTCGCTGGAGAGCTCTATCCGGAGCTCCTCCTCCTTGGCCTCGATCTCCTTGCCGACCATCTTGGACTCGCGCAACCGGAGCTCCTCCTCCTTCTTGCGCAGGTAGCCCTCGCGGCTTTTGATCTCCTCCTCCTTCTGCCTGATCTGGCCCTCGAGCGACTCCAGCTGCTTCTTCAGCTCGGACTCCTCCACGGTGGCCTGCTGCTGGCGGGCCTCCTCGACCTTGATGGCCTCCTTCTTCAGGAGCTCCTCGCGATAGCGCAGGTCCTCCTCGCGGCGGAGGAACTCGGCCTCCTTGTACTTTATCGGCTCGGTGATGCGCCTGAACTCGGCCTCCTTGTTCCCCAGCTCCTGGCGCAGGCGCTTGAGCTCCGATTCGACCTGGGGCGACACCGCCGGCGCGGCGGGGGCAGCCACCTTCTTCTCGCGCTGGTTGAGCTCCTCCTCCTTCTGGCCGAGCTCGGTGCGCAGGAGGTTGAGCTCCTCCTCCTTGAGCTGGAACTCCCTCTTTATGTCCTGGAGGATCTTGCCGTCGCGTATCTTCTTTTGGATCTCGCCCTCCAGGCCCCTTATGCGGTCGACCAGCGCCTTCTCCTTGAGTGCGAGCGCCTCCTCCTTCTGGCGGACGTCGTTTTCGCGCATCTGGAGCTCGGATTCGAGGCTCTTCACGGCGTCCAGGTCGACGCTGTGGGAGGCGGCGACCTTCTCTATCTCGGCCCCCAGCGCCCGCTGGCGGGCCGCCAGGCTCTCCTCCTTCCTGTGGAGCTCCTCTTCCACCTGGAGCCGCTTCTGGATCTCATTCTCCAGGGCCTTGCGGAGGGCCTTGAACTCCTCCTCCTGCTTTTTCTGCTGGAGGCTCGTGATGTACTTCATCATCGCAATCGAGCCCTTCTTGACGTTGTCGAGCTCGGTGCGGAGGTCGTTGTTGCGCAGCTGCTCGGCCGTGTCCCGGATGACCTCGGCGAGCTCCTGCTCCTTCTCGGCGAGGCGGCCCTCGGCGCGCTGGAGGGCCTCGCCCTTGACCTCGAGGCTGGTCTTCATGCGCAGGACCTCGTTTTCGAGGTTGCGGATCTTGTCCTCCACCGCCGGCGACACCCGGGAGACGGGCTCGGCGCGCTTGACCTGGGCGGCCTCCGTCTCCAGCCGCTTCCTGAGCTCGGAGAGCTCAAGCTCCTGCTTCTTCACCAGGTCCTCACGCTCGGCGAGCTCGCCTTCGCGCTTTTTGAACTCCTCGCCGACCTCCTCGCGCCCCATCGTGCACTTGCGAATCTCCTTTCTCAGGTTGTCTATCTCCCGCTCGTACTTGATGCGCTGGAGGGCCAAGGAGTTCTTCATCTTGGTGGCGTAGTCCATCTTTATCCGGTTGAGCTCCTCCTCCTTGGCGCGCAGCTCCTCCACGACGCTGCCGCCGTTCCCGTTGGCGCCCTGGCCCTGGCGCAGGGACTCGAGCTCGCTTTCGGCGCGGTTGAGGGCGTCGGCTATCTTTTGGCGCTTCTTGACCTCGCTCTCAAGGACGGCCTGGAGCTCCTCCTCCCGGACGGGCGTCCGGCCCTCCTTCCCGCGCCGCAAGGCGCGGTGGGCCGGATGGAAGTTCTCCAAGACAAGCATGTACCGGCTCGCGCCGGCGGGGTGGCCCGCACGGGCGGCGCCCGGCGTGTGGTGCTTGGTGCTGATGTGCGTCATCCTGGCGACCAAATCCCGGCACCCCTGCCGCGCTCCCCTCCGACGGAGGGCCCTTACGCCTCTATTTTATGGGTATATATATTTTATTATATGAAGTTTGAGAGTGGGGGAGGAGCTCAGCGAGCGGGCATGGGCAGCAGGCAGTGGGAAAAGGGAGCCGCGAAGGCAGGAAGGCAGAAAGGCAGCAGGGCAGCATGGGAAGGCAGGAAGGCAGCAGGGCAGCAGGGCAGCATGGGAAGGCAGGAAGGCAGCAAGGCAGCAAGGCAGCAAGGCAGCAAGGCAGCAAGGCAGCAAGGGACGCAGGCCCCGTTCCCCCCTGCGTTTCCCATCGTCCCTTGCTCCCTTGCTGCCTTGCTGCCTTGCTGCCTTGCTCCCTTGCTGCCTTGCTCCCTTGCTGCCTTTCCCCGATCGCGAGGCGTTCACGGCGTTTAGCCGATCGCGCGCATTCCCGGGAGGACCTTGAAGCGGCCGCCGCGGAGGTTGTACATCCACCTGGGGTACTTCACCTTGAGGTCGCCGAGCCTGATCAGCTCCAGCTGGCCGAGGAAGTCCTCGCCCTGGCCCACCTCCTTGAGGTTGACGACCGCGTCCGCTGTGCCGTCGAGGTCGGCGGTCGGCCGGTCGAGTACGAGTATCAGGCCCGCGCCGAACTTGGCGGAAAGGTCGTCGCGCAGGACCCCCGCAAGCTGGGCGAGCTCGATGCCGTTCTTCTCGCACAACCGGTCGGCCCGGTCCAGCATGACCAGCAGCCCGGATGCGCCCGGGGGAACCCGCGCCAGGCCTCGATAAACGCGGAGGAGCTCCCGGACGTCCTTCTTGCCGATGACCGCGCGCAGCCCGGCGAGCTCGGTTCTGTCGGGCTCGGGCTCCTCCGGCCCCTCCGCCGGCGATGGCTCCGGGACCTCGCCCATGATGTCACGGAGCATCTCCTTGGCGCTCTTGATCCGGGCCTCCTCCTCGGGCGGCTTGGGCGGCGGGAGCGTCTTTTTGGGCGGGGGGCGCGCCACCTGGAACAGCACCTCGAACGACCTGTCCCGCGCCTCGTTTTGGCGCAGCCAGGGGAACTTCTCGTACATGACCGGGTCGAGCGCGCGCGTGCTCACGATGAAGACGTTCTGGGGCTGGGAGACCGCCTCGGAGAGCCCCAGGCAGAACGCCGTCTTCCCGGTGCGAGGCCGGCCCCGGACGAGAAGAAGCCGTGGCGAGGACCCCATGAAATCGACAAGCTCCCTGGGGAAATCCCCGGCGGCCTCCTGCCGTGCCCCCTCGGCCTCCTCCACGGGCTCGAATACCCCGGGCCGGTTATCAATCTTGCGCCGCCTACTTCTCTTCCGGGCCCTTCCCGTCCACCACGGTGGCGACCTTGGCGACCTTGCGCGAGGCGGCCTCCTCGTCGTCCACGGGCTTTGCGACCAGTGCCTTCTTCGGCGGCTCCTTGAGCTTCTGGTTGCAGAACGCGCAGACCACCCAGTCGGGCTCGACCTCCTCCCCGCACTTCGGGCACACCGCCCGTCCCTTGGCGTTCTCCGGCCGGGAGGCGTCCACCCTCGCCCGGGCGTCCATCTCCTCCATCAGCCGCTCGGCCTTGCGCAGGTACTGCGTGGCCACCTCCATGTTGCCCTGGAGCGCGAACGACTCGGAGAACTTGAGCATCCGGGCCGGTTCGGCCACCTTCAGACCGTCGGACCGGCCCTTCTCGACCAGCTCGCGGGCGGCCGCCATCCCCTCCTTCCACTGCTGGGGCGTCATCGGCCTCTCGGTCTCCCTGAGGCCCCGGACGAGCTCCAGCGCCCTAAAGGCGCGCTCCCTCGCCGGCGGCAGGTCCTCCTCGTCGAGGAACAGGCGCGCCGTCTCGATCTCCCGGTCCACCTGGGAGGTGTCCTCCCCCCGGCCCCGGAGCTCCCCGGCGGCCTCCCGGGCCGCCTCGAGGTCCCGCTCGATGGCCTCCCTCGTGGCGGGGGCCGCCTCGCGGGCGGCTATCTCGTCCAGCATCTTGCGGACCTTCTTGGAGTACTGCATGCCCGTGATATAATTGCCATCGGCCAGGAACGAGATGGAAAGGCCCATGAGCCGCTTGGCGGGCTTGACGTTGAACCCGGAGGCGTCCAGCTCGTCGAGGCGCTGCTGGGTGTCGGCGACGAACCTCCGGGCGGCGTCCTCGTCGACCTCGGACTCCTTGCGGGAGCGCTGGTCGCGGGCGAGCTTGACGGTCTTTTTGGCGTACTGGGCGGCCATCTCCAGGTTGCCCTCGGCCAGGAACGAGGAGGCCAGTCCCAGCATCTTGGTCGTGCGCACGGTGTCGATGCCCTGCTCCTCGAGGTCGGCCACCTCCGCCCGGGCGGCCTCTATCTGGTACTCCACCTCGGCCGCCGTGGGTGGCGGCGGGGGCGGCGGGAACCTCTCGGAGCCGGGGACCACCACCGGGGCGTACTCCGCGGCTGCCTCGGACGGGGTGGCGTCCAGTGCTCGCGCGGGGCGCGCCCGGCCCCTCCGGATGAACACGTACACGCCGCCCGCCGCTGCCGACAGAAGCACCACGGTGAGCAGGGTGTACAGGAAGGAGTGCTCCGCGACGGCGGGCCGGGCCCTGACCTCCAGGAGCTGCACGGTGGAGACGTTCATCACCCCGTCGTCGACGTAGAGCGTCACGGTGTACTTTCCCGGCCGCTTGAACGTGTGCCTGGTTTCCATCGTCCAGTCCACCCCGCCGTCCCCGAGGTCCCAGGTGTAGCGGAGCTTGTCCCCGTCCGGGTCCGTGCTCGTGTTGGCGCTCAGCAACACCGGCCTGCCCGCCTGGATGACGGGCGGAACGGTTATCCTGGGCTCCGGCGGGCGGTCGATCCGGGTGTAGTTGGCCTGCTCCACGAAGTCCGAGTAGGTGCCTGCCCGGTCCATGACCCGGTACCGGAAGCGATACGCCTTGCCCGGCTCGCCGGTGTACACGAACGGTCCCTGGGCCGGCCTCTGGTCCCCCCAGTCCCCGTCCCCGATCTCCTGCCAGGCCGACCAGCCTATGGGGAGCCGGTTTGAGATGTCGGCCAGGCGGTACTCCAGGTCCGAGTCGGTTATGCCCAGCCCGTTGGGGTCCGTGGAGTCCAAAGAGAGCTCGATCTCCGTCCCGGCCTGGACCCCGGCGCCCGGCGAGATGAGGGCGTAGGGCAGCTTCAGCCGGACAACTATGCCGTCGGTCGTCATCGCCTGGGACCAGAGGCCGGCCCGGTTGAGCGCCCGGGCGCTGATGTAGTACCTGGTGCCGTTTTGCAAAAACAGGGGGCTTGCGGTCACGTCGGAGCGGTCCGTCAGCACCGGCCCGAAGGTCTCGTTGCCCCCCGGCGTGGTGCCGATCCAGTACTCGTACCGGATGACGTCCGATTCGAAGTCGTTGAAGCCCAGTACCGCGTGGAGGCGGGTGTTGTTGCCGCTGACCTCGCCGTCGTCCGTCACGGTCCCTACCGGGGGAGTGGTGTCCACGATGGTCTGGGTGTCGCCCCCGCCCATCGGGAACGAGCCGAAGTTGCCGGCGGCGTCGCGCGCCCGGACCTGGAAGAAGTACCTCTTGCCCTGCTGCCCGGTGAACCCGGCCGAGGTGAGGTTGGTGGCCACCAGCCAGTCCACCCAGGGCGAGCTCTCACGGTCCTTGTACTGGACGTCGAACGCCGAATCCGGGTGGAGCCCCGACCCCGGTTCCGGGTCGGAGCCGTCCCAGCTGACCGTGAAGGTCGTGGTGTTCGTGTAGGCTGGAAGCTGGGCCACCCTGGAGTCCGGCGCCTTGGTGTCCACCCTCAGGCGACCCTTTTCGGAGGCGGTGGACCATACGGTCCCGTCCCAGACGTACGCCCTCCACTGGTACTCCCCGTCGATGCTGAGCCGGTCGTAGTGGGAGAGCTGGTAGGTCGCGGTCTCGCCCGGGCGGTAGCCCGGCTTGTCCCAGTTGTCGGTGGTCACGAGCTGGCTGTAGCCGGAGCGCACGGTCTTGAAGTCGTCCAGGCTAAGCTCGAACCTGAACTTGAGAAGGGAGGTGTCGCTGTCGTTGGCCGACATCTTGAAAAACGGGGTCTGGCTCGTGGTGAACTCGTTGTCCCGGAGGTTGCCCAGGACGGGTGGAGAGGGGGCAAGGTCGTAGGCCACGACGGGACTGGACAGCCTGAGCCGTCCCAGCGAGCGCGAGGAGAGGACGAAGACCACATCGACATTGCCCTCTGCGTCCGCCTGTGCGTCGTGGAGGGTGGCGTTGAGCCTCTCGGTGAAATCGACGGAAGCGGGGTCGCCGTTGGTCCCGAACGGGCCGGTCCAGTTCCATATCGGCGCGCCCCGGGGCCCGATGTCCAGCGACGGGTCCACCGGGTAGCTGTGCATGGTGTACCTGAGGGTGATGTTCTCGAAGCGGGGCGTCTGGTTGATCGCCCCGGAGGTCAGGCGCAGGCGGTACCCGAGGGTGTTGCCGGTCGAGGGAAAATCCACGGTCTGGCCCCGGGCGGCCCGGTGCCAGGTCTGGCCGTTGTTGTTGGAGAGGTCCACGGTGAGGTTCTGGCCCTGCCCCGTCACGGTCAGGTTCCAGTCGGCGGAGGCCTCGAAGGCGTCGTACGGAAGGGGCGTGAAGGCCGATATGTAGCTTCCGTTCATGTCGAAGTCGAACCTCTGGGTGAACACGCCGGCGTTGTTGGCCTGGCGGTTGGAGACGGCAAGATCGGCCTTCCCGTCGGAGTTGAAGTCCCCGGCGGCCAGGAAGGTCGGCCAGCTGCCCGCATTGATGGTGGTCGAGGAGGAGAAGGTGCCCTGGCGCGTCTGGTTCAGGATGCTTACGGTGTTCGCCAGCTGGTAGTGGGAGACCGCAAGATCGTTCAGGCCGTCGCCGTCGTAGTCGATTATCTCCAAATCGACCGCGTTACTGGCCACGGAATAGGACACGCGGGAGTTCAGGCCGCCGGCCGCCGTCTGCGTGTAGACGTTGACCGTGTTGGCGGTCCAGGCGGTGGCGACGATGTCGTTGCGGCCGTCGGCGTTGACGTCGCCTATCCGGACGCTGTGGGTGGCGGCGTCGGCCGCAAGCCGGGTGCCCGGCACCTTGAGCGTTCCGTCGGCCGCCTGGTAATAGACCACCACCTCGTTGGTGGCCTGGGCGACGCAGACGAGGTCGTTGCGGTTGTCGCTGTTGACGTCGCCGACCGCCACGCCCCGGGAGCCCTCGCATGTGTAGTTTCGGGGCGGGAAGAAGGTGCCGTTGACCGGGTCCTGCAGGAAGACGCTGACGGTGTCCGGGTCCGGATCTACCGTCTGGTTGTTGATGTTGGAGATGACGATGTCCGGCCAGCCGTCGGAGTTGAGGTCGCCGGCTGCGGCCAGGTACGCGCCGCTGTTGCCGACATTTGTGTAGTACGTCGTCGGGGTGCCCGAGAAATCACCAGCCGCGGTCTGCCAAAAGACCGTCGCCCCCGCCTGGCCCCGGTTGCTGAAGACCAGGTCGTCCCGCCCGTCGCGGTCGAAGTCGGCCACCGCCAGGGCCTGGAGCGGCTGGGAGGGGTTGCCCACGCTGTACTGCACCTGGTTGGCGATCTGGAAGGCTCGCGTCTGGAGAAGGACGCTGCATCCGGCTCCCCCGGTCAGGGTGTTGGCCGAGGCGATATCGTCCAGCCCGTCGGTGTTGAAGTCCCCCCTGACGAGCCCCACGGGGCTTCCGCCCACATTGTACGTGACCATCTGGTTGAGGGTGCCCGGCCTTGTCGGCCTCAGCAGGTAGACGGTCAGGTTGTTGTCCGCCCTGTCGGCCGCCGCAAAATCCCTCTTGCCGTCCAGGTTGAGGTCGGCGATGGCCACGCACTCGGGGCCGTTGCCAGCCCGGTAGAGCTCGGGAGGCAGGTACGTGCCGTCCGTGTCCTGGAAGAGCAGGGAGACCGAGCGGTTGGCCCCCAGCGCGCAGGCGATGTCCGGGCGCCCGTCGTAGGTCAGGTCTCCCACGGCCACCCAGAAGGGACCGCCGCCGGCCGGGTAGGAGACCGGTGGCAGCAGTTTTCCGTCGCCGGCCTGCATCAGCAGGCCCACCGTGGAGTTGGACTGCTCGGCGACCACGACGTCGATTCGCCCGTCCCGGTCGATATCGGCGACCGCAACGCCGCCCGGCCCGGCCCCGACGTCGTAGGCCGCGGCGCGCCTGAGCCATGTGGTTGCGTTCTGCTCGTAGACCGTGATGGAGTTGTCGTCCTTGTTGACCACCACCGCCTCGGCCCGGTTGTCGCCGTTTATGTCCCCGGCCGCGACCGACACCGGGTTGGAGCCGGTTGGGAAGGTACCCACCAGGGAGAGGACGTGCTGGCGGTCCTGGATGAAGAGCGACAGCGTCCGGTCCACCGAGTTGACCACCACGGCGTCGTCAAGGAGGTCGAAGTTGAAGTCCGCGATGGCCACCGCCCGCGCCCCGTTGCCGGAGCTGTAGGACAGGGCCCCCTGAAGCACGCCGCTCACGTCCTGGAGCAGTACCTCGAGCGTCCCCAGGCCGGAGCAGGCGACCGCGACGTCCAGCCGGCCGTCGCCGTTCAGGTCTCCGATCGCGACGCCCTGGGGGCCCTGCCCGACCGGGTAGGTGACCTGGGGCTGCATCGTCCCGTTGGTGGCGTTCTGGATGAGGACGCTGATGCTCGCGCCCTGGCCGTTGACGACCACGAGATCGTCCCTCCCGTCGTAGTTGACGTCCCCGGCCGCCAGGGCGACGGGGGAGTTGCCCGTCCGGACGGGAGTGCGGTTGAGGAAAGGCCGCAGGACGATGCTCCCGCCGGCGGAGGAGGCGTTGACGAACGCGCCGTTTGCGAAATCGGAGGCGGTGTCGTGGGTGAACGCGCCCTCGAGGTCCAAAAGAAAGCCGGAGACCTCCACAGAGGCGCTCTTGACGAGGGCGACCTTGGGTACCTTGACGGAGGTGGAGAGGTTCGTGCCCGCGCCGAAGTACGACTTCATCGACTCGGTGGAGTTGTCCGAGAACGCTGTCAGCACAGTGTACATCGTGGGGTCGAGGACCCGGCCGGCCCCGCCGGAGAGGGGAGCGAGCGGGCTGGAGAGCACCAGGACCAGCGCCCCCAGCACGGCTAAAGCCTTCCGCATCGCAAGTTCCCCGCCCTTATGAATGATTTCAGCTGATATATATATATTGGGCGGAGGCGGCGGAAAATAGATAAGGGAATGCGCAGGGCGCAGGGAGGAAGGCAGCAAGGGAGCAAGGCAGCAAGGGAGCAAGGCAGCAAGGCAGCAAGGGGACGACGGTTCGTTCCATACCCCCTGCTGCCTTTCTGCCTTTCTGCCTTGCTGCCTTCCCTTGCTGCCTTGCTGCCCTGCTGCCTTGCTGCCTTTCCCCCACGCATCCTGCGCCTCTTTTCACCCCGCATCCCCCCGAAAATGATTTTAATGGGTACTTTTATCTCCTTCTGAGAAGAACGGACTGGGCTCATGGTCTAGTTGGTATGACACCTCCCTGACACGGAGGAGATCTCCGGTTCAAATCCGGATGAGCCCACATTACAATTTGTGAGGGCTCATCCTTACCGTAAAAAAGCTCGCTTCGCTCGCATTTTTCCGGTCCGGAGGGGCCCAAATCTTTCTTTCTTCAAAGCAATTGATGCAAGAAAGAAACATTCGAGAAAGTTGCATGGACAATTGGAATCATGCAACTTCCGAGTTCATCGAAAGGCAAGCTCGCAAGGACTCTCGATGTGATATGAAAGAAAGAAACGACTGGTCGGTTCCGGCTCGCTCCGCTTCGCGGATGACATGATCATGATCAATGAACGAAACGACCGATGGCCTTCGGTATTTTGAGTCTTGATAATGCGTCTTCACGGAGCCACCAGGTCTTTACGAAGTTGAGCATGAGCCGCGCCTCGATGCTCGGGCGGCCCCGGACGGCCTCCCTCAACGCCGGGAAGACATGGCACCCGCAACGTTCGCACATCCGGGGGTCGGCGAAGATGCAGGGCTTCTTCAACCGGCCAGCGGCGTCGTAGGATTCTATCCATCCGGAGGGGCAGCGCCGGGACCACCCGGGCGTCCGGAGTAGGTCGAGCTCCCAGCGCGTGTTCACCACGAGACCGTCGGGCCCGTCGGCAAGGCCCAGCACGATGTCGATGTCCTGGTTCCTCTGCGCGAACGGGACCCACAAAGGGTCCTCCTCTCCCAGCGGGTTGTGCCAGTTGAACATGATGCCCCGCAAGCCCAGCGCCCTTGCGGCCTCCACGGTTTCCACAAGGTACGGGCGGTTGACAGTGTTCAATGTGCAGAGGGCGTAGAGGTCGTCGTGGGGGGCCCGCCGGACGTTCCGCTTCAGCAAGGCGAAGGTGCCCGGCCCCCTCAGCCGGTCGTGCACCCTCGCCGGCCCGTCGAGGCTCACGATGTACGTCGCCGGGAGGTCCGGGAGCTCCCTCGTCCCGTTGGTCACGATGTAGGTCGCCCAGAAGGAGTCCACGATGAGGGCGCATTTCTCAACCGATGACCGGTCAAGAAAGGGCTCGCCGTCCGTTATCGTGCAGTGCCTCATGCCCCTTGCGAAGAGCCGGCCGCAAAGCCCCCTCATGCCCTCGATGTCCAGCTCCGCCCGCTTCCCCTTCCGACGGGCGCGCTCGTAGCAGTGGGCGCATCTCAGGTTGCAGCGACCGGTCGCGGCGAGGGAGCAGCCGAAGGGGAGCACCTCCCCCGCCAGGTTGAGCCGGGCGAGCCTCCGGAGCACCCATGCCCCGGCGAGCGTCTTGGAGAACCTCATCTCCCGCTTGGAATGGCCTGGCATCCCTTAATTGTATGGTTCAGGGCGGCGGCCGCGGCGGCCGGGTTCTATCTCATCAAGCGAAGGAAATAGGGGTCGGGGTGTACAGGCCCGCAGGAAAGGACGGTCATTCCCCTTCCCTGACCAGGTGCCTCGTCTCCAGCGCCCAGCGGTGCCTGCGCAGCTCGTCCGGCTCCAGTCTGAGCCTCTGGCCCTGGACGTAGCGGGTCCTCGTTTCCCAGTCGGTGTAGCCCTTGCGCACGACGTAGTAGGCCGGCCCGCCCTCCGCCTTCTTCGAGTCCTCCTCGTCCTCGCGGGCGACGATGCTGCGGTACTGGGTGTAGTTGCCCGGGAACGAGCGGACGTGGCCGCCGTACATCGCCATCATGTGGTCGCAGGTCCGGTCCAGGAAGTACCGGTCGTGGGAGGCGGCTATCACCGTGCCTTGGTAGGTGTTGACCGCCTTCTCGACCGCGTCGCGCGAGAAGAGGTCCAGGTGGTTGGTCGGCTCGTCGAGCACGAGGATGCTGCAGGGCGAAAGGACCAGTTTCAGGATGGCGAGCCGCGCGCGCTCGCCGCCGCTGAGCTTTCCCACCTTCGAGTAGACGGCGTCGCCCTTGAAGCCGTAGCGCCCCAGCAGGCCCTTCTGGTCCTCCTCGGCCATGGTCTCGTCGACCCGGTGCAGCTCATCGAGGAGGTTGTTTCCGGGCTCGAGCGAGAGGTGGCCCTGGTCGAAGTAGCCGACGGAGGCGACCTTGGAGAGCTCGAGCGTGCCGCCCGAGACGGGCTCCTCGCCGACGATCATGCGGAGGAGCGTGGTCTTGCCGCAGCCGTTGGGCCCGATGAGGCCGACGCGCCAGCCGTGCTCTATCTCGAAGCCGACGTCGTCGAAGAGCGTGCGGTCGCCGAACGACTTGGACAGGCCGCTCGCGGTGACGGCCCAGCGGCCGCCCTCCCGGGCGTGGGCGAATCTTACCTTCAGCAAGCGCTTCTTGAGCTCCGGGTCCTCGGGCCGCTCCATCTTGGCCATGCGGAAGAGCTTGTTGCGGATCTGCGCGTCGAACCTGTTGCGCCCGCGCAGCTTCAGGATGATCGCCTTCTGGCGCGCCTCCTCCTTGTCGAACCTGTCCCGGGCCCGCTTCATGATGGCCAGCCGGAGCTCCTTCTGCTCGGCGTAGTCGGTGTAGTCCCCCTCGTACACCCGCAACCTCGTGGCCTCGATCTCGAATATGCGGAACACGGTGTCGTCGAGCATGTACCGGTCGTGCGAGACTACTATGGCCGTGCCCTGGTAGTCGCAGATGAACTCCTCCAGCCACTCTATGGCGTCGATGTCGAGGTGGTTCATGGGCTCGTCCAGGAGCAGGAGGTCCATGGAGCCGGCCGCCACGAGCACCTTGGCCAGCGCCACCTTGCGCCTCTCCCCGCCCGACAGATCGCAGATCCTCGAGCCCATGCCGATGCTCCGGGCGCCGAGCTTCTCGAGGAGGATGCGGGCCCGGTCCAGAATGCCGGCGCCGCTGAACTTGGCGGCCTCGGACTGGAGGCTGTTGTAGCGCTCCATCGTGGCGACGTAGTCGGCCGATTCGTAGAACCCGGGGTCGGCCATCCTCTCCTCGATGGCCCGGCACTCCTTCTTGAGCGAGCCCGAGTAGTCGCTCTCCGAAAGCGAGTCCTCCACGGTCTCGTCGCTGTCGGCGGTCTGGTACTGCTCGAGCCACCCGACCTTGAGGCCGGGCCTGGAGGCGATGTCGCCGTAGTCGATGCGCTCCAGGCCGGTGAGTATCTTGAGAAGGGTGGTCTTGCCGGCGCCGTTCTGGCCGACCAGGCCGATCTTGTCGCCCGGGTGGATGTCGAAGGCGACCCTGTCCAGGAGGAGCAGCCCGGGCCAGCCCTTGCGGAGCTCCCGGACCGAGATGAGGGGCTTCACGCGACGCCGATGATGGTCGCTGGTGATAAAGCTTTAGGGCTGCGCCCTCAGGCGGGAGCGGCATCCGGAAGCGAGGGGCAGGGCGGCCGCGAGGGCGGCGATGGCGAGCGGGGCCCCGAGTGCGGGAAGGAAGCCCTTGACGGCGATGGTCCTGGGGGGCGGTTTGACGTCGATGGACAGGGTGGCGCTCGCCGTGAGGTTGCCCGGATCGCGCGTGTGCAGGGTGATGTTGTATCGGCCCGCCGTCCGGTAGGTGTGGCTGGCGACCGCCGAGGCGGACCAGCCCGTCGAGTTGCCGTCCCCCCAGTCGAAGCGGTACATCAGGGTGTCGTTGTCCGGGTCCGAGGAGGCGGAGGCGTCGGCGGTGACCGGTTTCCCCGCTGCCGGAAGGGGCGGGGAGACGGCCAGGCGGGCGGCGGGGGCCCGGTTGGCCGGAAGGGGAATCTCCCCCGTCACGTTCACCATCGCCAGCGCGCACGGACCGTTGTAGCGGGCCGGGTCGCGCACCATCACCACGGCCTCGTAACTCCCGTTCGGGTAATCGCGGGAGACGGCGGGCGACCGCGTCCAGCCGGTCGAGTTCCCGTCGCCGAAAAGAAAGAGGTACTCCAGCGGGTCGCCGTCCGGGTCCGAGGAGCCGGAGGCGTCGAGGACCGCCGTGTTCGGTCCCGCGAGTCTCGACGACAGGCTGGCGGAAGGCATTCGATTGTCGGGGTCGGGGGTGACGTTGAGCTCGAGCTGGCGCACCACGACCTGGCTCCCGTCGGAGGCGATACAGGTGACGGTCCTCGGCCCGGATCCGCGGAAGGACACTGGGGCCGAGGGGCCGGAGGCATCCAGACCCAGCCCGTCGGAGAGGTCGAGGTCCCACCATACGCTCAATCCGTCCCCGTCCGGGTCGGAGGCCCCGGCTCCCAGCTCCACCTGTCTTCCGGAGAGGACCTCCCGCGCAGAGGCGTTCATTTCCAGGGAGGGCGGGCGCCCGCCGCGCGGGGTGGCGCCCATCATCAGCTCGTCCAGGACCCGCCGGGAGACCACGGTACCGTCGGGAGCGGTGACCGTCAGGACTATGCTCACGAGGTCCTCGACGGGGCTGGTGAGCTCCAGGAACCTCGTGAGGTTTTCGCCGGCCGGGACGGGGAGCACCCGCCTGACGGCGAGGTTGGACGGCTCGGGGGCGAGGGAGCCGTTGTAGGGGGTCAGGTCGATGATGACATTGACGCCGATGTTGTTGGCCGTGTTGTTGACCTGGACGTCGACGATGGCGGTGTCGATGAGGCCGTCCGCGTCCGCATCCGAGGCATTGATGCCCGCGCCGGCGAGGGGGGCCCGGACCAGGCCCTCGACCCCGGGGTACGTCTGGATCGGGATGAAGTCCTGCGGGGGGCCCGGGTGCATGGCCTCGAGCAGCCGTATCCATCCGAAACCGGGCGGGAACGCGTTGGGGAGATACTCATCCCTTAGCCGGGAATATTTCTCACTATCCCGGCAGAAGAAGATGTTGAGGGCGCCGTAACCGAGGAGGGCGAAATCCCCCTCGAGGTGGCGGTCGAGGAAGAGCCCGTCCAGGCGTCCGATCACATCATCTATCGCCGCCACGACACCCCGATGGCCATCGGACCCGGGATGACTCATGACCATTTCGCGGATTCTGTTGAGGAGGATCTTCAGGTCCGCGACGGCCCAGTTCGGGTCCGGATAGGGGACGTGGTACGTGTTTCCCTTCACCAGGGGCCCGAGGGCGGTCCAGTTCCCCAGCAGCCTGGAGCACATCTCGTCCAGGGAATTGAAGAACGGCCCGGCCCTGTCGAGCCTCAGCACGCCCATCGGGTAGTTCCTGTGGTCGCTCTCCCTGAAGCCCTCCATCAGGTCCCGGCAGGCCTGTTCCGGTATGGGGGGATAGCGCGACTGGAATCTCCTCAGGCCCTCGGGCGTGAGGAGCAGCGAGTCCGACCATATAATCGTCTCGCTGGCGAGGATGTACCCCGTGTCATCCGCGAGCCTGTAGACCACCTCGGCGGAGGACATGAGGCACGCCTGGAACACCAGAATCTGCGGCTTTCGTGCGTGCGACCTGAACCCCTGGAGGCATTGCTCCAGCCCGGAGACCGAGATGTGGCTCTTGGGACTATTGTAATAGTCCCAGCAGACCCCGTCCCAGCCGCCACCATGATCGAGGAGGATGATGCAGTAGTTCTCGGCGGGCGCCAGCGTGGCCCCCCAGACGAGGAAGTCCAGCAGGGTGTCCGGGCTCCCCATGTCGAGCTCTCCGAGGGTGGAGAGCAGCGTAAGGTCGGTCCCTGCCTCCGAGTCCCTGTTAAGCTCGTATCTGTAGGTGGTGCCGCGTGTACCGCTGCGCTCGATGAGGTAGCGGAACTGGCCCGCGGGGCCGCCCGTCTCCATGTTGTCGATGTAGCGGTTGATGTAGGGCGCAAGGTTGTTGTCGTCGGAGATGAACTCGAGGAAGGTCCAGCCGCCATCGCGGGCAAGCACGCGCACCTGCACGGGCTCGGGGAGTTCGTAATAGACAAAGCCCCCTGATTCCGAGATCACCCGGACCTGCCACCGGTACTGGAAGACCGTCGGCGACACCGGAACGGTGAGAAGCTCCAGCGGCCCGGCGCTCCAGTCGAGCCCGGGCGCTATCGAGAGGCCCTGCCCGACGGTGCGGTTGTAGACCTCGGTTCCCGTCCCCGTCCAGAGCCTCAAATCGACCGAGACCGGGGTGATGAACTCCCAGGGACGGCCGTGGGGCAGCCTCAGGCTCAGGTCCACCGCGAGCCTCTCGCCGGGCAGGAGCTGGCCGCCGGTGGAGGAGTAGGCGAGTCCGGCGGTCCAGCCGACGGTGTAGGGGGCCACCTGGAATGTCAGGTCGGCGCGAGCCGTGTCGCTTCCCTTCGTCGCTGTCACCTGCACCGTCACCGGCCCGGCCCACAGCGAGCCGCTGGAGTTGGAGGCGGTGTAGATTATCCGGGCGCGGCCGCCCGCATCGGTCAGGGCGCCGGATGCGGACCTCCAGCCCTTCGCAGCGAGCCATTTCACCGTGGCATTGGGAACCGGTTCCCCGCCCTTCATCACGATCGCCGTGAGGTTGCAGCTGCCCCAGCACGGAAGGGGGTCCTTGTCGGTCGAGACCGAGACGGTCAGGTTCCGTATCTCCGACACGACATGTATGGCCTTTGAGCCGACGATCGGGGCGCCCGTCTCCGGCTGGACCCGGACGCTCAGCACCAATTCGCCCGTCCGGGAGGCCGGCGGACTGTAGTCGAACCAGCCCATCCCGGCGTCATTGGTGATTCGCTGCTGGTCCACGACCTCTCCGAGCGCCGGCGCCTCCACGAAGATCGTGGCGCCGGCGATTGGCGACGAGCCGTTTACGGCGCGGATGATGTAGCGCACGTTCCCTCCGCCCGCCAGGACCTGGTCCGGGCCGTCTATTCCCAGGCGCGCCACCGTCCTCACCCAGACCGTCACGAATCCCGTCGTGTAGGGCGGGATGTCATAGACTGCAGTGGCGTTGATTCTCACCGACCTCGCCTCGGGGATGTCGCGCGGAGCGGTGTAGACGAAGTTCGCCACGCCCTGCGAGCCGGTGACGGCCGAAACCCGGTCGAAGCTCCCCAGCTCGGCCTCGACATCGACCCTTGCCCCGGCCACCTTCACGCCCGTCTCGTTGTAGACCGTGACGTAGACCACCGTCGAGGCGCCGGCGTCCAGGCTGCTGCTCCCGATGTCCACCCTCACCCGGGGGCCAAGGTAGACTCCCGAGGCGGGCGGGAAAGGCATACCGGCGAGCAGCAACATGCAGATCAACAGGGCACATGATTGCCTGGCCATCATTGTCACCACCCGGCCGTAACCGGGTCGATATATGGCCGGCCGATTAAATACATTTTTGCCCGGGCGCCCGGAGAGGGGCCCCCGCCCTTGCAGGTCATTTCAGGAGGGCCAGCATCGTCCCCGGCTCGGTCACCGGCTGCTTGCAGGTCCCGCCGGTGCAGACATAGGCCGTCGCCTTGCCGTCGTGCATCTTCATGTCCTTCGTGAACGGCGCCAGCTTGGCCAGCGCCTCACCCTTCTCGCCCGGCGGCTTGAGAAGCACGACCAGGTCGGGCAGGAACTCCGCGCGCAGCGCCTTGAGCATCGCCGCGGTGTCCTCGGCCTCCGGCTCCCCGGCGATGACCACCTCGCGCGTGGGTCCCAGCGACAGGGCCAGGGCCGACATCAGGTGGGTGTGGGCCGCCGGGAGGCTCTCCATGTCCGCCGAGAAGGCCCGGACGACCTCGCGGCCCCTCTCGGCCAGCTTCGGGTCGCCCGTCAGGAGCCCCAGCCGCAGGAGGTTCATCGCCGCCACCGAGTTCCCGGCCGGGATGGCGCCGTCGTACGCCTCCTTCTGGCGGATGAGCAGCTCCTCGCCGTCGTCCGGAGTGAAGAACAGCCCGCCCCCCTCCCCGTCCCAGAAGTGCCCGAGCATGAGGCCGTTGAGCTCCAGGGCGGCCTCCAGGTGGGACGGGTCGTGGTCCCAATCGTAGAGCTCGAGCAGGCCCCAGACCATGAAGGCGTGGTCCTCCAGGTTCCCGGCGAAGGAGGCGTCGCCGTCGCGGAAGCGGTGGAGCAGCCGCCCGTCCCTCCGCATCCGCTTTTCCACGAAGTCGGCCGCCTTCCGGGCCGCCTTCCCGTACCGGTCTCGCCCGAGCACCACCGCGGCCCGGGCCAGCGCCGCGACAATCAGCCCGTTCCAGTCGGCGAGCACCTTGTCGTCCCTGTGGGGGCGCGCCCGCTTCTCCCGGGCCTCGAGGAGCTTCCCCAGGACGGTCTGCAGGCGCCTCTCGAAGGCCGTCGGCTCGAGCTCGAGCACCCCGGCGATGTCCTCCAGCTCCGCCTTGAGATGGAGCAGGTTGCGCCCGTCGCGCTTCCCGGTGGCCTCCTCGCAGAAGTTCCCGGCCTTCGTGGCGCCGAAGACCCGCCCCGCCAGGGCGGCGTCGTCGGGCCCGAGGACCCCGTCGAGCTCCCCGGCGGTCCACAGGTAGAAGCGGCCCTCGACGCCCTCGCTGTCGGCGTCCTCGGCCGAGCAAAAGCCGCCCTCGGGGCCCCCCAGGTCCCGCAGGACGTAGTCCAGGATGTCTCGGGCGGTGGAGGCATAGGCCTCCTTGCGCGTCGCCTGGAAGGCCGAGGTGTAGGCGATGGCCAGCATCGCCTGGTCGTAGAGCATCTTCTCGAAGTGGGGCACGAACCACTCCGCGTCCGTCGAGTACCTGTGGAAGCCGCCGCCGACGTGGTCCCAGACGCCCCCGCGCCTCATCGCCTGGAGGGTCCGCTCGACCATCTCGAGCGCCCTCGCCTCGCCCGTCCGCTTCCAGCGGCCCAAGAGGAAGAGCAGGTTGTGGGGCGCCGGGAACTTGGGGGCGTCCCCGAAGCCGCCGTGCGCCTCGTCGAAGCGGGACGAGAGCATGTCGTGGGCGGCCGCAAGCGACCTTTCGTCGGGCCCGGGCGCCCGGGGCTCCTCGGTCCGACGGCGCATCGCCGCCTGTATCCCGTCGGCGAGGCCCGTTATCTCGGTCCGCCTCTCCTTCCAGACCTTGGTTATGTTGGGCAAAAGCTCCAGCATGCCGGGCTGCCCGGAGCGCGCGGACCGGGGGATGTAGGTGGCGGCCATGAAGGGCCTCTTCTCGGGCGTCAGGAATATCGTCAGGGGCCAGCCGCAGTTGCCCGACATCATCTGGCACACCGACATGTAGACGCCGTCGATGTCGGGCCTCTCCTCGCGGTCGACCTTGACGCTGACGAAGCCCTCGTTGAGCAGTCCGGCGACCTCCGCGTCCTCGAACGACTCGTGCGCCATCACGTGGCACCAGTGGCAGGTGGAGTAACCAATCGACAGGAGGACTGGCTTGTCCTCCTTTCTGGCCCTCTCGAAGGCCTCCTCCCCCCAGGGATACCAGTCCACCGGGTTCTTCGAGTGCTGGAGAAGGTAGGGGCTCTTCTCTTCAGCTAGGCGGTTGGCGCTCATGGATGCAAAGGCGCAGGGCGCAAGGCGCAAGGCGCAAGGCCGAGGGCGCAGGGGTCAAGGCGCAAGGCGCAAGGCCGAGAGCGCAGGGGTCGAGGCGCAAGGGTCAAGGGGGAGAAAACTGAGATTCGGACCACCTTCCCCTTGTGCCTTCCGCCTTGCGCCTTCGGCCCTGCGCCCTGCGCCACGCGCCTTGCTCCTTCTTCCCTCACACTTCCTCGTACAGCGTCGTGAAGGTGTCGTGGTGGTCTTCCTCGTCCTCGAGGATGTGGCGGAACATGAGGTTGGTGACCTCGTCGCCCTCCTTGCGCGCCAGCTCGATTATCCTGGTGTACATCTCGATTGCGCCCTGCTCGTCCTTGATGTCCTGCTCGATGCGCTCCTTGAGATTTTGGCCGACCACTATGGGCGTGGGCTTCGTGGTCGGGGTCCCGCCCAGGTAGTAGAGCCGCTCGGCGATCTTCTCGGCGTGCTTCATCTCCTCGATGGCGATCTCCTTGAAGGCGTCCTTTGTGGCGAACCCCTTGACGCCCCCCCAGAGCACGTGCTGCCACATGTACTGGATGGAGACCTGTATCTCCCGGGCGATGGCCATGTTCAACATATCCATCAGTTCCTTCGACGCTTTCTTCAACGGCATGTCATCTCCTCCCCGTTCAACTGGGTAACCCAACATGAATTATGGTAATTATAATTTGTGCCATATGTCGCCGGAATCCTGCCTCCCGGCCGGAAGGCCCCGGGCCCTCCAGGCGAGCATTCCGCCCTCCAGGGAGTGGACGTGGGCAAAGCCCGCCTGCTGGAGTATCTGGGCCGCGGTGTGGCTGCGGCCGCCGCTGCGGCACACGGTCACTATCTCACGTTGCCTGTAGGCCTCCAGCTCCGCAAGCCGCCGCGAGAGCTCGTCTATCGGGATGTGCACTATCCCCGGGAGGTGGCCCAGCGCCCCGGCGAGCTCGGAGCGCTCCCGCACGTCGAGCAGCACCGGCCGGTCGTCCCGCTCGAGCCTCGGTCTCAGCTCTCCGGGGTCGATGGTCACGACCACCTGCTCGTTGGCGCCCTTGCCAAGCGTCCCCCTGGCCTCGCAGGCGTGGGCGTCGACCGGTATCCACACCTTGCCCGGCTCGAGGGCGCAGGCGTAGTTGGCCCTGAGCACCTCCTTCATCCAGCCGGCCGGCCCGAGCCTGAGCTCCTGGATGTAGTGGATGAACTCCTCCCTGGTCCGGGGGCGCAGGTGCGGGTTGCTCCCCTTCTGGACGGCCAGGCTCGACGGGGCCCGCTGGCGGTACTCGTGGGCGGGGTAGACCACCAGCCCCTCGGGCAGGGCCAGGAGCCTCTGAAGGCTGTGCCAGTGGGCCCCGGCGTCCCCTCCCGGGAGGTCGTCGCGGCCGGCGCCGCCGTCGTCCAGGAAGAGCGTGTCTCCCGTGAGGACACGGTCGGGGAGGACCAGGCAGACCGCGTCGCCGGTGTGGCCCGGTGTGTGCATCACCCGCATTTCCAGGCCGGCGAGGCGGAGGGCCTGGCCGTCTAAGAGGCGCCGGCTGGCGCAACCCGCTGGAGCGGCGGCGTGCATGATGTAATCGCAGCCGGTGAGGTCGCGAAGGGCCGGGCCGGCCGATATGTGGTCGGCGTGGGTGTGGGTGTCGACGACGGCCACGAGCTTGAGGTTCTCCCTGCGCAGGAACGTCAGGTAGGCGTCGAGGCGGTCGAGCACCGGGTCGACCAGCGCGACCTCCGTGATGCCCGGCTTGCCCAGAAGGTAGGTCCGGCAGGCACCGGGATTGAGCTGCTGGAAGCGGATGGCCATGTTCCCACCGTCCCGACATCATGACGAAACTGGATTTCAATCTTTTCATGGAATGTTGGGGTATTTCGAACCGCGTCCCGATCATGGCGCAAGGCGCAGGGCGCATGGCGCATGGCGCAAGGCGCAGGGCGCAGGGCGCAAGGCGCAAGGCCGAGGGCGCAGGGGTCAAGGCGCAAGGGTCAAGGGGGCGAGCTCGTTCTTCCGCCCCTTGCCCCTTTCCCCTCGCCCCTTCGGCCTCGCGCCATGCGCCATGCGCCTTGCGCCTTTTTTCTGTATGCATCCCATTTGCGCAAAAGATTAAATCGGATTACGGGGGTCCGAGGGCCGGACGCGAGGGAGGATCGACCTTGAGCAACGAGGATATAACATCGAAAGGGCCCGGCAGGGCGTTCATGATGGCCAACGAGGCGATGGTGCGGGGCGCGCTGGAGGCCGACGTTAAGCTATTCGCCGCCTATCCGGGCTCCCCGACCAGCGAGATACTGGACGCATTCGCCGAGACAGGCAGGCAGATGGACCTCGTGGCGGAGGTCTCCTCCAACGAGAAGGTGGCCCTCGAGACGGCCGCCGGCGCCGCCATGGCCGGGTTGCGCTCCATGACCTCCATGAAGAGCGTCGGGATGAACGTCGCCTGCGACTCCTACTTCTCGCTCGCCTACACGGGCGTCAAGGGCGGGATGGTCATCGCCATGGCCGATGACCCGCACGCCCACTCGTCCCAGTCTGAGCAGGACGGCCGCTTCTTCGGCCCGGCGGCTTACGTGCCCATGCTCGAGCCCTCCGACCCCCAGGAGGCCAAGGACATGGTGAAGGCCGCCTTCGACCTCTCGGAGAGGCACGGCGTCCAGGTGCTCGTCAGGACGGTCACGCGCGTCAACCACCAGAGCGGCATCGTCGAGCTCGGGGAGCTTGGGCGCACCCCGTTCAAGAAGGTCCCCTGGCCCCACGAGCCCACGCGGTTCATAACGGTGGCGGACCGGGCCCGGGCGTTCAAGGCCGGGATGCTCGGGCGCACCGCGGCGCTCGAGAAGGAGTTCGAGTCCTCGCCCTTCAACCGCATCCGGAAGGACGTCGTTCCGGGTGGGAAGCGGTTCGAAGGCACTGGAATCGTCGCCTCCTCGGCCGGCTACAACTACGCGGTGGAGGCCTGCCGGTTGATGGGGCTCGACCTGCCCATACTCAAGCTGGGGACCACGTTCCCCCTGCCCCGCAGGCTGATTTTTGGATTCATCGAAGGCCTCAGGAGGGTCATCGTGGTCGAGGAGCTTTCGCCCTACCTCGAGCAGAACATCAGGGCCCTGGCGAAGGACGTCAACCCCAAGCTAGAAATAGCGGGAAAGGGCCCCGGCCTCTTCTCCGAGGCGCTTGAATACAACCCCAACATCGTGGCCACCGTGCTGGGCAAGGTGCTGGGCCTGCCGACGCCCGTGGACTACGCCGGCGTGCTCGAGAGGGCCAAGCGGCTCAAGGAGGGTTTGCCCAACCGGCCGCCGACCTTCTGTCCCGGCTGCCCGCACCGCGGCACCATACACGCCCTCAGGAAGGCGCTCCGGGGCGTCAAGCACGTCCTCGCCACGGACATCGGCTGCTACTCGATGGCCCCGCTCGAGCCGCTCAGGTACGGAGACACGCTGCTCAGCATGGGCGCCTCCCTCGGGGTCGCAGAGGGCCTCCGGCGCTCGGTCGAGGAGCCTGTGGTGGCGATGATAGGCGACTCCACGTTCCTCCACGCCGGGATTCCCGGGCTGGTCAACGCCGTCCACCAGAGGGCGGACTTCAAGCTGGTCCTCCTGGACAACGCCGTGACGGCGATGACGGGCCAGCAGCACAACCCGGCCTCGCCCCATGAGGAGGATGACGCGGCCCAGCAGAGGATAGACCTTGACGCGCTCGTGAAGGGACTGGGCGTGGCCGATGTAACGGTCATAGACCCGTATCAGATAAAGGACACCCCGGGCCAGATCAAGGAGGCGCTCGCCCGGCCGGGGGTCGGGGTGATAATATCGAGGCGCGACTGCGCGCTCTACGGCGACCGCAACAAGCGGCGCAAGGGCGAAAAGATCGTGCCCAACAAGGTGGACAAGCAGGTCTGCAAGCGCGCCTATACCTGCGTGCGGGACTTCCACTGCCCGTCCATATCGCTGGACGCCGACCGCCAGGCTTCGATAGACCCCGCCCTGTGCGACGGGTGCATGAAGTGCGCCAAGCTCTGCCCGCTGGGAGCCATACAATCCACGCAGGGCAGCATGGCAGGAAGGCAGGAAGGCAGCAAGGGGACGGGGCAGCAGGGGACGACGGGGGGTGCCTGAGATGTCGAAGAATTTCAGCCTCATGATGGCCGGCGTCGGCGGACAGGGGCTCGTGCTGCTTTCGAACATCATCGGAACGGCGGGCGCCATCGCCGGGATAAGGGTCATCACCGGCGAGCAGCACGGGCTGTCCCAGAGGTCCGGGTCCATACAGGTCCACCTGCGCGTGGGGCCCGACGTGCGGTCGCCGCTGATACCGGTCGGCTCGGCGGACGCCATCCTGTCGCTGGAGGCGCTCGAGACCCTCCGGTACATCGAGTACCTCAAGGACGGCGGCGTGGCCGTCATCAACAAGCGCGTGATGCACCCCGTGGGGGAGACCGGGGAACTCGTGAATGACAAGACGCGCCAGTACATGGGCCTCGAGCAGGTGGTCGAGCGCGTGGGGCAGGTGACCAACCACGTGCTCACCCTGGACGCCTTGGAGGTCGCAAGGAGGGCCGGCAACGCGCTGACGGAGAACGTGGCCCTCCTGGGCGCGATAAGCGTGCTAGAGGAGTTCCCGGTCCCGCCGGAGCCGCTGAAGGGCGCGGTCGCAAGGATGGTCCCGAAGAAGGCGGTGGAGGTCAACCTGAAGGCGTTCCGGCTGGGGGCCGAGGCCGCCCGTGACCGGTTCTGCAAGGAGCTGGCGTGCCGGGGCGATTGAGTACACCGAAGTGGAAAAAGAGTTGAAATTCCTACCAGGAATATTAAAAAATAATATTACCCCGCCGCACCATCGGGTCGCGGATGCCCGCGCCCGAAAGACTGGTCCTTCCGAGGCTTCGGTGGCAGCCCCGCTTTCTGCCCCCGCGCATACACGAGTTCATCTACTCGAAGGCCAACCTGCTCGTGAGCCTCTTTGTCGCCTCTGTCGCATACCTGCTCCTCGCCGGCCAGCCCGAGCTTGTCCGCCGCGCCGTGGCCGTCTTCGTGTTCGCGGCCCTATGCTGGGTGCTGGAGGTCTTCCCCTACCCGATAACCGGGCTCATGGTCCCCGTGGCCTGCGCCCTCACGGGAGTGCTCCCCCCGGCCGACGCCTTCGAGCCCTTCGCCCGGGAGGTCATCTTCATCTTCCTGGGCGGCCTTGTGATGGCCGAGGCGCTCGTGAAGTTCAAGCTGGACCGCAGGCTCGCGCTCTACATCCTGCGAAAGTCCGGGGGCGACCCGGACCGCCTGGTGCTGCTCTTGATGTACACCGTGGGGCTTCTCAGCATGTGGATATCCAACACCGTCACGGTGCTCGTGCTCCTACCGACGGTCCTCACCATCATCTCGGCCCTGCCCCGGGACCAGCCCAACATCGGCCGGAAGCTCCTCCTTGGCATGGCCATAAGCTCCTGCGTCGGGGGCATCGGGATGCTCACGGGGAGCCCGCCCAACCTCATCGCCGCCGACGCCCTGAGCTCCCTGGGCGGGTTCTCGTTCCTCCAGTGGGCCTACTACTGCTTCCCGATAGCCATCGCCTGCATCGCATTGTCCTACATCGCCCTGAAGCGCCTTTTCCCGACCGGCAAGGTCTCGATGGACCTGCGGGAGGTCGAAGCCCAGGCCGCACGGCTGGGCCCGTTCACCGGGGGGCAGATCCGCACCCTCGCGATATTCGGCGCCACCGTGACGCTCTTCCTCGTGGGGGAGAACTTCGAGCGGCTCCTGGGCCTCCCGCCCTCCCTCTCGTCGGCGGCGGTGGTCTCCATCCTGAGCGTGCTCATGCTCTTCGGGGCCGGGCTGCTCCGGCTCGAGGAGGTGCGGGGGATGCGCTTCGACCTCATATTCCTCATAGGCGGCGGGCTGGTGCTGGGCCAGGCGCTGCTCCGGTCGGGCACCGCAAAGCTTATCGGCGACGCGGTCGGCTCCGTCGCCGGGGGGGCGCCGCTCGTCCTGGTGCTGCTGCTTGTCATCCTGCTCACGGTGCTCCTGACCAACTTCATGTCGAACACGGCCACGGCCGGCATCATGGTACCCATCGCGGTGGCCGTCTCCGGGACGCTGGGCGTCGGGCCGGTCCCCTTGGTGCTTGCGGCTGGCGCCTCCGCCTCCATCGCCTTCCTGACCCCCGTCGGGACCCCGTCCACGGCCATCGTCTTTTCCTCCGGCGGAATTTCCAAGAAAGACCTGCTCGCAGCCGGCCTCGCCTCCGGCGCCCTCATCGTGCTCTTCACCGCCCTGTGGCTCTCGCTCGTCCCGGCCTGGTAAACCGCACCCTGCACCCCGCATCCCGAGCTCGTCCCCGCACCCCGCACCCTGCCACTCAGTCCGTCTTCCACCCCCAGCGGATGGCAGATTGGATTGACACCCCGGTCGGATATTGACAGGATGTGACATGACTATACATGTCACAACTCAGGCAAGTAATGCTTGATTTAGTTTATATAATTATTATATTATAACTATTAACCTCAGAAAGTTCAAGATTAAATGGTGGCATGTCCCATGTGGCAAGTATGCGAGGAGGTCGGGGGGGTACTGAGCGATGTCCGAGGCTGGGTTGGGTTTCGGTTCACCAGCGCCTTTTCTTTACTATATTACATAAAATTATTCTGTCCCGATTTGGAAAAATGATTAAATACACATACAACGATTGACCGGTTGAGATGAGCGTGACCGACTTCAAGGAAATGCAGAAGAACTACGGCGGCAGGTTCGTTGCCATCCTGAATGAGGAGAAGGTTGTAGCCTCCGGAAAGACGTTCAACGAGACGGTCTGCAAGTTGCAGGGCATGAAGCTCGTGAACAAGGCGGGACTATCGATTCGATTCATTCGGCCCCAGATGAACAGCGCCATGCGGTTCTGATCGTTCCATCCTTTGGCCGGAAGATTTGGGATTTCCCCTGCCTCCAGTGGAAACTTTTCTTTCGTGGCATGGTCTTTCCTTCTGCACGATATTATATAAATACATAAAGTACTCATCTCGCCTGCATGGGCAGAAACCTCCTGGTTTTCTGGGCGGCGGTGCTCTTTCTGGTCTCCCCCCTCATTCCTTGCGTCGCATCGGACATTGCCCCAGAGCCGGAGCATCGCGCCCTCCTGGTCCTCGAGTTCGGAAACGGGCTGCCCGATGACCTTCCGGCAAGGCTCCGGGAGTGTGAGGCTGAGCCGGTCGCCTTCCTTCCGCCCTCCTCCATGCTCGTTTCGGCCGGTCCTGACCGTACCGGCCTGGCGTTGACCCTGGGGGCGGATTCCATCTCCCCGCTAGCGCCGGAAGAGAAGCTCTCTCCATCGCTCGAAGCGGCCCCGGAAACGGGGCCCGTCATGCTCTGGGCCCTTTTCACCGGCCCGCGCCGGACGCTGGAGGCCGGCCTCTCCGAAATGGGCGCCCGGGCCGCTGGCTGGGGCCCGGAGAAAGTGACGCTGGAGGTGGAAGCCTCACGGCTCGGCGACCTGGCGAGGCTCCCGCAGGTCTTCTGGGTGGAGCCCGCCCTTCTCCCGGAGCCGGTGATGGACAGGAAGGCCCGGACGGTCGGTGCACGTCAAGCCCGGGACGGGGCCTTCCAGAACGACGGAACGTCGCTCTGGAGCTACAACAACGGCGCATTCGAGGGCACCACGGGGGCCGGGGTCAACATCTCCATCGTGGACAGCGGCGTAGACGGCACCCACCCGGCCTTCGATGGCCGGAAGGTGGCGTTCCGGTCCTATGGCTCGACCCCGGCCTGGTCCGACCAGGACGCCGGCTATGGCCACGGGACGATGTGCGCCGGGATAGCCGCCGGCGACGGCCGCTGGAGGGCCTCCGACCCTTCCGGCTCGCCGGGCAGGTACGCCGGCATCGCGCCCGGCGCGGGGCTGGTCGGCCAGGCCAACATCTACCAGTACTCCTATACCTACAGCATCTACGACCTGTGCAGGGATGCGGCCACCCGCGGTGCCCAGATATCGAGCAACAGCTGGAGCTCGGGGGCCAACTTCGGCCAGTACGTATCCGTCTGCCGGGAGTACGACACCTACGTCCGGGACAGTAACCTCAATGTCGAGGGCGAGCAGCCCCTCGTGGTGGTCTTCGCCGCCGGCAACTCGGGCCCCACGAGCATCACCGTGGCCCCGCCGACCACCGCCAAGAACGTCATTTCCGTGGGCGCCCTGGGCAACGACCGGACCGGTTCCCTTGGGTACGTCTCCTCGAGCCAGCTTGCAAGCTACAGCAGCCGGGGGCCCTGCTCGGACGGCAGGATCAAGCCCGACCTCTGCGCGCCCGGGCTGGACGTCTACACCGCGAGCGCGGTGAACAACCTGTACCGGGGCATGCTCGGGACCGTGCCCGACGACCCGGACGGCACCTCCTATTTCGTCGGGGGCGGTACCTCCGCCGCCTGCCCGGGCGTCGCCGGCGCCTGCGCCCTGGTCATCGACCGGTGGCGCCAGGACCGGGGGGCAACGCCCGGCCCGGCCCTGACCAAGGCCCTGCTCATCAACGGGGCGGAGCCCCTCTCCTCCTACCCGTATCCCGGCCCGGACCAGGGCTGGGGCCGGATAAACGTCACCCGCTCGGTCGTCCCCGGGCCGGGCCGCGAGCTCTTCACGGTGGACCAGACGGTCGACCTCGCCACGGGGAACGCCGAGTCGCTTCTCTTCAATGTCTCGGCCGCATCTGAGCTCAAGGTCACGTTGGTGTGGACGGACGCTCCCGGCACCCCGGCTGCGCCCGTGGCGCTGGTCAACGACCTGGACCTCGTGGTAACGGACCCGGACGGCAACGTCTACCGCGGCAACAACTTCGTGAACGGACAGTCCGTGCCGGGCGGTTCCGCCGACGGCCGCAACAATGTCGAGGGCCTGCTGCTCAGAACCCCCCGCCCCGGGAGGTACTTCGTCAACGTGAGCGCCGGCAGCGTGCCCGTGGGCCCGCAGGACTACGCGCTGGTGGTATCGGGTGGCGTGAGGCTCATCACGACCG
Organism: Methanobacteriota archaeon; assembly: GCA_016874675.1. Classification (GTDB taxonomy): domain Archaea; phylum Thermoplasmatota; class DTKX01; order VGTL01; family VGTL01; genus VGTL01. The sequence continues at coordinate 8,483 of VGTL01000018.1, read as the reverse complement.
ACCCGGCGGCCGTCCAGGCGGGAGCGGCCCCCTCCACGGCCTTCGAGGGGGAACCGGTCCGGGTCGAGTTCGGCCTCTCCAACGCCGGCCGGGGCACGGCCTCCGGTTTCGCCTACGAGGTCCGGCTGGACGGCCTGCCGCTCTCCTACGGCACGCTCCCCGACCTTTCCCCCCAGCAGTCGACCACCGTGCCGGCGGACTGGGTGGCGGTCCGGGGCGTCCATACCTTCTCCATCGACATCGACCCGGCGGGACTGCTCGACGAGCTCCGGGAGGACAACAACAATGTCCAGGTGGATGTGAACGTCCTCCATTTCGGCGTAGGCGCCTCAGTCCAGCCCGACCGGGCGCTCTCGGACCCCGGCTCGGTGTCTGCGTTCACCGTCTCGGCCTCCAACACGGGCACGGCCGCAGACACCCTGCTTGTCTCTGCCTCGGTGGACCTTCCCGGCTGGGGCGTCTCGCTCTCGTACCCATCCCTGGAGCTCGACCCGGGGGCGACCGGGTATGTCCAGCTTTCCGTCTCCAGCCCGGACGGGGCGCTGGCCGGGGAGACCGCCACTGCGGCATGCACCGTCGTCTCGTCCGGGAACTCGACCTACTCCACCCTGGTAGCGGTCAGCGTGGTCACGCGCCAGATATACTCTGTAGCCCTATCCCCCGACCCGCCCCGGGTGGACATCTACCCCTGGGAGAGCGCCGGCTTCGACCTTTCGGCGCGCAACGGCGGGAACGGGGACGACACGCTGACCCTGGACGCAACGATGATCGGCATCGGGGGCGAGCCGCTGCAGGGCTGGGGGGCGGCGCTTTCGGCCGGCTCGCTCTCCCTGGGACCGCGCTCGGAAGGGCCGTTTTCGGCCAATGTGACCCCGCCCGCCCTGGCTCTTGCCGGCGAGACGGCCGTGACCACCGTGTCGGCCTACAGCCAGGGGGGGTTGAGCGCCTCGACGGTCCTCAAGGTCGGCGTGAAGCAGTACTTCGACATCGACCAGAGCTTCGTGCCCGGGCGGGAGGAGGCGTTCCCCGGGCAGGGCGTCGACGGCATATATTTCCTGCACAACCTGGGCAACGGGCCGGACGCGGTCCGGCTGGAGCTTTCCGGGGAGCCAGGCTGGGAGGTCCGGCTGGAGCCGGATGTCCTTCTTTCGGCCCGCGAGATCCGGCCCGGCAACCTGACCATCACCGTGCCCGGGGACGCCCTGGCCGGCGTGTATCACTGGCGCCTCGTGGCCACCTCTTCGGGCGGGAGGTCGGTCAGCCACGATTTCAGCCTCCGGGTGCTGCAGGTCTTCGCGCTGGAGGCCTCTCCGACACCGCGCCGCGAGGCGATCTACCCGGGGGAGCCGGTGGAGCTAGCGATCTCCATCACCAACCTGGGCAACGGGAACGACACGTTCACGGTGCTGCCCGAGGGGCTTCCGGGCGCGCTCTCCGTCCGGAGCATCGGGGGACCGGTGCCCCTGGGGGCCCGCTCGACCGCTGCGGCCTCCGTCAGGCTTCTCTCGACATTGGAGCTCCCTCCCGGAGAGACCCTGCTCACCTTCCGGGCCGTGTCCGGGGGTAGCGCCCGGACGGTCAACACCACGACCATGGTGCTCGTGGTGCTGCCAATCCTTTCGGCCCCCCGGGAGACCGGGCTCGACCTCCCCCAGGCGCCCGACCCGACCGTCGGGGGCAGCGAGATGTGCGGCGTCGTGGCCATGATAGCCCTGGCGGTCACGACAGCCGCCGCCATACGCGGCCGGCGCAAATGGATCGAGTTCTACGAGAGGGAACGGTTCGCGCGGCGATGATGCATTTCTACGACATTTAGAGGCAGGAAGGCAGGAAGGCAGGAAGGCAGGAAGGCAGGAAGGCAGCAAGGGAAGGCAGCAAGGCAGCAAGGCAGAAAGGCAGCAAGGGAAGGCAGCAAGGCAGCAGGGCAGAAAGGCAGCAGGGGGTATGGAACGAACCGTCGTCCCCTTGCTGCCTTGCTCCCTTGCTGCCTTGCTCCCTTGCTGCCTTGCTCCCTTGCTGCCTTGCTCCCTTGCTGCCTTGCTCCCTTGCTGCCTTCTTCCCTTCCCTTGCTGCCTTCTTCCCTTCCCTTCCTGCCTTGCTCCCTTGCTGCCTTGCTGCCCTTCTCATTTATTAACCCGGAAATGGATAGCCCGCCGGCATGGCCGGTATGAATGTTGGGCTGGGGTCGCTCGAGCTGGCCGACATGGTCGTCGAGATGAGGCTCGAGTACCGCCTCGGCCGGCGCATCGAGCAGGGCTCCGACGGGGACGACATGATCCTCGAGGGCCGCAAGTCCTACGAGTTCGTCCTCAGCGGCAAGCTCTCGATGGAGCAGCTCCGGGCCATAGAGAAGGAGGTCGCCCGCGGCGAGCCCATCTTCCGCTCGGAGTTCGGCGAGTTCAAGGTGGCGGTGAAGTCGGTCCACTACCGCAGCGACACCGGCGAGGTTTCCATCGTCCTGGTCGAGGATGTGTGCTGACGCCGCGCGATCGGACAAGGGGGCAAGGGGACGACGATGCTTTCCCGTCCCTTGACCCGTGCCCCTTGACCCGTTCCCCTTGCCTCGATTACGTCCCTTTCTTCTCGAACCAGACCTCGAGGAACCGGTCCACGACCGTGTCCAGGAAGCTCGGGCGGTGGGTTATCAGTATGCGCACGACCTCGTCAACCGGCCCCACCGAGTAGAGGCTCTCGCGGCCTGACCGCTCCCGGATCACCACGCCCTTGGCCTCCAGGTCCCGGAGGTAGAACGAGAGCGTGGAGGGGCTCAGCCCGAAATTCTCCAGAAGCGCGCGGTGGGAGCTGCCCGGGTTGAGCACGAGATGGAGCACGATCGATCGGGGCCTCTCCTGGCGCAGCGCCGAGAGGTAGGTCTTCTCCCGCGCCCCCATCTCCGAGGGGTAGTAGCGCTTGTAGTAGCGGTCCATGCGCGACGAGATTATCCCGCGCTCCTCCAGGTAGTTGAGGTGGTGGTTCAGGAGCCCCATGGGCATCTCCAGGGCGCGCTGGAGCTCGCGCAGGTGCTCCCCGGGGTGGGAGCGCACGCGCACGAACACGCGCCTTCTGTTCTCCAGGTCCAGGTGCTCCCCGGCGTCCATCCTTCACCAGCCACCGCTCTCTTGCTCCGTTTCCTCCCGCGCCGTCCTCAACGCGCCAGCACCGAGATCGAGAGCATCGCCATTATCAGGGCGTCGAGGAGGGCGGACCCCAGCAGGAACCATTCGAGAATCATCGGGTCCAGGAGGTAGGCCGTGAAAAGCAGCGCCTTCCCGAAAAACAACCCGAATCCCACGCTCACGAAGAGCAACCTCCGGTGGCGCACGCGCCCGTAGGCCACGAGCGACACCGCGAGCATCACCAGCGAGAAGACCACGGTCCACGCCACCAGCACGTTCTGCAGCTCTCCGGACACCATTCAACCAGCCTCCTCCAGCCTGTCGGTCGTACCATTCTTGACATTGAACACGAACTCGCCCGGGTCCGCCCGGCCGTTGCCGTTTCGGTCCCGGCCGTTCCACGGGCCCTGCGCGTCGACCAGCGCGCCCGGCCGGGCCGCCGCCGGCGGCGAGGTGAAGTTGTCCAGGCGGGCCGTGATGAAGCCCCCCGGTCCCGAGAGGTTCACGAGCGGCCAGGCGACCTCCGAGACGGTCAGGTTCTCCACCCGGACGAACTGGCCGGCGTACGCCTCGGGAGAGCCCAGGAGCTCGGCGAGGGCCACCGTCCTGAACTCCGGGCCCGGGGGCCCTGTGGAGCCGGGCGGGCCGGTCCCCGGTGGCTGGCCGTCCGGCTGTCCGGGCGGGCCCCGGGGGCCGCCGGGCGTCAGCAGGCGGCCGTCGGCCGCCTCCTTGAGGTAATTCGCGGCCGGGACCAGTATCAGCAGGGGCATCCTCAGGAATATTATCGGGGCCAGGACGAACGAGTTGCTCCAGACGTTCCCCGCTCCCTCGGACCAGTCGGCGCTCCACTGGACGGACTGGTTGCGCTCGGTGAGCTCTCCGGTCCTCGAGAAGTCCAGAAGCGAGGTGGCGTCGTAGCCGGAGCGCAGGGGCCCTCCGAAGTAGGTGGCGTTGTACTGCATCGGCGGCGCGAGCACGACCAGGAGCCCGACCATGAAGGGCACGAGCGCGAGCGCCAGCGCGGCGCAAAGCGTCCCGGTCAGTGTGCCGGCGCCGAAGGAGTCGAGGGCGGCGACCAGCAGGGCGTGCGCCGGTCCCTTCTCGTTGACGACCTGGTATTCGCCGTCCAGCGACACCACCGAGCTCTGCGTCGGCGGGTACCCGCGCTCCTTCCATTCGGAGAGCGGGATGGCGTGCCTCCCCTCCCGAATGAGGCCAGACCAGATGTCGTTCGTGGTGGCGTCCGCAAGGTCCGTCCCCGGGTCGTAGGGCGTCGAGAGCACCCAGACCGACATCGCCAGGAAGAGGACCGGGAGCGCCGGCGCCAGCCTCCGCTCGACGAGGTGCGGCCCAAGCCGCCGCCAAAGGCCGGAAAGGAGGGCCATGGTGGTCATCCCTCCCGATCAGCGGCCGTTGCGCTGGCTCCTTCGTATGTAGGCCGTCACCGCCACCGCTATCAGGGCGGCGAGTATGTACAGCCAGGGATTGAAGATTATCCTCGGGAGGGTCAGGGGCGGCCCGGGCGCGTTCGTCGCATTGACGCCCACCGTCGGGTCGTGGAGAAGCGAGACCGTGCCGGCCGGGAGCGGGTAGTTCAGCCCGAGGGCCATCTGGCGCCCGTCGGTGGAGTAAGAGAGGTTGACGGGCAGGCTGTACCGGGCGCCGCCGGCGGCCTCCACGAGCACCTCCGAAAGCCACGTGTAGTAGCCGTGCTCCCGCCCCCCCGGGCCGGAAAGGCCTATCTTCTGTACTGCAGCCGGAAGCGGCCTGAAGATGCTCCCGTTGGCGCCCTCCGAGGCCGGCCTGAAAACGCGCGTGCGGTCGGATTCGAAGGTGAGGAAGTGGTTCAGGCCCCTCTCGTCGGACAGATAGTGCTGCAGGCACAGCCCCGTGACCGGGCCGGGGAGTTCCCTCAGGGGCTCGATGAGGATGTCTATCTTCATCTCGGAGCCGCCCCTGAGCGTGAGGGCGGGGGCCGCGCCCAGCTCGAGGTCCCGGCCGGACATCGTGAAGCCGAGCGTCAGGCGGCCCCAGCGGGGGATCCGGGCCTGGGGCTGGGGCGAGCCGGCCTGGGGGCGGACGGAGGACATGTCCAGCACGGCCGTCAGGTTGTAGCGCAGGGTCCGGCCCCCGTCGTCGCCGGCGACCTCCGCCTTGCTGGCCTCCCAGCTTCCGAGCGAAAGCAGACCCTGGTACATCTCCTCGCCCGGGTCCCACACGCCGTTGGAGTTGCCGTCGGAGTAGGCCAGAAGCTGCGTGAAGACCAGACGGAAGCGGGCCGAGCGCCCGCTGTCCATCGAGTAGTAGAACGTGATGTCCGGCGCGGTGCGGTTCACCTCCGCGGTGACGAAGGGACCCCGGCCCAGGTAGGTCCCCTCGCCGACCTCCACCTCGGGAACGGCGGGCGGGGCGGGAGGCCTCTTCGGCAGCGGGCGCTTGTCGAACTCCGATGCCCCGAAGGCCTTGGTCTGGAGCTCCAGCCGGTCGGGCGGGAGGTACGCACCCAGGCCCGGCCGGGATTCGGGGAGGGCGGCCAGGTAGAGGACCACGGCGTACGGTCCGTCGGAACCGGCCTGGCGGATGGCGGCGCCGTCGAACATCAAAACGAGCTTGACCTGGCCCGCGGGGAGGTCGAGCTTGCTGCCGGCCGACGCCACGAAGCGCCCTCCGGCCGTCAGCACGCCGGCGATCTGGAAGGGCCCGGCGAGCGCGACCTCCGCCGGGGCGGTGACCCTGAGGCCGTCGAAGAGGCCGTTTCGGTCCTTGTCCGTCGCCTCGACGGACGGCGTCCCGGCGAACCGGGCGGGCAGCTCCGGGGGCTCGAACCGGGACCACAGGTACGCTCCCGTGGTGTAGGTGCCGTTGGAGACATACTGGACCCGCTCGGAGAAGGCGTCGACGGCAACCGTGTAAGGGCCGTCCAGCTGGAGGGTGCGAAGCAGCGGGCCGCTGATGTCGAAGGCGACGGTGTAGTTCCCCCTCCGGGGGGCGTCCAGGCCGACCACCGGCCGGGGCAGGAGCTCCTGGACCGCCCTCAGCCGGTCGGGGAGGCGGAGTGACGCCCTGAACGAATAGGCACCTTCGAGGGCTATCCCCACCTCCAACTGGATTCGGAGCCGTTCATGGAGGCCGTTGCCGTCGCCGTCCTGGGCGGAGTCCGTGCCATTGCCGGTAATCCTCACCGGCGGGCCGGGCGCATCGAAGTCGGTGGCGTTGTACGGGGCCGTCCGGTATTTCCAGGTCGTCTCCCCGCCCGGGAAGGCGGAGAGCCAGACGGTCACGTCGTATGGGCCCGGGGCGTCCAGTCGACGGATCGCGCCGCCGTCGAAACGGAGCTCGACCAGGCCGGTCCGGTTCATCGCGTCCAGGGCCCCAAGCAGGCCGGTGCCCCTGACCGCCCCGTTGAGGCTTCCCGAGACCTCCGCGTCGCGGGTCGTGAGGTTGACCACCTCGAAGGTGATGTTCAGGTAGCCGTAGCTCCCGCCTGCATCCAGGGGCTCGGGGACCTCCCTCACCAGCCCGCTGAACCGCGGCACCGCACCGTCCGGCCCCTTCTCGAACTCGCTGCCCGAGTAGACCGACAGGGCGGGGAAGGTGCGGGCGTCCACGGACATTCCCGAAGAATCCGTGAGTATTATCCTGAAGACCAGCTGCGAGCGGGGCGGGATGGACGAGAGGTCGGCCCCGGGGAAAGCCAGCCTGACGGCCTGCTCGCCCGGGTCCAGGTAGGCCTTCTGGGCGGCGTGCGAGAGCGCGGATGCGCCCTCCTGAAGGAGGACCCGGGCATCGAGCGAGTAGACGTCGGCTCGCCCGACGGAGAGCGGCACCTTGAGGACGAGGTAGTCGAAAAGGCCGTCCGAGTCCAGGTCCGCCCCGAAGTCGGCGACCTTGTCGAGAAGCAAGGCGGGGGCCGGCTCCCCGGCCGCGGCGGGCGCGGCGGCCAGGCTCAGGAACATCGCGGAGACCGCCACTGCCAGTGCCCGACCGCCGGCCCGCTTCGGCTTTGCGACCATCGCGCCCATCACCATTCGCCCCGCAGGAAATCGCCCTGCGGGGTAATTACGCTGCCGGCCGGTCGAAAAGCTCGCAGGCGACGAGTACCTCGTGCCCGGCGTCGCCCACGGGAATCCTGAACCTGTCGCCCTCGAGCCTCGCCAGCCGGACGGTCTTGCTCCACTCGCCGGCGGTCAGCGTGACCGCCGGATTCCCGGAACCGGCCGGGACCATTATTATCACGACGACGCCGTCCCGCGCCACCGTCGTGGAGGACCTCCACGAGAGGGTGTCTTGCTCCTTCTGCGGGTAGATCTTGTCGTCGCACCCGTTGGCGAACCTGCCACCGGTCTCGAACTGGATTGTGCGCAGGAGCCGCACGGTTCCGTCCGAGACCTCGGCGGAGCCGTTCCAGGCCGCAAGGTCGCCCTCGCGGTTGATCTCGTCGATAAAGCCCCAGACGAGCTTCAGCTTGTACACCTCGAGGCCGGGCTTGGCGTCCAGCCGGAGGGTCGGGGCGATACCGTCGGACACGGGGACCTCCACCGCCAGCCGGCCCGGCCGGTAGCCAGTGGCGACCGCCACGATCACGTTGTCATTGGTGGCGGCCCTGGAGACGAAGCTCCCGTTCTCGTCGGTGCGGACGATGAATATCCCCCTGGCCGCCAGCTTCTCCAGGAGGTCCGCCTTCTTTTCCTGGAGCCTCTGCTCCATCGCCCGGAGCGTCTCCCGGCCCTCACCGAGCCTGTCCCGGGCTCTCCTGAGGACGGACAGGACCTTCTCGACATAGGCGTCGGCGTCCCTGGCATCCTCGGGTATATGTATGATCACCACCGTCGCGCCGGCGATGCCCTCGCCCGATGAGTTGTCCAGGACATGGCCCTGGAGCCTGCCGTCTGCTCCGGGCTGCTCCGGCCCGGCCCCGACGGCATCCAGGCCGTACTCGTCGCCGGCCGAGCCCGCGACCGCCGCATCGTCCACGTCGTTCCCGCCGAAAGACGCCCCGGCCGCGGAGACCACGAAAAGCATCGCGGCCCCTATCGCGGCCATCACCCCGACCAGCCCCTTCTTGGCCACCATTTCTTTCACCTGGCCTGTTTCTATCCCGGTCGGGATATAAGCCGATTCTGGAACAAAGACTGAAAGATGGGACAAACGCTGAATTAAGGCGCAAGGCGCAAGGCGCAAGGCGCGAGGGGATGGGGCGCAACCGAAGCCGAGCGAAGCTCGCCCAGGCAAGGGGGACCGAAGGTCCTCCGGGGGCGCAAGGGGCGAGGAAAAAAAGGGGAGGGGAATGGGGCCACACCCCAGAATCCAGCCTTGCGCCTCGCGCCTTGATCCTTGTGCCTCAAGCCCTGCGCCTTGCGCCTCGCG
>VGTL01000017.1 GCA_016874675.1 Methanobacteriota archaeon | reverse complement strand
CGCCGGGATGATAGAATCAACACCGCCGATAAGTGCCAATCGGCATGGCACAACCTGCTTAACCTCTACGGGCCAGACTATCCGCTACCGGGGACGCCAGGGGCTTAATGAATTGTGTCCCACAGCCCCGGGGCTGGAAAGGTTTATACGGAGCCCTCCCGTTATTGCACCCGATGTGCGCCAATGTACTCGTCACCGGCGGGGCGGGCTTCATCGGCTCCCACCTCACGGAAGCGCTCGCCGGGAAGGGCCATTTCGTGAGGGTGCTCGACAACCTCTCCCGCGGCCGGCTGCATCACATCCAGCCGCTCGTCGACAGCGGCAAGGTGGAGTTCATCGACGGCGACGTCCGCTACATGGACGCCGTCAACCGCTCCATGCGGGGCATCGAGCACGTCTTCCACGAGGCCGCCATCTGCATCAACCGCAGCCAGGTCTACCCGCAGGAGGCGCTCGACATAAACCTCAACGGCTCGCACAACGTTTTCAAGTCTGCGCTGGACCACAAGGTGAAGAAGGTGATGTTCGCCTCCTCCGCCTCGGTCTACGGGGAACCGGAGAGGCTCCCGATGTCGGAGCACCACACCCTGTTCCCGATAACGCCCTACTGCGTCTCGAAGATAGCCGGCGAGTACCTTCTGCGCTTCTTCACCCGCCACGGGCTAAAGTTCATCGCCTACCGCTACTTCAACGTCTACGGCCTGCGACAGAGCACCGACGCCTACTACACCTCGGTCATCATCCTTTTCATCAAGCGGATCCTCGCCGGCAAGTCCCCGCAGATAATGGGCGACGGCTCCCAGACCATGGACTTCGTCAATGTCAGAGACATCGTCCAGGCCAACCTGCTGGGCATGGAGTCCGGCGTCCAAAACGAGGTGTTCAACGTCGCCACGCAGACGCAGACCTCGGTCCGGGAGCTCGCCGAGATACTGCTGCACTCCCTGGGCAAGAAGGACCTGAAGGCGGAGTTCCTCCCCCGCCCGGTGCTGGTGAAGAACCGCGAGGGGGACATCTCGAAGATAACGAAGTTGCTGGGATACAGGGTGACGGTGGACGCGCGCACGGGCCTGTCAGAGGTTGCGCGGGACATCGCCGAGCATCCCGAGGACTACTGAGGTGACCGATTGCAACCACCGGTCCTTCCGGGCGTGCCTTCCGTGGACCGGGCGGTCAGGCTCATGAGGCAGGCCATCCGGACCTTCCGGCTGGACCTTGCGGGCCTCACTGTCTACACGGAGGCGGCCAACGGGGTCTATTCGTTCACGCCGGTGATCGCCGCCCTTGCGGGGGCCGCCAGGGTGCACGCCGTCACCCGTGATTCCTCCTGGGCCCCCGCCGAGCAGGTCCGCCGGGACACAACGGCCCTGGCCGGATACTGCGGGGTCGGCGACAGGATCCGCATCACCCTCGATAGGCGGCCCGGGGAGGTCGGGGAGTCCGACATCGTCACCAACCTCGGCTGGGTGAGGCCGATAGACGCGACGATGGTCGGCTGGATGAAGCCCACGGCGGCCGTCCCGCTGATGTTCGAAAGCTGGGAGTTCCGCGAACGCGATGTCGACGTCGCGGCCTGCCGGGCCAAGGGGATCCCGGTCCTGGGAACGAACGAGCGCGTGCCGGAAATCGACATGTTCAAGTACTCCGGCCCGCTGGCGCTCCGCCTTCTGGCCGACGCAGGACTCGAGTTGATCGGCAACCGCATCGTGGTCATCGGTGGAGGGGTCTTCGGGCTCAACATAATGCGGTGCCTGGCCAGGAACGGCGCGCAGGTGCTCGCGGCCTGCCCCGAGACCGCCCGCAATGTGAAGAAATGGGGCGCCCGCAAGATCGGCAACGACCTGCGGGGCAAGGCCGCCCGGCGGGCCCTCGCCGGCTCGGACGCGCTGGTCGTCTCGCATTACCCGGACCCGTTCCCCGCCGTCGGCCGGCAGGGCCAAATCGCCGCCGCAGAGCTCGCGACGCTCGCCCCGGGAATCGCCGTCGTCCAGTTCTTCGGCCCGGTGGACCGGGCTGACCTGGCCGCCGCCGGCCTTCCCGTGGTCCCGGCCCGGGACCCGGGCGCGGACCACATGGGAATAACGATGGGGGCCCTGGGGCCGATGCAGATAATCCGGCTGAACGCGGCGGGATTGAGGGTAGGCGAGGTCGCGGCGCGCGCCCGGTTGCGGGGATTGGGGCGCGAGGATGCCGAAAGAATCGCGCTGAAAGGATCGCCGGCGATGGCGCTCTGATCGACATCCCGGGCAGGCCCGATCACCTCATCCATCGTGCCGGGGAGCCCCTTTGGCTCCGGCATCTCCCCCTTGCCAACGTGCGATGGGGTGTATCGTCATCGGCGCCTCAGTCGCGCAGCCGCTCGGATTCGGGCACGTCGCCCACGACCCTTGCCGGGACCCCGATGGCTATCTTGAACGGCGGGACATCCTTCGTCACCAGGGCTCCTGCGCCGACCACCGCCTCCTGCCCGATCTCCACTCCCGGCAGCGTCTTGACTCCGATGGCGATCCTGGCACCGCGCCGAATCCTCGCCCCAATCTCCTCGCTGGGGACATGGGGCCTCTGCCAGTTGATCGTGAAACCGTTGGAGATCACCGTCAGCGGCGCGATGAAGACCTTGTCCTCGATAATCACCTTGGCCGTCACATGGACCTGGGTGTGGACGCCGGTGTGGTTGCCTATCCTCGTGTAGCCCTCCACGCAGGTGCCGTTGCCCAGGTAGCTGTGGTGGCCGAGCTCGGTGAACTCCCGCATGACGACGCCGCTGCATATCTGGGAGTGGTCGCCTATCTTGCAGTGCTTGTAGATGATGGCGTTGGGCCGGACGAGCACGTTGTTCCCCAATCTGGTCGTCCAGGGCTTGGGCGGGAAGTCGAAGTCTTTCCGAAGGTGGGTTATCCTGTCGTAGCCGATGATGCAGTTGTGCTCGATTGTGACATTGTCGCCGATCTCGACGCCATCGTAAATGATCACATTTTGGCCGAATGTCACACCTTTGCCAATCCGGATGTCGTCGCCTAGCAGGGTCGGTTCGCCCATGAACCCATCTCCGACATGTCAACTGATGCAGGGGACATAACCTTTTCCAAGCCGACCAGACAGGTGGCTCCACAGATAGATTTAATATTGCGAGTGGTCATTGTTGACGCCGGAGCGGTCCGAATGGGGAGAAAGCGGCGGTATATTGCATTTGCATTCGTTTTCCTGTTGCTTGCGTACATCGGGCCGTTGATGTCCACGCAACCTGCCGCCGCGGCGGCCGCCTCGCCCGTGAAATGGATTCGCTACGCCGACAACCCCGTTCTCAGCGCCGGACCGAACGGCGCCTGGGACGACGATCCCTCCTGGACATACTGCAATTCCGTTCTGAACGACGGGACAGGCTACAAGATGTACTACGCCGGGTATGACGGTTCGCATCAAAGGATCGGCCTGGCGACCTCGGGCGACGGTAAATCCTGGACGAAGCACGCTTCCAACCCGGTCCTGGACCTCGGCGCGCCGGGCAGCTGGGATTCCCATGATGTCGCGGCCTCGTATGTGATGCTTGACGGGGCGACCTACAAGATGTGGTATATCGGTTACGACGGATTGCATTGGAGAATAGGTTACGCCACCTCAAGCGATGGAATCTCCTGGACGAGGTATTCCGGCAACCCGGTCCTGACGATAGGGTCGAACGGCGCCTGGGACGACAACATGGTGCTGGACCCCTGCGTGTTGAAGCACGCGGAGGGCTACAAGATGTGGTATGCGGGGCAGGACGGCTCAATCCAGAGAATCGGATATGCGACCTCGAGCGATGGAATCGAGTGGACCAAACATGCGAACAACCCGGTCCTCGCTCTGGGCGCGAACACCGGCTGGGACGATTCTCACGTGACCATACCCTGCATTCTGCATATTTCTGGCTCCTATCGGATGTGGTACAGCGGCTACAGTGGCCAGAACTGGGCCATAGGCCACGCCACCTCCAGCGATGGCATATCCTGGACCAAGTTCGCCAACAATCCTGTGCTCAGCCCGACGGGGAGTGGCTGGGAAGCCCATGATGTGCTGTCCTCGTGCGTCGTCCACAACGGCACAACCTATCTCATGTGGTACACCGGTGCGAGCGGTACCACGCTGAAGTTCGGCTACGCCGAGGGATGGAACACCGCCCTGGAGCCCCCGACCCCTGACTCCCCAGCCGACGACAGCTGGACGACGACCGGCCAGCCCACCTTCACCTGGGCGTTCAGGGACACGGACCCGCAGGAACGCCAGACCGCCTACCAGGTGCAGGTGGACGACAGGAGCGACTTCGGCTCGCCAGAGCACGACAGCGGAAAGGTCTCCTCGGCCGACACCTCCCACACGCCCGCCTCCGCCATTGCGGACGGGACCTATTACTGGCGCGCCCGGGTGTGGGACTCCAACGACGATACCAGCGACTGGTGCATCGCCCGCACGATCAAGATAGACGCCACGCCTCCGTCCAATCCCACCTCCCTGTCCAGCCCGAGCCACACCGTGGCCCGGTGGTCCACCGACAACACCATCGACGTGAGCTTCAGCGGCGCCTCGGACTCCGGCAGCGGCCTGGACGGGTTCTCATTGAGTTGGGACCCCTCACCTTCCATCCTGCCGGACACCACCCGTGAAATCGGCACTTCGGAATCTAGCCTGACCGGCCCGGGGATGTCCGACAGCAAGAGCATCTACTTCCACATCCGGGCCCTGGACGTCGCCGGCAACGCGGCCCCCGACGCGGCCCACCTTGGCCCCTTCTGGGTCGACACCGCGCCGCCCACCAACCCGACGGTCTCCAGCTCCACCCATGCAGTGAACGTCTGGAGCAATGTCACGACTGTCAAGGTCCACTGGACCGGCGCCGACGCCTCCATCTCCGGGCTGAACGGCTACTCGGTGGCCTGGGACGGTTCCCCGTCCACGATTCCGGACGCGGTTAAGGAGCACAACGCCTCCGAGACCTGCGCCACCGGCCCCACCCTCCCCGACGGCCTCTGGTACTTCCACATCAGGACCAGTGACGAGGCGGGCAACTGGGCGTCCGACGCGGCCCACTTCGGGCCGCTGTTCATCGACTCCACCCCGCCGTCGATCCGGGAGAGCAGCGTCCTTTCGGCCGGGACGGACAATGTGACCGTCCAGGTCGTGCTCGACGAGCCGGGCGCGGTCGTGGTCGAGTACGGGAGGACAAACGCCTATGGCAAGACCGTGGCCTCGCCGGAGTACGAGACGGTGCACCAGATTGCCATTCCCGGCCTGTCGCCCGGGACCACCTACCATTTCAGAATCAAGGCGACGGACACCGCGGGCAGCGGGCCGTCCACCGGTCCCGACCGGACGTTCCGGACCAGGGGCGACCCGCCCGGACCGGGTGTGTCGCTTCTGTCGTCGGAGGGCGCTCCGTACATACTCGTGGCGGTCGTATGCCTGGTGGCGCTCGCCAGCGCCGGTGTCTACCTGATGAGGCGGAGAGGGCGCGCCGTGGGTTAGGAGCAGGAAGCCCCGCCGCCCGGGAGCAATCGACGATAGGTTTAATAGAGGGTTTAGCAATTCTTTATATCGGTGTTATGGTGAAGGAGCGAAAAAATAGGCCAATCGCCATTGCAGTCGCGTTCCTGATGCTGGCCAGCATCGGACCGTTCATGTCCACTCAACCGGCGGATGCGGTGGCCACCTCGCCCGTGAAATGGATTCGCTATGCCAGCAACCCTGTTCTGAGCGCGGGGCCGAACGGCGCCTGGGATGACGATTCATCCTGGACCTACTGCAACTCCGTCCAGTACAACGGGACCGGATACCGGATGTACTATGCCGGATACTCCGGTTCGGTCCAAAAGATCGGCCTGGCGACATCGGACGACGGCAAGACCTGGACGAAGTACGCTTCCAACCCCGTCTTGGACGTCGGCACATCGGGCAACTGGGACTCAAAACATGTTGCCGCGTCATACGTGATGTTGGACGGAACAACGTATAAGATGTGGTACATCGGATACGACGGGGCGAATTGGAAAATTGGCTACGCGACCTCGAGCGACGGTTTCTCCTGGTCGAAGTATTCCGGCAACCCCGTCCTGACGATAGGTTCGAACGGCGCCTGGGACGATAACATGGTGCTGGATCCCTGCGTGCTGAAGGACGCGGAAGGCTACAAGATGTGGTATGCGGGAGAGGACGGATCAACCCAAAGAATAGGATACGCGACCTCCAGCGACGGGATCAGCTGGACAAAGTATGCCAACAACCCGGTGCTCACTCTAGGCGCGAACAATAATTGGGACGATGTCCACGTCACCATACCTTGCGTTCTCAACATGTCCGGCACCTACCGGATGTGGTACAGCGGCTACAGCGGCCAGAACTGGGGCATCGGCCATGCGACCTCCAGCGATGGAAAGTCCTGGACCAAGTACGCCAGCAATCCGGTGCTCAGCCCGACGGGGGGTGGCTGGGAGTCCCATGATGTGCTTTCATCGTGCGTCGTCCACAACGGCACGGCCTATCTCATGTGGTACACCGGCGCGACCAGCTCGACAGTGCTCAAGTTCGGCCTCGCCGAGGGATGGAACACCGCCCCGGACGCCCCGACGCTGGGCTCGCCGGCCGACAGCGGCTGGAGCACGACCGGCCGGCCCACCTTCACCTGGACGTTCAGGGACACGAACGCGCAGGACAGCCAGACCGCCTACCAGGTCCAGGTGGACGACAGGAGCGACTTCGGCTCCCCCGAGCACG
Source organism: Methanobacteriota archaeon (assembly GCA_016874675.1). Lineage (GTDB taxonomy): Archaea > Thermoplasmatota > DTKX01 > VGTL01 > VGTL01 > VGTL01. The sequence goes on along the minus strand of VGTL01000017.1, from coordinate 38,732 downwards.
ACAGCGGCAAGGTCTCCTCGGCGCAGGCATCCCACACGCCAGCATCGGCCATCGCGGACGGCACCTACTACTGGCGCGCGCGGGTGTGGGACTCCGACGACGACCCGAGCAACTGGTGCCTCGCCCGCACGATAAAAATCGACGCCACGCCCCCGTCCAATCCCACGTCGGTGTCCAGCACGAGCCACACCGTGGCCCAGTGGTCCACCGACAACACCATCGACGTGAGCTTCAGCGGCGCCTCGGACTCCGGCAGCGGCCTGTACGGCTTCTCGCTGAGCTGGGACTACTCGCCCGCCACCCTGCCCGACACCACCCGCGAGATCGATTCGACGGTCTCGAGCCGGACCAGCCCGGCGATGTCCGACAGCAAGAGCGTCTACTTCCACATCCGGGCCCTCGACCTCGCCGGCAACGCCGCCGCCGACGCCGCCCACCTGGGCCCCTTCTGGGTCGACGCCACGCCGCCCTCCAACCCGACCGTCCAGAGCCCCACGCACGCGGTGAACGTCTGGAGCAATGTCACGACCGTCAATGTGAACTGGACCGGCGCCGACGCCTCCGTCTCCGGGCTGAACGGCTACTCGGTGGCCTGGGACGGCTCCCCATCCACGATTCCGGACACGGTCAAGGAGCACAACGCCTCCGAGAGCTGCGCCACCGGCCCGGCCTTCCCCGACGGCCTGTGGTACTTCCACATCCGGACCCGGGACGAGGCGGGCAACTGGGCGCCCGGAGCGGCCCACTTCGGGCCGCTGCTCATCGACGCCACGCCGCCGTTCAACCCCCTGGCGCTCTCGAGCGACCGCTCCCCCGGCGTGTGGTCCAACGACGGCACGGTGGACGTGCAGTGGAGGGATTCCAACGGCTCCCTGAGCGGAGTGGAGGGCTTCTCCTACGCCTGGGACGCCTCGCCGGACACCGTTCCCGACGAGGTCAAGGACTGCGACCGCGACGTCGGCTCGGCCCAAAGCCCCCCGCTGGCCGACGGCTCCGGCCACTACTTCCACATCCGCACCCGGGACAACGCCGGGAACTGGAACCAGACCGCCTCCCATATCGGGCCCTTCTGGATAGACACCTCTCCCCCGGCCAACCCGGTTGCGATAACGAGCGGAAGCCACGGGGTTTCGACCTGGTCCAACGACCCCACCATCGACGTCGCCTGGTCCGTCGCCGACGGCGGCGGCCGCCTCAGCGGCTACGCGGGGTTCTCCATCGTCTGGGACACGAGCCCGGGCACCATCCCGGACGCGACGATGGACCTGGGCGCCGAGGCCGCCTCGGCCACGAGCCCGCCGATGCCCGACAGCGACGCGATCTACTTCCACATCCGGGCCCTCGACCGCGCCGGGAACTGGGCGACGGACGCCGCCACGCTCGGGCCGTTCTGGATAGACTCCAGCCCTCCAAAGAACCCGCTCGTGGTCGAGAGCCGCTCCCACAGGGCGCAGGTCTGGAGCGCCCGCAACACCGTGGAGATGAACTGGTCGGCGGCGGACGCCTCCATCAGCGGCGTTGAGGGCTACGCCCTGCTTTGGGACAATTCGGCCGACAGCCTGCCCGCCGAGGTCGTGACGGACGGGGCGGACACCCTGAGCGCCGCGAGCGCGCCGCTCGCGGACGGCGACGGCTGGTACTTCCACATCCGGACGAGGGACACAGCCGGCAACTGGGCGACCGGGGCGGTCCACCGCGGCCCCTACTTCATAGACACCGCGCCGCCAATCGTTGCCAACCTGAGCATAGACTCGGGCGCGCCCTTCACGGCGAGCCCCAACGTGCGGATATCGCTCTCGGCGTCCGACCCGTCGCCCGGCTCGGGCCTGCACCAGCGGCGCCACCGGGTGGACGACGGGGAGTGGTCCCCCTGGGAGCAGCACGCCGGCAGCTGGGGGATCACGCTGGCCGGGAGCGACGGTACGAGGACCGTCCGGGTCCATCTGCGCGACCGGGTGGAGAACGCCTGCCCCGCGGCCGAAGCCACCATCGTGCTGGACACCATGGCGCCCTCGGGCGTCGCCGTGACCATAAACTCCGGGATCGAGTGGACCAACCGCACGGACGTGGAGCTCTCGATACAGGCCTCGGACGCCGAACCGGGCTCGGGGCTCTCCGAGATGGCCCTGGGCCGCGACGGCCTCTCCTACGAGGCCTGGGAGCCTTTCAACTCCACGCGCGCCTGGACGCTCTCCGGGGCCGACGGCACGAAGACCGTCTATGTCAAGGTCCGGGACCGCGTCGGCAACGTCGGGAGCGCGGGAAGCGACGGCATCCTGCTCGACACGGTGCGCCCGGTCTCGCTCTCGGTGACCATCGCCGGCGGTGCCGCCTATGCGACCAACGCCACGGTGGCGCTGTATCTTGTGGCCCTGGACCCGGACCCCGCCTCGGGGGTCGGGGAGATGGCCTTCAGCGAGGACGGCGCGCTCTGGACCGGATGGATGCCCTACTCGGGCGCCTCGACCTTCACCTTCTCGCCCGGCGACGGGACGCGGATCGTCCACTTCCGCGTGCGCGACCGGGCCGGGAACGTCGCCGGGCCTGCGAGCGACACGATCCTTCTGGACACCACCCGGCCGACCATCGGCGTGGTGCAGGTCTCGGGCGTGGCCCAGACCATCGCCGTGGTCACCTGGACCACCGACGAGCCCTCGGACGGCCTCGTGGAGTACGGCACCTCCACCGCCTACGGGCGCTCGCTCTCCGACGCCGCCTACTCCACGCAGCACAGCCTGACCCTCACAGGGCTCCAGGCCGCCACCGAGTACCACCTGCGCATCAGCGGGCGGGACCTCTACGGCAACGGGCCCTCCTTCTCGCCCGATGTGGCGTTCCGGACCCAGAAGCGGGAGGACCGCCGGGCCCCGGTGGTCTCGAACGTCCGGGTGGCGGCCCTCTCGGACCGGACCGCCCTCGTGCTCTGGGACACCGACGAGCCGGCCGACAGCGCGGTCGAGTACGGGACCGGGAGGGAGCTCGGCACGCGCGCCGCCGACCCGACCCTCGTGCAGTCGCACTCGGTGCTACTGGTCGGCCTGGCAGCCTCGACGGTGTACTACTTCAGGGCCGGGTCCACCGACCCCTCCGGCAACGGCCCCGGCCAGAGCGGGCTCCTGACGTTCGCCACGCTCTCCTCGCCGGACACCGCGCCGCCGGTGATCAGCGGGGTCTCCGTGACCGGCGTGACGGATACGCTGGCGGTGGTGAGCTGGACCACGGACGAGCCCGCCGACAGCCGGCTGGAGTGCGGGCCGGATTCGAACTACACGCGCGTCCTGAGCTCCGGGCGGCTGGAGGTATCCCACGTCGTGCTGCTCACCGGCCTGCTCCCCGGCCGGGAGTACCACTTCCGCGTGGGCGGGACGGACGCCTCCGGCAACGGCCCGTCGTTCAGCGGGGACCTGACATTCACCACCGCGACGGTCGGGGACGCAGCCCCGCCGTCGATTCGCGAATGCCGCGTTCTTTTGGCCGGGACGGACAATGTCACTGTCGAGGTCGTGCTCGACGAGCCGGGCGCGGTCCTTCTCGAGTACGGGACGACCGACGCCTACGGGAAGACGGCGGCCTCGCCGCAGTACCGGACCGTCCACCGGATAACCATACCCGGCCTGGCGGCCGGGACCACCTACCATTTCAGCGTCAAGGCGACGGACGCCTCCGGGAACGGGCCGTCCGCCGGTCCCGACCAGACGTTCCGGACCAGGAGCGCGCCTGCCTCCCCGGGCGGGTCCCTCCTTTCCGTCGAGGGGGCGCCTTATATTATCGTGGTGATCGTGGCCCTCGCGGCGCTCGCCACCTCCGGTGTCTACATGATGGGGCGGAGAAGGCGGGCGGGGGAGCCCGAGCCGGAAGCCCCTCTGCCCGGGGGCGAGGGCGGGGACCGGGAGGCGGGCCCCGGCGGCCCGGAGGCGGATGCCGGCGGCCCGGAGGCAGGCCCCGGTGCACCGGCCACCGAGGAGTCCGACGGGGCCTCCGGGAGGGGGCCGTCCGGCCGGATGGAGGTCGTATCCAGCGTGAGCGCCGAGGACCTGGAGGACGGCCCGGAGGACTAGACCGCCTCCGGCGGGCCCCGCCCGCAAACGATAAGAACCGGCTGGCGGATACGAGCGAACGATGGACCCGGAGTTCACCCGCAGGACCAAGGCAATCGTCGACGACGCCCTGGGCGGGCTTGCGGGCCCGCCCGCCCCGGCCGGGCGGCCCCAGTACTTCTTCGTGGTGTCCCGGGGCACCCGGTTCATAATCAACGTGGCGCTCGCCCCGGAGCCCTCGTTGGACCTGGACGAGCTGCTCCCGGCCATCTACGACTTCATCGAAGCCCGGTCACTGCTGGAGGACGGCAACATCTACCTCACGAGGCTTGGGGACGTCTCGATACTGATCGAGCCCTCGGGCAGCGCCGTGCTCGCCAAGGCCTTCGACGGCCCCGTGGTCCGCGCCCACTACAAGGAGTTCCACCGCAACGTCCGCGAGATCGAAAAGGAGTTCCCGGAGCTGGGCGGCTGGGACGGGCGGCAGCGGTCGCTGCCCGACCGCTTCCGCGAGAGGCTCCAGTCCGTCCTGGGGCCCCGGCCGCCGGCGGTCGCCGCCCCGCCCTCCGCGGCCGATGCGACTCCCGCGCCCGGCCCCGCCCCGGTGGCTCCCGCCGCCCCGGCCGGGAAGCCCGGCGGCGCCGACCGGCCGGAGCCCGACGTCCAAGACTGCGAGCGAAAGATGCGCGAGTGGTACAGGAGCGGCCTCCGGATAGACCGTCTCAAGGAGGCCCTTCACAAGGACTGGGCCACCCTCGTCCGCGCGTTCGACGAGTACGAGACCGGCCTTGCGGAACTGGAGCGGCTGGAGGCGGAGCTCGAACATCTCGAGGGGCTCGGATTCGACGACGAGGCGGCCCGGCTGCGGGCGCTGCGCAACGACCCGGCCAACCTGGGCCAGATGGAGTCGGGGCTGCGGGCCCTGGCCAGGCGGGTGGGCGAGAAGTACACGATAAGGCTCCCGGTCCCCGACCGCCGGCGCCTCGCCGAATCGATCCGCAGCCTGCCGCTGGGGATTCCGTCCACGCTCTGGGGAATCCCCCTGGAGCGGCTCATCGACGAGTTCCTGGCGGCGGACCGGGGGGTCGCCTCCGACGGCTCGGTCGTGGTGTGGCTGCGCGGCGGCTGGTACCGCGCCGACCCCGCCTCGCCTGAGTTTCTCGAGCAGATCTCGGGGCTGGTGCGGACGCAACCGGAGATGCTGCCGGCGGGCATCGAGGCCGAGCGGCTGCGAAAGCTCATGGACCTGGCCGGCGGCCCCGAGGGCCGGTAGGGCCTACCTGTTCACGCCCAGGAGGCGCGCGCCCGCCCGCCCGGTCAGGAGCAGGAGGAAGTACGCCGCCGTCCGGGAGGCCCTCTCGAACTCGCCCTGCCGCCTCGCCCGGGAGAGGAGCTCCCGGCGGTCGCGGAAGGTGAGATCCGAGTCCTTCACGAGCGACTGGATGAAGAGGCTCCGGTGGGGATTGAAGTCGCGCAACCGCCAGCGGTTGGCGTATTCGACGTCGTACGTGGGGGCGGGCTGTCGGGGCACGAACCCGGGGGGCCTCTCGCCGGCGAGGCAGCGGTCCAGGAAGTCCTTGAGCCGATGTTGCAGAACACGGGGAGAGATTGTCCCCTCGAAGTGCTCCCGCAGCCGCCGCCCGGCGTCCTCCCGGAGGGAGCGGTCCCGGATGAGCCTCCCGGCCATCTCCTCGACCTCCCGGCCGGTGCTGGCGATGAACGGGTAGCCGGCGGGGAACGGCTCCGCGTCGGATATCAGCGGGTGCCTCGCGTTGTGGAAAGCGACCACCGGAAGGCCCGTGGCCATCGCCTCCACGCGCACCATGCCGCCGGTCGCCGGGAAGGTCTCGATGAGAAGGTCGGCCGCGCTGAGGACAGGCAGCGGGCGGGGCTCCGGGCCGTAGACACGGAGCCGGCGCCTCGCGTCCTCCGGCAGGGGCAGGGCCGCCACCCTCTCCCGGATGTCGGCCGGCGGCGGCCCTGTCAGGAAAATGTGGTGGTGCTGCGGGAACCTCTTCAGGAGGTTCCCGACCGTCGCCAGGCAATCGAGCTCGGGGTCGCCCAGCACCTTGTAGAAGCTGCCCATGCTCAGGGAGAGGGTGGAGCTTTCGGGGATTCCCAGCGCCGCCCGGTCGGGCTTTTGACGGGAGAAGTCCGTGGTGAGGGGGAGCACGAATATGTTCTCCATCCGGCGGTGCTCCCGGGAGTACCGGGCGCCCTCCTCGCGCAGGTCCACGAGGAAGTCGGTGACGCCGCGGCCCAGCCAGAAGTCGATATCGTTGTGGTTGTAGTAGAGCGTGAACGGCCTTCGTCTCATTCCGGAGAGGGCCGAGAAGGCCACCACGTCGTCGCCCGTGACGAAGAGCACCGCCAGGGAGAACCCGCCCCCCTCCAGCTCGGAGCGCAGCGTTGCTGTCCTATCCAGGTAGCGCCCGCGCGGGGGGAGCTCGAGTATGTCGGCCCGGAGGCCCGTAAGCCCCCGGCGGAAATGGTCGTGGCTCGCGGTGTTGTTGGACACGTTGGTGACGAATATCCGGTGCTCGGTCCCCCCGTCCTGGAGCAGCCGGACCATCTGCCCGATGTTGCGGGAGTGGCCGCCCATGTCGCTCACGAATGAGGCGATGTGGGCCACCCTGCGGGGGCCGGCGGCACCGGGGGCAGGGGGCTCCTCCCGGTTCCCGGACGCCCCCGGGGCGGGCCCCCCTGCCCGGGCTCCGGCGGCCGCCCCGATCCTCCCCAGGAGCCCCTCCAGGGCGTCATCGTACCAGAGCCCGATGTGCACCCGGGAGGCGAACGCGGCGGCGACGCGGCACCAGTCCAGGCTCTTCTCCGGCTGCCCCTTCCCGAACTCGGCCAGGGCCCGCCCTTTCAGCCCCTCGTAGGTCTGGAGGTCCGCCGCCAGCCTGGCGCTCATCCGGATGTCATGATGATGGCCGGATAAATAGGTTTGGAGCGGCTCTCCCCGCCGGCCGGGTTCCGCTCCCCGGCCGCCCGCCCTGCAACAGTTTTTAAACGTCGGGCGCCCTACCGGCCAGCTGGAAGGTCGTGTACCATGAAAATCAAAAAAAGTCTCATGGAGCTCATGTGGCGCATGCAGCAGAGCCAGGCGATAATCGGTGTCCTGATGTGGAGCCTCACGCTGACGGGCATCTTCTATCCGTACATGAGGGACAAGTTCAATCTGGACCCGTCCAACGTGCTGCTCCCGATGCTGGCCCTCTTCGTTCTCATATTCCTGGGGGTCATCACGATAGGCCTGGTGTTCGACAAGCTCCGCTTCTGGAAGGAGCAGAACATCGTGATGGCCGAGCGGAACCCCTACGCCAATTACAAGCTGTACCCCAAGGAGGTGTACTGGGCCCGGCTGTGGCTCGCCGTCGCCCGGCAGCAGCCCGACCCGCCGCCGGAGGTCCGCAGGGAGATCGAGTTCTTCGAGACCTGGATCCGCAAGCTCATGGCCGAGGACCCGTGCTACAGGCAGGAGGTTCTGGACGTGGAGGGCTACGTCTCCGGCAGGGGCCCCGCCCCCGCTCCCGGGAACGCCTCAAAGTGAGCGCCGCTCCACCTCGAGCGCGTCGGCGGTGGGGTACTCCTCGACCACGAAGGCCTTCCCGGGGAACGCCCCCGCCACCCTCTCGAGGACCCGGGGCGCCAGCTCGGCCCGCCCCCGCCGCCGGTCGTAGGCCGAGAGGGCCGCCGGCACCCGGTGCTCCCGGCGGAGCCGGCGAAGCACCGACGGCGGGCCCTCGACGATCCCCTTGAGCAGCGTCCCGTCGGGGGTCACGACCTCGAAGGGCCGGGCGACGTTTCGGGCCCGTCGCATTATCCGCCGGCGCAGCTGGACGCCGTCCTTGAAACCCGACGAGCAGTAATGGACCGCCAGGCGGCCGTCGAGCCCCTCCACCAGGCCGCGGGCGAGCCCCTCGCTGCCCCGCACCCCGGCCGAGACGTCGTCGCGCACCCCAAAGCCCCGCCGGTTGAGCTCCCGGAAGTTGGTCTCGCTGTACTCGAGCTCGTTGAGGTTGAGGAAGTCCGCCCCCGCCCTCTCCAGCGAGCGGGCGAGCGATCGGAGCGCCCTCCCCGTGCCGGGGATGGCCGGCACCTCCGCCCCCGCCGCCATGCCGCTTCCCACCGCCTCCCGGAGGAGTGCCGCCGCCCCCGTGCCGTCGAAGCGCTCCCAGAGCGGGGGCGCCGGGTGGAACCTCATCTCGTCGAGCCCGGAGCGCCGGAGGGCGCGCACCAGGCTCGCCGGGAAATTCCCGGCGGTGTAGAGATGGATGTGATGCTCCCGGCCGAACCTCCGCTTGAGCGCGCGTATGAGAGACAGCGTCCGCCGGGGGGCGCACAGCGGGTCGCCGCCCGTGACGCCCGTGCCCTCGGCGTCTATGAGGCGCGCCTCGAGGAACATGTCCGCGGCCCGCCGGACCCGGAGCTCGTCGGCGAAGACCACGTCCCGCCCGGCCTTCCCGGCGGAGAGGGGGCAGTACCAGCACCCGGCGCCGCACCTTCCCGTCACGAGGAGCACCATCTTGGCGCCCCTCTGGCAGAGCACGCAGCCCCTGGGCAGGGCGCCCCGGACCCGGCTCCCCCTGGGCAGCTCCCTCAGCGCGGCCATCGGGCGGCCAACGCCCTCCGGACTGATAAAGCCCCCACCAAAAAAGGTAAATCTCCGCCACGGGGATATCCGCACCCGTGAATGCAAGGTGCATCCTGGCGGGGTCGCTCCTGGTGATTGCGGCGGCGGCCGGCTGCCTCTCCGGGCCCGACCTCCCCGAGAGGCCACCCGAGGGCCGGTCGGACTGGGCCTACGAGATGACCCAGATAGCGCGGATGAACGGGCTGGGCTTCAGGGGGGCCAACGTCACGATAGGCCTGGTCGACTCCGGCATAGACCTGTCCCACCCGGATTTCTGGGATGTCCGCCTGGTCGGCTGGAACGACCTGGTCAACGGCAACGCCGCCCCCTACGACGACGAGGGCCACGGCACCCAGATGGCGGGGATAATCGCCGGCTCGAACGGGGGCGCTCCCGGCGCGGGATTGCTGGTCGCCAAGGTCATCGACGCCGACGGGAAAAGCGCGGACTCGCTCGTCGCCCGGGCGGTGCGCTGGTGCCTCGACCCCAACGGCGACGGCGAGAACGGCGACTCGGCGGACATCATCTCCCTCTCGCTGGGGGGCGGGAGGCTGCCGATACTCGGGACCGAGACGGAGCGCGCCTGCAAGGAGGCCGCGGCGTGGGGCACGTTCGTGGTGGCGGCGGCGGACAACGACGGCGAATCCGACAACGGCGACGTCTCCAGCCCGGCCTCGGTGTGGAGCGTGGTGGCCGCCGGCGCGGTGGACAAGGACGGTGTCATCGCGCCCTTCAGCTCGGCCGGCAGGAACGGCGGCTCGGTCCTTCCGCCGCGGCTTCCCCGCAGCGACCCGGACAAGAAGCCCGAGGTGGTGTCCCCCGGCGTCCACATCTGGTGCGCCATCCCCGGCGCCGGCCATGACTTCGGCAGCGGCACCTCCCACGCCGCTGCATTCGTCTCGTCTGCCCTGGCGCTGGTGCTGGACGCCCTGCCGCGCTACCTTCCGCGCCAAAACGAGGGCGAGACCGCAATAGTTAAATTCAAACAGGCCCTCATGGACACCGCCCTCATGCTGGAGGGCCAGGCCGCGCCCCACGACGAGCACTACGGCTACGGCCTCGTGCAGGCCCATGCCCTGTACGTCGCGCTCGCCTGAGGTGGACGGGGCCGAGCGCAAGGGGGGAGCGGATGCGAAAGGGCGCAGACAGGGGGTCCGTCGTTTCCGAAAAGCAGCCTTCCGGCCAGTGCCCGGCGGCGGTGTTCTCCGGCGACATAGACCTGGCCTCGAGGGGCGAGCTGGACATGGTGGACATCACCGCCGGGCTGGAGAGGCTCGTCGACGATTCCGGCATCTTTAGCGGGGTCGTCAACGTCTTCGTTCCGGGCGCCACGGGCGCGCTGACGACATTGGAGTTCGAGCAGGGGGTCGTCGAGGACCTGAGGGCGGCCATCGGGAGGATGGCCCCGGAGGGGCTCGAGTACCGGCACCACCTCAAGTGGGACGACGGCAACGGCCGCTCGCACGTCCGGGCGGCGCTCATCGGCCCCAGCATCACCCTCCCGCTGCGGGAGGGCCGCATCCCCACCGGCACCTGGCAGCAGGTCGTCTTCATCGAGCTCGACGTCCGGCCGCGCAAACGGAAGCTTTTGGTGCAGATTGTTGGCACGCGATGATAAGATACGCCCAGTTCGCCGCTTTCCTGGGGTTCGCCCTGACGATCTCCCTGCTGGCGGGGTACTACGCCATGTTGCGCCTGTTTTGGATGTTCGGGCTGGCGACGGGCCCCTTCTTCTGGCTCGCCGTGGTCGCCGCCGCCCTGCTCTTCATCGCCGGGATGGGCCTTTCGGCGATATCGGACAACCCGACGCCAGGCTGGCCGGGCAGGCCCTCTTCGCGCTCGCCGCGTTGCTGGCGGCCGCCGGGGCGGCCAACGCCCGAATAGTCCGCCGCAGGCCCGTGAGGCTGCCCGCGCGAAACCTCCAAAGGCCGGTCCGCATCGTCCAGCTCTCCGACCTGCACCTTGGGCCCGTCAACCCGGTCGGGTACCTCCATCGCCTCGTGGAGCGCGCCAACCGGGAGAGCCCGGACCTGGTCCTGAAAACGGGCGACTTCATAGACGGGCGGCTGTCGGACGACATGTTCGCGCCGCTCAACGACCTCCGGGCGCCGGTCTACTTCGTCCCAGGCAACCACGAGGAGTACGTCGGGATGGACGAGTTCATCGCCCGCCTTTCACGGACGGAGGCGGTCCCGCTGTGCCAGAGGAAGGTCGAAGCGGGCGGGATCATCCTGGCGGGCATAGACTTTGCCTGGAGCACGAAGGGCCTGGAGGGGATGGTGGCGAAGGTGGCCCCGGCCGACGGGAAGTACTCGATACTGATGTCGCACGGGCCGCCGGCCTTCGACGCGGCGCGCAAGGCGGGCTTCGACCTCACCCTGTCGGGCCACACCCACGGGGGCCAGCTCTGGCCGTTCACGATGTTCGGGAGGCTCCTCGTCAGGTACCGCGCCGGGCTCTACGAGCGGGAGGGGAAGCACCTCTTCGTGACGACCGGCACGGGGACCTGGGGGCCGCCGCTGAGACTGGGGACGAATAGTGAAATGGTGGCAATTGAAATCGGCTGATTTTCGGATATCCTAATATACTCCCGCCGCCCCATTCCCCGCCGTGACCGTCGAGCCCGTCGCCGGCGAGCGTGCCCTCGAGATATCCGGCCCCGCCGGGAGGTACATCGTCGCCGCCGACCTGCACGTCGGAATCGAGGAGCAACTCGCCCGTTGCGGCTTCCGCGTGCCGGACCAGACCGACCGCAACCTCGAGCGCCTGCGCCGGCTGGTCGACGAGAGGAAGCCCTCCGGCCTCGTCCTCCTGGGCGACGTGAAGCACCAGGTCCCCTACGCCGAGAGATGGGAGAAGCGCAAGGTCTTCCGCCTTCTCGACGAGCTCTCGGCCCTCGTGCCCGTGACCGTGGTCTCCGGCAACCACGACGGGGGCATCGGGACCATGGCGCCCGGAAGGGTGAGGCGCGTCGGGTCCCTCGTGCTCGGCAGCATCGGCCTGGTCCACGGCCACGCCTGGCCCCCCGAGAGACTGATGAGGTGCAAGACGCTCGTTTTGGCCCACGCGCACCCCTCGGTGCTCCTTTGCGACGAGCGGGGCCGGCCCGTGACGGAGGCCTGCTGGCTCCGGGCCGGCATCGTGGGACGCAAGGCGAAGGAGCGATACGGGCCTCCGTTCCCCGAGATAGTGCTCATGCCCGCCTTCACGGACCTTCGGGGCGGCTTCCCGGTCAACGGGCGCGGCGGGCGCCTGCTCGGCCCTCTTTTCCGCAACGGCCTGGTGGACGTGCCCCGGGCGCGGGTCTACCTGACGGACGGCACGTTCCTCGGCTGCGTCCGCGACCTTCTGCCGGTCCCTTCCCCCGCAGGGAGGTACCGGATGTGAGCGTCTTCGACCTTCTGGCCCCCGAGCTTAGGCGCGTTCTTGCGGACACCGGCATCGGCGAGCCCACGGAGCCCCAGGAGCTCGCCATCGGGCCCATCCTGCGCGGGGAGAACCTCCTGCTCATCGCCCCGACGGGCATGGGCAAGACCGAGGCCGCGGTCATCCCGGTCTTCGACCGGATGGTGCGCGAGCGACCGAAGGCCCCGAGCTTCATCTACATCACGCCGCTTCGCGCCCTCAACCGGGACATGCTCAGGAGGCTCAAGGACTGGGCCGGGAAGCTGGGCATCACGGTGGGAGTGAGGCACGGCGACACCACCCAGAAGGAGCGCGCCGAGCAGGTCCGCCAGCCGCCGGACATGCTCATCACGACGCCCGAGACCCTCCAGATAATGTTCGGGGGCGCAAAGCTCCGGGAGCTTCTGCGGGCCGTCCGCTGGGTCGTGGTCGACGAGATCCACGAGCTCGCCGGGGACGAGCGCGGCTGGCAGCTCGCCGTGGGGCTCGAGAGGCTCGCGCGCTTCTCCGGGCGGGACCTCCAGCGCATCGGGCTCTCCGCGACGGTCGGGAACGCCGAGGAGGTCGGGGACTACCTGGCCGGCGCCGGGCGAAAGGTGAAGCTGCTGCGCGTGCCCGTCGGCAAGAGCCTGGCCATATCGGTCGAGGCGCCCGGCCCCCGAAACGAGGACGCGCCCGAGGCGGAGCGGTTGCGCTGCGACACCCGGACGCTTGCGGCCATCCGCCGGTGCGAATCGCTCATCGAGGGCCGGCGGAGCACGCTCTTGTTCGTGAACACGCGCGACAACGCCGAGGTGCTGGCGTCGCGGTTCCACCTCTGGAAGCCCGACTTCCCGATAGGCGTCCACCACGGCTCGTTGTACAGGGACATACGCATCCAGATGGAGGACGATTTCAAGTCGGAGAGGCTCAGGGGGCTCATCTGCACATCGTCGCTCGAGCTCGGCATCGACGTGGGCACGGTCGGGCTCGCAGTGCAGTACGGCTCCCCCCGCCAGGCCACGCGGCTCGTACAGCGCGTCGGGCGCTCCGGCCACCGGCGCGGCCTCGTCTCCGAGGGGGTCATAATCGCCCTCGACGCCGATGACGCCGCCGAGGCGGCGGTGCTGGCCCGCAAGGCCGCCGCCGAGGAGATAGAGCCCGTCGAGCTTCGGGAGAACCCGCTCGGTGTGCTCGCCAACCAGCTCGTGGCCTCCACGGTGGGCCGGCGGGAGGCGGAGCTGGACGAGGTCTTCGAGACCATCCGGGGGGCCCGGCCGTTTTGGACCCTGGAGCGGGCCGCTTTCGACGCCGTGCTCCGGCAGCTCGTATCGCTGGGGATCCTTTGGAAGGAGGAGGGCCGCTTCTTCCGCCGCCGGGGCGCCATCCGTTTCTTCTACGAGAACCTCTCGATGATTCCCGACGAGAAGAGCTACCGGATAATAGACATCACGACGCGCAAGTCCATCGGCACGCTGGACGAGTTCTTCATCGCCACCTACGGCGAGGTGGGCGTGCGCTTCATCGTGAAGGGCGCCTCCTGGCGCATAGTCGAGCTTTGGGAGGATTCGGTGCTCGTGGAGCCGTCGCCCGAGCTCGGCGCCATCCCCGGCTGGATGGGCGAGGAGATCCCCGTCCCGTTCGAGGCGGCGCAGGAGGTCGGGAGGCTTCGGGCCGTCCTTGCCGGGGAAGCGGGTCCATCGGGACCTGCCCCGCCGTCATACGGCCTGGACGCGGATGCGAAGCGCCTGGTGACGGACCGGCTCGATGCCCAGAAGAGTGGCGGCTTCGCCCTCCCGACCGACCGGCGCGTGGTCGTCGAGCCCCACCAGAACGGCCGGATCCTCGTGCTCAACGCCTGCTTCGGCACCAAGGTCAACGACACGCTGGCCCGGCTTCTCTCGGCGTTCCTTTCGGCGCGCCTTTCCTCCGAGGTCGGGATACAGACGGACCCCTACCGCGTCATATTCGAACTTCCGGCGCCCGTGAAGCCCGAGACGTTGATCGGACACCTGGTGAAGCTGGAGCCCGAGGATCTGGCCCGCGTCCTGCGCGTCGTGATATCGAACTCGTCCATCCTCAAGCGCGAGCTCCTCCATACCAGCCGGAAGTTCGGAGCCGTCGACAAGCGCGCCGACTTCCGAAGCGTGAGCTTCGACCGCATCGCCCGGCTGTACAGGGACACGCCGCTCTACGAGGAGGCCGTCGAGAAGACGCTCTTCGACAGGATGGACATCCCGCGCACGGCCGGGGTGCTGCGCCGCATCCGCGAGGGGGATATCGAGGTGGCGGTGGGGCCTGCATCGCCGATAGGGGCGGCGGGCATCCAGCTCCGCTGGGACATGCTCGCAACGGGGAAGGTGGAGCGGCCCATCCTGCTCGCGTTCAAGGCCCGGCTGGAGAGATCGCAGGTCCGGCTCTTCTGCCTGGCCTGCCGGAAGACCGCCCGGCGGCAGGTAAAGGAGATCCCGGAGCACATCGCGTGCCCCTACTGCAGGGGGAAAATGGTTGCGGCGGTGCCGCTCGGGGACGACAGGAGCCTCGAGGCGGCCTCCGGAAAGAGGGCGGCGACCGACGAGCAGAAGCGGGTCCTGGCCCGCCTGAAAAAGAACGCCAACCTGCTCCTTGCGCACGGGAAGAGGGGCGCGCTGGCGCTGGCGGCCCGGGGCGTCGGCGTGGATACCGCGGCGCGCCTTCTCAACTTCCAGCACGAGACCGAGGAGGAGTTCCTGCGCTCCGTGCTGGCCGCCGAGGTGCAGTACGCGAAGAACCGGCGGTTCTGGTGAATGGAATCCGGGTGCAGGGTGCCGGGGGCCGGGAGACGACGCGTTCGTCCCGGCACCCGGCCCCCGGCCCCCGGCACCCGGCACCCGGCCCCCGGCACCCGGCCCCCGGCACCCGGCCGTCTCACGCCCTCTGCTTCCTCGCCCGGGACGGGAGGTCCCGGACACGGATCTTCCTCCACCGGAGGATGACCGCGGCCGCGACCACGAGCGCCAAACCGCCGAAGAGGGCGATCTCGAGCGCCAGCGTCGAGCCTATCGCCGCCGGATGCCGGTCGGCGCCGAACGGGGCGTGGCCGTCCACGACGGACCCGGCCTTGAGGGGCAAGGGCTCGGCCCAGGCGTTCGCCGGGCTCCAGGCCTTTATCTTCGGGTCGCCGTAGTAGATGACGTTCTCGTAGATGTCCCACCACCACTGGCCCGTCAGGTACTCGATGCCGACGTGCTTGATGCCCTCGGAGTAGCACTCCCCGATGGACATGCCCTGGGCTATGCCCCGCGCGAAGGTTGCCATGGCAAAGGAGGCGTACCACGAGGTCAGCCACGGGTCGATGACCTGGAACACGGAGCCGTGGCGCACCATCGTCAGGTGCATGTAGGTGTTGGCTATCAGGCAGGAGCCGCCGTTGAAGCCCATGGAGTGTACGTTCTCCAAAGCGTTGTCGAAGTCGTAGCCGTTCTTGCTGACCGTCTCCTCCTGGTTTAATATCGCTATTATGACGCCGTCGCGGTCGTATTCCGAGACTGACCGGTGCATGTCGAACCCGACCAGCTTGGACATCGCGTAGGTGTCCGGCTCCCGGGTGGACCCGGAGGCCTCGTACCCGCGCCAGGGGTTCTTCTCGTTGTGGCGAAAGTCGTCGCGCCAGAACCCGACCACGCCCGAGCCGCGGTTGCCGCCGTGCATGACCTCTAGCCACATGATGGTGCCCTTGTTCAGGTTGTCCATGGTGTCGTCGAAGTTGGTCGAGTAGACCGACGAGTACCCGGCCTTCTCGACGTAGAATGGCACCACCTCGCTCGTGGTGATGTCCGGCCAGTACTGCCCGGTCTGGCCGTAGGCGGCGTTGACGCCCTCGTCGATCGGGTTGTCCGAGGGGTCCCAGTACGGGGTTATGCCCGTGGCGGTGACATAGTTCGTCCGCCAGTACTTGCTCGCCCGCTCGTTGAACCGGTGCTGGTAGCTCACCCAGGTCTGCACGACGGGGGCGGTGACATGCGTGGGGATACCCTCGATGGTGCGCACCCCGGCGACCTCCGGGCCGGGCGGCAGAATCGACTCGGTGCCGGTCACCATGTCGACGCCCTCCGGGTCCGTCGCCGGGTTGGCGAATATCACCGCCTGGTAGAGGGCGCAGCGGGCCACCCAGTAGGCGGCGTCCACCGGGGAGCCCATTATGCGGCCGGCGTTGGCGCCGCCCACGAGCGCCCGGTCCCAGGCGGAGCCGATGTCGAACTGGTCCGCCACGGTGGTGATGTTCTCCTTGCCGGGCCTGTCCAGCCCGATGTCGCCCAGGTGCTTGTAGATGCTGCGGGCCGTGAGCGCCATGCAGCTCACGGAGGGCGGGGCGCGGCTCGGATAGGCGTCGAGCCAGAACTTGTTGTACCAGGCCTTGGCGCAGGACAGGTTGCCGGCGTTGTCGGCGACGAGCACGGGCGTCCCGTGGTGGGCGGCCGCGAGCGCCGCCGGGCCGATGAAGAGGCCCTTGGGCTCCTCGCCGGCCGGGCCGCTCCCGCCGACCTTCCAGTACGACCAAGGGTCGATGGTGGTGAAGACGGCAGAGGTGGTCTTGGTGATGCCGGTTATCCGGTCGTAGACGGACTTGTAGGAAGTGTAGCGGGTGGCGTCTATCTTGGGCTGGAAGAGGCTGCGGTGGCCGGTGAGCCCCTTGAGGGTGGCGTCGCCCCCGTGGCTGTTGAGGTCGACGAGATGGACCCGGGTGACGCCCAGGGTGTCCAGCGCCTCCAGCGTCTCGCCCGGCACGCCGTCGGGCCTGGCATACAGCAGCGGGGCGTTGCGGAGGGAGGCGAGCACCGCGGCGTTGGCCGCCCCGGCGAGGCAGTCGCCCTCGAGGCGGGTCCTGTTCTGCTTCCAGGAGTACTCGAGCTTCCAGTCGGCGTCCGAGGAGGAGTCGGCGAGCTTTACAACGGCCACCTTGTACTGCCCCTCGCCCAGCTCTTCGAGGTTGACCTGCTGGGGCGAAACGCCCGTGGCGTCGTAGGAGATCTCGGCCCCCTCCGGGCCGATGATGGCGATCCCCAGCTTGGCGTCGCCGGACCAAGAGAGGGTGAAGGAGGCGTCGCGGGCAAAGTAGCAGGTCTTGTCCTTGAGGGTGACCTCCATACCGGGCATCAGTGTGTAGTCGATGGTGTATTGGGCCGTGGTCGGCCGGCTAGGGGGGTCTTGGGGCGCGCCCTGCTCCGGCGCCGGTGCCGGCGGGGGCACGGGCAGGAGCCCGGTGAGCCCCGTCTCGTCGTCGGACATCGCCTTGGTCGGCATGTAGGTGACGGCGAAGCCCCAGTCGCCCCAGTGGTAGACGTAGGAGCCGCAATCCTCGCCCACGCCGGACAGCACGTTCCAGTTGGAGGAGGCCGAGCACTGCCCGAGCTGCCAGTCGTAAAGGGCGAGGTCGGGGTCCTTGCCCCTCTGGGTTATCGGGTCCAGGGCGCCCACGGTGCCGGACCAGTCCATGTGGGCCTGGATGTACTTCACCGGCTCGTCCACCGTGAAATTGTGATATGTGGGGGTTATCCCGACATCCTTGTCGCCGGTGATGGACCTCGTCTGGACCTTGTAGGACGAGGGGATGGTCCCGTTCACGGTGCCCTTGGTCTTGAGCGTGGCGGCGGGGTAGTCCTCCTTCACCACCGCCACGACCGCCTCCTGGGAGGACTCCCAGTTCGTTAGCGCTATGTCGCGGGCCGTTGCGAACGGGTTCCGCACTGGGAGGACGCTTTGGCCCTTCGGGGCAGCGGTGAGGTTGAGGGCGGACATCGCCTCGCCGGCCTTGCCGCCGGGCAGGTTGATGAACTGGACGCGGTCGAGGCTGCCGCCGCAGTAGGTCATCCAGTCCTCGGCGAAGTACCGGACGCCCTGCCCCGGGTTGAGCACCTTGTCCTCGTCGGGGAGGTCGGTCTCGGGCTGGTAGAAGAGCACCGGGTAGGAGTAGAGCCTGTCGGACGAACCGGAGTAGAAGGTTGCCGAGGGGACCGCCGCCAGGTAGGCGTAGTCGTCCGCGTACGAGTTCGGGTCGTAGCCGACGATCGCCGCGGACTTCACCGGCACCACCGGCTTCCAGGATATCCCGCTGGAGCCGGCCGGCGCGCCCGTGTCGGCCCCTGCGCCCGCCACCAGGCCCGAGAAGGACGTCATGACCATCGCCGCGACCGCCGCGAAGAGCAATCCCCTCTTCAGGTCCATTGCGATTCCCTCCACTGTCCCCGCTTGATAGATATTGTCTCATGATAATAACTTTATGGTCAAAGGCAAGACTTGCTTAAAATAGGAGGAAAGGCAGGAAGGCAGCAAGGCAGCAAGGCAGCAAGGCAGCAGGGCAGCAGGGGAAGGCAGAAAGGCAGCAAGCGGGTCCGGAAGGGGACGGAACGGCCGGTCGTCCCCTTTCTGCCTTCCGTAGACGAGCTTCGCTCGTCTCGGCCGAGAAGACCGGCCGCTGCCGGTCTTCTACGGTCTGCCTTGCTGCCTTGCTGCCTTGCTGCCTTTTCCCTACATCTCCTCCGGCGCATCTATCCCCAGCACCGTGAGGGCGTTGCGAAGCACCCACCGCGAAGAGTCCACGAGGGCAAGCCGCGCCGCGCGAAGGGCGTCGGTCTCCGCCTTGAGCACCGGGCAGGACTTGTAGAACTGGTTGAGCACCGCGGCGCACTCGTGGGCGTAGGCGGCGACCAGGTGGGGCCTCCGCTGGGACGCCGCCTCCACCACGGTCTCAGGGTACCGCGCCAGCGCCCGGGCGAGGCCGGCCTCCTCCGGCGCGACGAGCACCTCGGCGTCCCACCGGTCGTAGCCCTCGGACTTTCCGAGTATCGAGCAGCAGCGGGCATGGGAGTACTGGATGAAGGGCGCGCTGTTGCCCTCGAAGTTCAGGGCCTCCTCCCACCTGAAGACTATCTGCTTTTCGGGCTGGACCCGTATCACGTTGTACCGGAGGGCACCGACGCCGACGAGCTCGGCTATCCGCCTCATCCGCGCCTCGTCGAGGTCGGAGCGGCGCTTGCGGACCTCCTCGTAGGCCCGCTCCACGGCCTCGTCGATGAGGTCGTCGAGGTAGACCACGCGGTTGCGGCGGGTGGACATCTTGCCCTCGGGCAGGCCGACGAACGAGTAGAACAGCACCTCCGGCAGGCGGAGGGAGCCCAGAAGCTCCAGCGCGACCGCAAGCTGGCGGGACTCGAGCTTGTGGTCCTCGCCCAAAACGTTTATGGCGAGGTCGCAGTGCGAGAGCTTGTACAGGTGGTAGGCGATGTCGCGGGTGGTGTAGAGCGTCGTGCCGTCATGGCGCGTGAAGAAGAAGCGCGCGTCCCGGCCGTGTATGCCGCGGTCTCGGAGGTCGAGGAAGTGGGCGCCCTCCTCCTCCCCGACGCAGTCGGCGCGCTTGAGCCCGTCGACGACCGCCCGGGCGGAGCCGTCCTCCACGAACTGGGACTCCCAGACGAAGTGGTCCACGGTCACGTTGAGCCGGGCGAGGGACTGCTCCATGCCGTCGAGGACGTGCTGGGAGGCCCTGCGGAATCTCTCCCCGACCGTGTCGTCGCCGCCCTCGTAGGCGGAGAGCATCGCCTGGACCTCCTCGTTGACCCCCTCGTCAGTTTCTATGAGGGGCGAGGCCTTCTGGTAGTAGCGCACGTAATCGTGGTCGGGCTTCTCCCGCTCCACCGCGGGCAGCTCCTCCGGCCGGAACCTCCCGAGCGCCCAGACCAGTATCGCGACCTGCTTGCCCATGTCGTTGACGTAGTACTGCGTCTCGACGTCGAAGCCGGCCGAGCGCAGAAGGCGCGCCACGGCGTCGCCGATTATCGGGTTTCTGGCGCGGCCGACGTGGAACGGGCCGTTGGGGTTGGCGCTGGTGTGCTCCACTATCACGCGGCGGCCGTTGTCCGGCTCGGTCCCGTAGAGCGCCTTCTCCTCCAGGACGGCCGAGAGGACCGAGTGGGCGAGCGCCTCCGGGCGCAGGTGGAAGTTGACGTACGCACCGGCCGCCTCCACCCTGTCGAAAGGCCCGGGGAGGCCGGTGTACTGGACGAGGTCGGCGGCGATCGCGGCCGGCGCCTTGCGCAGCTCCCTGGCAAGCGCGTAGCACGGGAAGGCGAAATCTCCCCGGCCCTCCGGCGCGAGCGAGAGGGCCTCCAGCGCCGGCCCGACCTCCCTCGTGCCGAGCTCGCGCAGGCCCCGGGCCAGCGAGGATGCGGCCCGGTCCCGGAACGCCTTGAGCGGGCGAGTGGTCATCGGGCGGCGACTGACTTTCAACGACTTAAAAGCTGCGGAAAAGGCAGGAGGGCGGCAGGGCAGAAAGGCAGAAAGGGTGGCAGGAAGGCAGCAGGGCAGAAAGGCAGCAAGGGTGGCAGGAAGGCAGCAGGGCAGAAAGGCAGCAAGGGTGGCAGGAAGGCAGCAGGGCAGAAAGGCAGCAAGGGACGAACGACCATTCCCCTTTCTGCCTTGCTGCCTTTCTGCCTTCCCTTGCTGCCCTGCTGCCTTGCTGCCCTGCTGCCTTGCTGCCTTGCTGCCTTGCTGCCTTGCTGCCTTGCTGCCTTGCTGCCTTGCTGCCTTGCTGCCTTCCCTTGCTGCCCTGCTGCCTTGCTGCCTTGCTGCCCCGTTTTTACGTATTATCCCGATTCAGCCGTTTCAAGATATCGTCGAGCTCCCGGTTCAGGTCCGGGCTGCCGCCGGCGGGCCGGCGGGCCGGGCGCCCCCCGGCCAGGGCGCTTTCGGGCATCCGGGCCGGCCTCGATGACCTCTGCGCCGTGTCCTTGCTCGACTGGGCCCATATGGGCTTGCTCGAGCCTATCTCGGCCTCGAGGACGAGCTCGGGCTCGGACCGCTCGACGAGCCTGGCGTCGCCGAAGTCGGGACCCGCCGGCCCGTCGGGGGCGGCCGTCGTCGCCGGGGCCTCCGGGATGCCGGCGCGTTCCGCCGGAGCGTCCGGGGGAGGCCGGAAGGAGGGCGACGGCCGGCCGGCCGGCTCGCCCGCGAACGCGCCGGGCGGGACGCTTCTGAACCCGCCCCCCGCGCCCGGACCGCCGGCGGGGCCCGCAGGCAGCCCGCCGCGGAACCCGCCCGAGGAGAGCGCCCGGTCGCCCCCGTAGTAGTCCGCCGACACCTCCTCGTCTATCTCGCGCGTGTGCCGGGCCTCCCGCTCGGCCTCCGCCCGCTCCACCTCGCGGTAGAGCCTCCGGCGGCGCCGGGCCCTCGCCACCCGGCGCAGCCCGGCGCCCGCGACGGCCGCGACCACCAGCGCGAACACGAGGTAGTAGAACAGCGGCGGTATGGAGGCCATCAGGTCCCCGATCGTCGGCGGCGGGGAGACCTGCTTCCTGGGCGGGGCGCTCACGTTGAGGAGCACCGGCTCCGAGGTCGCCTCCAGCCCGGAGCCGTCGCGCACCTTGACCCGGATGCCGTAGTTGCCGGGCGCGCCGAAGCTCCGGGAGAGGTTGCCGTAGCGCGTCCAGGCGCTCGTGGTGCCGTCGCCGAAGTCGAAGAGGTACTCCGTGATGCCGTTCTCGTCGTAGGCCGCGGCGGAGAGGTTGACCTGCTCGCCGGTGAGCACCCGCGTGCTGCTCAGGTTGAGGAGCACGCCCGGGGGCACGGTGTCCACCCGGAAGCGGCGGACCGAGGGCGTCTCGTTGTTGCCGGCGACGTCTTGGGAGAAGTAGGTCAGGTAGGTGACCCCCTCGCCGATCTCCACCGGCCGGACGTACCTGTGGAAGGTCGTGTTGTCGACCGAGAACATGACGGACGCCCCCGGCTCGGTCCGAAGCGTCGCCCGGGGCCGCTCGTGGTACCATGCCGCGCCCAGGTCCTCCGGGTTGATGCCCAGCTGGGTGACGGGCGGCAGGGAGTCCATCTTGAAGGCCAGGGTGAGGACCTTGCCCCGGTTGCCGGCTTCGTCGATGGCCCGGCAGCTGATGGAGTGCTCGCCCTCGGGCACGGGCAGCGGGGCGTCGTACAGAACCTCCGCGCCCTCGTCCCAGCTGTAGTAGATGGTGGCCCCGTAGGCCTCGTCCGTCGAGAGGGTGAGGTCCGTCTCGGTGCGGTACCAGCCGTCGTTGCCGTCCGGGGCGGGGATTCCGGTTGTGGCCCTCATGGTGGGCGCGACCGGGTCCAGCTTCACGACCAGGCTCGAGGGCGGCCCGCGGTTGCCGGCCTCGTCCAGGGCGTAGAAGTCGAGCGTGTGGCGGCCCATCTGGGCCCTAAACTCGCGGGTGTACTCGGTGACGTTTCCGCCGTCCCAGCTGTAGTATATCACCGGGTTGCCGGGGTCGGCGCTCGACAGGTATATCGTGGGCGCCCGGAGGTACCAGCCGTTCTGGCCGTCCGGCTCGCTGGAGAGGTTATAGTCCACCGTCGGCAACCCGGTGTCCAGCCTGGTTATGACCCCCTTGAGCTGCTCGAGGTTGCCCGCCTCGTCCTCGGCGCGCCAGTTGAGCCGGTGGACGCCCTCGCGAAGCTGCATCGGCCCGGTGTAGGCGTGGAGGGCGTCGTCGTCCCAGGCGCAGGAAAGGATGGCCCCGGGCGTGTCCGGGATCAACGATATCTCGGCCGGGCTGACGTACCAGCCGTTGAGCCCGTCGGGCTCCGAGGGGGTGATGTTGTGGACGGTCTCGGGGGCGATGGTGTCCACCTTGAGCGTTAGGCTCTTCGGGGGCTCGACGTTCCCGTAGCGGTCCTCCCCGTGGAAGGAGAGCTCGTGGACCCCCTCGGGGGCCTTGAAGGGGGCCGAGTATCTCGTGCCGGCGCCGCCGTCCCAGCCGTAGTATATGCTGGCGTTCTCGTTGACCGTGAAGCTTATCGTTGGGAGGCGGCGGTACCAGCCGTTTTTCCCGTCGGGCGCGGGGGGCGTCACCCGGGCGGTGGTGTTGGGCGGGGTGATGTCGATGATGCTGGCCTCGAAGGTGTAGGAGCACGGGCCGGAGAGGCCGGAGACGGCCAGCCCGGCGACGGCGTAATCCCCCCCGAGATTGGGCACTAGCATCGTCGCCCGGTTCCCCGTGATGGTCGGGACGAGCACGCGGTCCGCAACGGGGCTCCGGGCCGCCATTGCCATGGCGCAGTAGCCGGTCCCGCTCGTGAACGTGATGTTGACCTCGAGGTCCCCCCCGTTCTGGTTCCACACCGCGGGCTCGAACCGGATGTAGTCGGCGCCGTTGGCCTGCTGGACCGCCGAGGAGCAGGTCATCGGGTAGTCCTTGAAGAGGAAGGTGTGGCCGACGTAGTTCCAGACGCCCCGGTAGCCCCACTCGCCCTGGTCCACGGAGGCGTTGTTGAGCCAGTTGGCGACCACCCACTTCCTGAACGCGCCGGTGAAGGTCTCGTCCTTGAAAGCCAGCCGGTTGTTGTAGGACTGGACGCCCCTGGCCTGGTCGGCCACGAGGGCCCTCGTGAAGTCGTTGCCGCCGTAGCGCTCGTAGTTGTAGATGGTCCACAGGCCGGCCCCGCCATAGTCGCTGACCGTGTTCCAGGCGGTGAAGTCGTTGTCGGTGTCCAAGCCGTACGACATGAAATGGCTGGTCAGGCCGGGGTTGCCGCCGCCATAGGCGACGTAGATGGCGCACTCCGAGCAGCCCTCGTTGAGCCAGATGGTCTCGCCGGGGTCCTTGGAGTTGTGGATGAGGTGCTGGAACTCGTGGGCGGTGACGTCCAGGTCTAGCCCCAGGTCGTCGTAGTCGAGGTAGATGGCGTCCGGGTCCCCCGAGCTGAAGTAGCCGGCCACCCCTCCCATGCCGTCCTGGTTGACGATGATGATGTTTATCTTCGAGTACGGCGGGGTGCCGAAGGCGGCGGTCACGTTGGGCCATATGTAGAGGGTAAAGTTCTCGTCGAGGCTGCGCAGCGTCTCGGCGGGGATGACGCGGCCGCTCTGGTTTATTATGTTGCAGTAGAGGCCCCTTCCCTGGTCGGCCCTCTCGGCCCCGGACAGGTCGGGCAAGGTGAAGTTCACGGGTGTGGGGTAGAGGCTGCCGTCCGGGGCCACCCTCAGGGCGCACGAGAAGCCCGGCGGCGGCTCGTCCCCCGGGGCGACCGGAAGCACCGAGAGAGCGCCCAGGAGCAGCATGCCCAGCACCGGGAGGGCGGCCAACCCCCGCCCCCGCCCATTAATCCTATCTAGTCTCACCAGGCTTGATTCAATCATACTGGGATATATAATGATTGGTTTTCGAGGCGCGAGGGGTGTGTGAATCCGGGGGCCGGGGGCCGGGGGCCGGGTTGACGACCGGGTATCGGGGACCGGGTACCGGGATGAACGCTTCGTCACCCGGTTCCCGGCTCCCGGCTCCCGGCACCCGGATTCGTCGCTCACTTCTCCCCGAGCACCAGGTTGTTGACAACGAGCTCGGCGATGTCCGTGGCGTACTCGCCCGTCCTGCGGATGCTCTCCGATATGTCCGTCACCGGTATGGAGTATTCGCTCTTGACACGGCGGGCGGAGTGGTTGATACGGTCGCACTTGGCAATCAGGCTGGGCAGGCCGTCCAGGCTCCGGTTGGCCGAACGGATGTCCCGGCGGAACCAGCTCTCCACGCTGGCGTTCAGGAGTTCCAGCGACTCGGCGCTGGCCTCTTTCAGGCCGGCCTGGAGGTCCTTCTCCAGCCGCTTCTCCATGAGGAGGAGCACCGATCTCGCTATCCGGGTGCCGTGGTCCCCGATGCGCTCGAGTATCCTCGCGATGAGGAAGCAGTGGGCGGCGTCCTCGAGCGAGATGCCCATCCGCCTTGCCAGCGTGGTGTCGGAGAGCATCATGCTGTGCTGGCGCGCCGCCAGCCAGTTGAGCCGGTTTATGTCCGTGTCCCGCCGCAGGACGTCCTCGGCCAGGGCCCTGTCGCGCTTGTCCATGGCGGTGAAGGCGTCCTCGTGCATCGTCCGGACAAGGATGTGCATCCTCCGGATGGTCTTGTCGAAGGGCATCTCGGCCGGGTTGAGCAGGTCCTTGATGGTGATGGAGGAGGCGCTCTCCTCCATGACCTCGGGCCCGATGGTCATCTGGGCGAACTTCATCACGGTCTCGCGCACCTGCGCCGGCATCCGGCCGGAGGAGCGGAGGGTTATCGTGGTGTAGCCCATGATGTAGGAGCCGATGAGCACCCGGAAGAGGTGTGCCTGGTCCCGGACATCCTCGACCTTGATCTCCTTGTTGCGCTGGGGCCGCGCCTCGGTCGTGCGCGTCGTGACGACCAGTGTCCCGTCGGGCTGGGTTATGAGGCCCAGCGAGTCGTTCTTCTTGATGTTCAGTGCCTTGACCCATTCCTTGGGCAATGTGAGCACGTACGACGAGCCGCCCGTGAACTGGACCTTGCGGATGTCCATATCTTCTCGGGTGGAATATGGGTTGTTGCGAATAATAAGATTTTCTATATTTTAAATTCAATATATATATGACAATAGAGCGGATAGCGCCTGCCAGCGAGCCGCTCACAGGAAAAGCCCGCTCGCCTTGTGGCTCTCCTTCTCGTAGTTCTCGTAGTCCCAGGCGTCCCCGTAGTGGCGGACCGACTCGCCGTTCTCCGGCGCCGCCGGCTTCTCCGCGGAGGGCTTCTTCGTTCGGCGGGCCTTCCCGGCCTTCCGGGGCTTCCTGTGCCCCTTCCTCTCAAAACGATGCCTGCGCCTCCGCGGACCGGCCATAGCGTGATGATTGTCGGCCATCGCATATATATTTTTGCCCGCAGGGCTTCCAGCTGGTCCGCGCGAGCGGCGAAACCGGCGGCTGTGACCGTCCGCCCTGCCGGCGGGTGAGATTTGCGACAGATGTGCGGCGGATGTTGAGAAATGGTCTTATACGGCTGCGCTCGGAGTAATCACCCGGCAAAATTTGGAGGTGTCAAGATGAGAGACGAGAAATTCCTGCTATATGTGCAGACGAGCGACCAGCCCTAGAGGCAGTATTCCCCGCTGGTCCTGGCTCAGACCGCCAAAAAGATGGGCCTGCACCCGAAGCTCTACTACCTCGGGCAGGGATTGCGGGTGCTGACCCCCGGCACCGCCGAGAAGGTCAAGCTCGGGTCGTTCCCCTCGCTGGGCGAGATGATGGACCAGACCCTCGAGATGGGAATCGAGATCTTCGTCTGCGAGGCGTCCAAGCAGATGCTCGGCTGGGACAAGGTCGAGCTCCGCAAGGGCGTCAAGATAGTCGGCGCCGCGACGCTGAACGACCTGTCGCTCGACGCGGGCGCCACGATGTGGTTCTGAGAACGGTGGCGGTTGGGGCCCGGAGCAACTCCCATGCGCCTGGGGACCTTTGGGCCCGTTTCTTCCTTCCGACCGCACGACTGGGCGGCCTGTCCCGGATGGCGCTTGCGCTAGGGAATATGATCTGGCCGACGGATTTGGAAAAAGGACCATACGCAAAGTCTTTTAGACTGCCGAACCGGCAAGCGATTCCGGACGATTAGTGGCTGCGGGCTGAACCGGTCGCCGAAGCTTCCGGCTTACACCCCAGCTCTATCAACCCCATCTTCTATGGGAGCCCTCGAAGGTGCCTCGTTTTAGGGACGGTTTCAGGCTTAGATGCTTTCAGCCTTTATCCGCCACGGCGTGGCTGCTCTGCAATGCCCTACCGGACAACAGATGCACTAGTGGCCATGAAGCCTCGTTCCTCTCGTACTGGAGGCTCCTTCCCCTCAGGCACCAACGCACTTCCTTCAAAAAGCAACAAACCTGTCTCACGACGGTCTAAACCCATCTCACGATCCCTTTTAATGGGCGAACAACCCCACCCTTGGCAGCTGCTGCACCGCCAGGATAGGAAGAGACGACATCGAAGTAGCAAGCCGCCAGGTCGATATGGGCTCTTGCTGGCGACAACTCAGTTATCCCCGAGGTAACTTTTCTGTTATCACTGGCCCCCACGAATAGGGCTCAGTGGTTCGCTAGGCCCTGCTTTCGCATCGCGGTTCCTCGTTGAGCAGAACCGCGTCAAGCCGGCTTTTCCCCTTGCAGTCAACGGTAGATTTCTGACCTACCTGAGCCGACCATTGGGCGCCCTTGTTATCTTTTTGAGGGCGTGGCGCCCCACCCAAACTGCCTACCTACCGGTGTCCCGCCGAGGCGGTTAGTTGTACAACCCCAAAAGGGCGGTGTTTCATCGGCCCCTCGGAACGCACCTTGCGGCGCGCCCTGGTAACGGGTCCCGCCTACTCTACACATTCGAAATCGTACAACAACGACAGGCTGCAGTAAAGCTCTACGGGGTCTTCGCTTTCAGAAGGAAGGTACAGGATTGTACGCCTGTATATCAGTTTCACTGGATTCTTCGCGGGGACAGTAGAACACTCGTTGGGCCTTCATGCAAGCCGCCAATTAAGCGGCAAGGTATTACGCTCACGCTGTTGCTTCAAGGACCTTCCTTCCGGAAGGCGGGCCGCGGTCTCCCGCGACCTCCTCACATCGCTGTGAGGGTCGGACTGTACCTTCTCCCATCGGGGAGGTCGACATCCAGTCTCTGAGGATTCTGGATTTCTCCAGCCTTTCCTGCTGATTGGCTGCACCCGTCACATTTTCACCGTGCTCTACCCAACCTCCAACCATATCCCCCTTTGCAGGAGGGTACGGTGGAGGTGGAGCGCGGTAGTGCGGGATACTCAGCTGTTCCAGCATATGGTCGACTTTTATTAAGGCAACACGGTCACCTTAAGAGGGTCATAGTTACCCCCGCCGTTTAACGGTCCTTCGTCCGGTTGAACCCGGTTTTCAGATACCGTCACTGGGCAGGCTTCAGCCAGCATACTCACCGTTTCCGGCTTGCGCTGACATGCGTTTTTATTAAACAGACGGTGTTCCCTTGTCAGTGCCACCAGCCATTTGCATGGCTGGCACCCCTTCTTCCGAAGGTACGGGGCGATTTTGCCGAGTTCCCTCGCGAAGATTATATCCACGACGCCTTGGGCTTCTCACCCAGGGGCACCAGTGTCGGTTCTAGGTACGGTCACGCGGGTGGCTCCAGCTTCCTTTTCACGGGCACCGGGAAATAGGCCAATCGGAGTGCACCTTCACTTGCGCCTTCACCCCCTTCTCGCCATTACGGCTCTCCGGGGACTATAGCGCTCGAGCAGGCTGGTGAGCCTGCAAGGCTTATCCCGATGCGTCAGAAGCTGGACGAAAACCACGTGGTGCGGGAATATTAAACCTGCTTCCCTTTCGAGTTCCTCGATTAAGAGAACCCTTAGGACCGACTAACCCTCGGCTGACGAACATTGCCGAGGAACCCTTGCCCTTTCGGCGGATGGGATTCTCACCCATCTTCGCTGTTACTCCTACCAGGATCCGCATTCGAACGCGGTCCATAGGACCTCACGGCCCTACTTCGACCCGCGCACGACGCCTCCCTACCAGATCACCTTGCGGTGCTCCGGAGTATCGGTGGCTGGCTTAGCCCCGTCCATTTTAGAGGCCCGCAGTCTCGACTAGTGAGCTGTTACGCACTCTTTAAAGGATGGCTGCTTCTGAGCCCACCTCCTAGTTGTCTGAGACCGTGGACGCCCTTTTTAGATTAACACTTAGCCAGCACTTGGGGACCTTAACTCCGGGCCGGGCTGTTCCCCTTGCGGACACCGAGCTTACCCCAGATGCCCTGATTCCCGGCTTCTGCGGCGGCGGCACGTTCGGAGTTCGACAAGGTGCCGCGGCCTTTCGGCCGCTAAACACCTGATCGGTGGCTCTACCGCACCGCCTACCTCGACCGAGACCTACCTGCGAGTAGTTTCGGGAGGAACCAGCTATTCCCAACCTCGATTGGACTTTCACCCCTATGCCCAGCTAATCCGAACGATTTGCACATCAGTATCGGTTCGGTCCTCCACCCTGGTTTCCCAGGGCTTCAACCTAGCCAGGTATAGATCGACTGGCTTCGGGTCTCCCGCCAATGACTGGGGGCGAACGCACCCCGTCCCTCGCCTTGCGGCTGCGGACATTCGGTTTCCCTGCGGCTAGGCCGATGATACGGCTTAACCTCGCCATTGACCAGAACTCCCTGGCCCGTTTTTCAACACGGACAGTGCAACGCCGGTCGAAGACCTTTTGCGCTGCACACGCCTGTTATCGTCTGGTTTCAGGCTCTTTTCACTTCCCGTCAAGTTTACTTTTCAGTCTTCGCTCACGCTACTAATGCGCTATCGGTCTCAGGATGTATTTAGAGTTGGAAGTTCATGCCTCCCAAATTCACGCGCGATATCCAGCGCACGTTACTCGGGATACCCGGAATCTCCTACGGCTTGCCTCTACGGGGCTGTCACCCTCTATGGCCGGCCGTGTCAGGCGGAGTTCGAGTTCACCAGCACGGAGTGCCCGGGTCCAAAACTCCACATCTCCCCCGTCTTTCGACGGGGGATTCGGTTTGCCCTGTGCCGCTTTCGATCGCCTTTACTTACGGCATCTCGATTGATTTCTTTTCCTCCCCTTACTAAGATGCTTCAATTCGGGGGGTTCCCGACCCTTACGGGACACATGGGGTTGCCCATGTCGGAAGTCCTATTCGGTGATCCTCGTATCAAAGGCTCCTTGCGCCTACACGAGGCTTATCGCAGCTTGGCACGACCTTCGTCGGCTCCTGAGCCAAGCCATTCCCCAGACGACTATAAATCGCCAAAGCGCCGATTCGACAGACGTCCAGCTTTGCGTATGAGTCGGTGGTCATAGACATCGCGGGCACGGGGCCCACGATACGAGCGTCTCCACCTCTTCCCCGACGAGCCTAGTACCGTCGGCTTCATCGCCGGGTGCACGGTTCCCCAGGGCAGTTGCCGCATGGGGTAAGCACCTATGTTAAGTCTAGTATATATATTTTGCATCTGGCAATGTGCAAAGGCGCATGGCGCAATGCGCAGGGGGCGAGGGGCAAGGGACGGACGAATCGTCGTCGTCGCTTGCCCCGTACCCCTTTTCCCTTGCGCCTTCCCCCATGCGCCTCAAGCCTTGCGCCCTGCGCCCTGCGCCTTTTTCAATAGATCGTCACCGAGAGATCGCAGATCTTCGCGATCTCGAGGAAGTCGCGATCACGGGTGATCAGCCTCTCGGCCCTTTCCGAGAGGGCGATGCTGGCAATGAGGACATCGAGCGCGTTGACCGGCCTGCCGATGTCCATGAGCCGGGCGGTGATCGCCGAGGCTTCCTCGGCCGCGGCGCGCGTGAACGGGAGCACCGGGACCTCGGAAAAAAACCTTTCCAAAATCGCGCCCTCGGCCTTCAGCTTGCGCCGTTTGCGGAAGGACATCATCTCGAAATAGGTGACGGCGGTCGTGGCCGATTCCGAATCCAGGAAGCCCGAGACCGTCTCGTCGCCGCGGAGAAGGTCCACGACGAAGCTCGTATCCAGGAGGTTCATCCACGCACCTTCGCGCTGGAGCGGACGGCCCTGACATGCTCGTCGATTCCGTCGAGGCACTTGCTGTCCTTGAGCGCGCCGAAATAGTCCTTGAGCGAAGCGCCTTTCGCGGACAGCAGCCTCCGGATGAGGTCGCTGAAGCTCTCGTCGGCCCTCTTCACCTGCGCGAGGGTCCGGTAGACCTCGTCGTTCACCGATATGGTCTTGACGCCCATGTTATAATATATTAACATACATACATATAGATGTGTCGATTGGAAGGCAAAGCATATAAATAGGTGTTAGAACATTCTAACATCATATTGGATTTACATAACATGGGAATGGGATGTGAGATAAATGGAGAACCGCGGGGTTCCCGACTTCCGCAAGCAGGCGCCCGGGTTGGCTGTCGTTTTCATCTGCCTTCTCGTCGTTTTCTTGGCCGTCGGAGCGATGAACGGCAGGTCCGACTTTTCCTTTTTCGGGATGATTGCCGGAGGGACCGCGGCGCTCGCAATATTTCTTGGCGCCTATTGGATGGCGGGCAGGAACTGGAAGGAAAGGGCGCTCCGCGAACCGGAACCTCTTCAGGACGAACGTACAAATGCCGTGGCAAAGCAGGCGATGCTGAAATCCCTTCAGGTTACGGCACTGGCAATAGGGGTCCTGATCATTTTGACACTGGCATCCCCCCTGAAAAACATCCTTTCTGCCATGAATGTATTGATCGTTCTCATCGCAGTCATTTTCCTCAGCATGATATTATTCGCCGTGTACTACGGTCGCAAAGGGACGCCGGACTGATGCGAGGAATGCCATATGGACCAGAAAGAGAGAACTCAAGTTGAGCGTTCAATGTTGTTCGTTGCGGTCGCCGGGATCGCGTCATGTGTCCTGGTTATCGTCCTGCACTGGAGGCGGGCCGGAGAAATCGATCAATCCTTCCTTGGGTTCATTGCATTCTTCGCGCTGGTCGGGATATTCGGCCTGGCGATGAGGAAGTGGGGGCCGGGGTGGTTAGACCGGGCGGAAGAGAGACAGAAAGCGATGAAACCGCTCATCGAATCAAGATTCTACTTCGGGCTATGCATCGCCTTGGGGGCATACCTGGCGGTCTTTGTCATATCATGCCCGCAGATACGTGGTATCCCGCCTCTCTTCATCTCGTTCATCGGTCTGATAGGGTATCTTTTTGCGACAATACTCAAGGACGCCCGGGAATGGGTGGGAAAGGCGCGAACCGGGACCAGTCCTCTCGATGACGAGCGGATATTATCGATAAGCAGGAAGGCAACCGTGCACGCATTTTACATCACCCTGGCGGTGCTATTCGCATCTTACGGAATCGCGAACATCCTTGCCGCAAGAGGCATCCCCGTTGCGGCCGGGGATGTGCTTGGATTGACCATCGGCGTGGCACCGTATTCCACACTCCTCCTGTACACGCATTACGCGGGGGAGGACTTTTCGCTACCGCGCTCTGGGGCGGATGTCCCATGAGGACCAGAATCAAGGAGTTCCGCGCCAGATACGACATGACCCAGGAGGAACTTGCTCGCAGGGTGGGCGTCCGGCGAGAGACGATTCTTTACATGGAAGCCGGGAAATACGTCCCCTCCCTCAAGCTCGCGCACGATGTTTCGAAGGCGCTCGGGGCCGGAATCGAAGGACTGTTCCTGTTCGACGACGAGGAACCGCCCAACCCGCCGGTCCCCGCCGTCAGCCCGGCCATCGATAAGAGAGCGCGGCGGTCGCCGGCGGCGAGCGGTGACGGCGGCTAGGGCCTGCCCCCTTCGGTCCCCCGGAAGCGACCGTTCAATCGATTCTGCGGGTGCCCTCGATCAATTCCCCGACGGCCCCGGCGACCTCCGCCAGCGCCAGCCGCACCTGCCTCGTCGTGTCCCGGTCGCGCACCGTGACCGTCCCGTCCTTCAGGGTGTCGAAATCGACCGTTACGCAGAACGGCGCGCCCACCTCGTCCATCCGGGCATAGCGCCGCCCTATCGAGTCCGCCGCCTCCGAGTGGGTCCGGAACCCGGCCTCCCCCAGACGCCGGTTGATGTCGTCGGCGACCGCCACCAGCTCATCCTTGTTAAGGAGCGGGAACACGGCCACCTGAATCGGCGCCATCATCGGCCGAAGCCTCAGGACGAAATAATCCTCGCCCTCCTTCTTCGTCTCGGAGTAGGCGTGCTCCAGGACGCTGTAGATTATGCGGTCGATTCCGTATGACGGCTCTATCACGTGCGGCGTGAACCAGCGGCCGCTGGAGGTCTCCGTGGTCTTTTTCACGGTGAAGCAGTCCTTCTCCACCTTCAGCTTCCGCCCGTCCGCCTCCACCTCCACGGAGTCCCGGCCCTCGACGGCGCCGGCCTCCAGGGCCTCCAGGGCCCTCGCCACCGCCCGGGCGTCCTTCTTGAACCGTGGCCCCAGCACCGCGTGGACCGGGGCGACGACCGTTCTCTCGACGGTGACCGGCGTCTCGTAACGGGCGAACGCCCGAAGGTCCTGCCCGGAGGCCCTCATGTGCGCCTCCAGGTCGTAGCAGGTCCGGTCCGCCACGCCGACCACCTCCGTCCAGCCGAACGAGAGGAGCGTCTCGGCGTCCCAGCAGTCGGCGGCGTAGTGCGCCATCTCGTCTTGGGCGTGCTGGCGGAAGCGCAGCCTCGCCGGGTCCACTCCGGCCTCGACCAGGAAGCGCGCCGTGAGGCCGACGAAGTAGGCGATGCTCTCGTGGGCCATGGTGCCCCTCGAGACCGCCTCGCCCAGCGAAAGGTCGCCTTCCGGGCCCTCGCCGGGCACGAGGCGGAGCCTCATCCCCGCCACCTCGGAGAACCTGGGGTGGCGGGCCTTCCTCTCCGGGTCAACGAAGACTTCGGCCTCGGCCATGTTGAACTCGCGCAGCCGGATGATGCCCTGGCGGGGGGCTATCTCGTTGCGAAAGCCCCGGCCTATCTGGACGGCACCGAAGGGGAGCTTCTCCCGGAAATGACGGTAGAGCAGCCCGAAGTCCAGAAACATCGCCTGGGCCGTCTCGGGCCGCAGGTAGCCCGGCCGCCGGGTGCCGGGGCCGATGTTGGTGCGGAACATGAGGTTGAAGGCGAACGGCTCGGAGAGGTCGCCCCCGCACTTCGGGCAGCGGGCGCCGGCCCTCCGGAGGGCCGCGGCCATCGTCTCGACGGAGGCGGGCGGCTCCTCGCCGGGCGCAAGCTCCCTGAGCAGGTGGTCGGCCCGGAAGGCCTCGCCGCACTTTCCGCACTCGGCCATGAGGTCAGAGAACTTCTCCAGGTGGCCCGACGCCCTGAACACCGCCTCGGGCGAGATTGCGGGCGCGGAGAGCTCGGCGAAGCCCTCGCCGGCCACGTAGTAGCTCCTCCACAGCCCCTCCACCGATGCCTTCAGCTGGGCGCCCAGCGGCCCGTAGTCGTAGAACCCGGCCACCCCCCCGTAGATCTCGCAGGAGGGCCAAAAAAACCCGCGCCGCTTGGCGAGCGCCAGGACCTTGGAAAGCGTATCGGGCGGTTCGGGCATGGGTCAGCGCGCTCCTTTGACCGGAGTGGGGAAGGGAGCGGGGAGCGGGCAGCGGGGAGCAGCGACGAAAAGGACCGTCGTCCACTGCTCCCCGCGGCCCGCTCCCCGCTCCCCTTTCCTCAATCTCTCACCGCGCGAGAACGGTCAGGAGGTCGGTGTCGTAGAGCATCGCCCGCAGGCGGTCGGAGCTGTCGCGCACCGGCATCTGCCTGAAATGCCTGGTGACCATGGTGCGGGCGGCCTTGCTCACGCTGGTCTTGCGGTAGACCGTGACCGGGTCCTTCACCATCACCTTCCTCACCGGCACGTTGGGCAGCTCCGTCTCGGATATCTCGTAGTACAGGCGCATCAGGTTGCGCATCCCCTCGTAGTTCCAGGCGTCCTCGTCATCCCCCAGGCCCATGGTCGACATCACCGTGCGCGTGTCGATGGAGGTGAGGCTGAACAGGTCCTGGTCGGTGACGATGCCCACGAGCCGCGCCTGGGCGTTGACCACCGGCAGGGCGTAGACCCTGGCGAGATCGAAGGTCGCCGCCACGACGCGCAGCGGGGTGCCCTCGAAGACCGGCACGCAGGGCCCCCTGAGGTAGCCCTCGACGGTCTCGTCGAGCTCCAGGTCCGCCATGATGCGCAGGAGGTCGGCGCAGGTCAGTATCCCGACGAGGGCGCCGCCCTTCTCCACCGGGAGGCGCCGGACCCTGCGGTCGATCATTATCCCCACCGCCTCCTTCACGGGGGTGTCGGGGTGGGCCGTCACGGGATCCCGGGTCATGATCATCGCTAGCTGGGACTCGTGCGGGTGGTCGAAGATGTTTTGGCGGGTGACGATGCCGACGAGCTCCCGGGTGTCCTTCTTGACCACGGGGAGCCCAGACAGCTCGTGCTGGCAAAGCAGCCTTATCGCGTCGGCCTTCTTTCCCGGGGCCTCGGCGAATATCACGTCCGTCTTCATTACGTCCTTGACCTTCCTGTCCTTCATCGGCTCACCGCTCTTTCCACACGCCCGAGCGCGACGACGCAAGCGACACCGCCGCCGCTCCGCATCGCGCCACCAGGGCCGCCGCCGGGTCCCTCGCCCGGTACATCCCCGGGTCGTCCACCACGAAGAGGTCCGCCGGCGCCCCTTCTTTGAACGAAATGCCACCAGGTACATTTAATATTTTCCGAAATCCGGTCAGCGCGCACCGGAGCATTTCCATCGGCCGGAGCCCTCCCTGACGCGATATCTCCCAGCCCGCCTGCACCGCGGCCAGCATGCGCGGGGGCGATATCATCCCGTTGTCCGTGCCCAGCGCGACGTCGATGCCGAAGCGCCGCATGAGGTCTATGCGCGGCCGCAGCCCGAAGAAGGCGTTGGCCGCCGGGCACACCGCCACGGGGATGCCGGCCACCGCCACCCTCTCGTAGTCGAACTCCTCGGCCTTGGTGAGGTGGACCAGGAAGGAGGGCCGCAGATCCAGGACCTTGTCGATGCTCTCCCGGAAAACCTCGCTCGCGTGGAGCGAGAAGAGCTTGCCGGCACCGAGGGCGTGGGATGCAAGTTTTTGGAGCTCGGGGTACTCCCAGTCGGTTATCGCCGACACGGCGATCCCGTCGCAGACCTTCAGCAGGGCGTCGACCTCCTCCCGGTCGTAGCCGAGACCCGCCGGCCGGCCCATCACGATCCCCCGCAGGCCGGTGCCGCACCGGGCGTCGTTCATGGCGGCGAGACCCGGCAGACCGCCCTCCCGGAAGTCGCAGAACCCGCCCGTGCCGGTGCGCCGCATCTCCAGGAGCGCGTTGCGGATGCCGCCGACCAGGGCCCGGCGCGATGCGCGGCGGAGCTCCCGGTGCTTGAAGCCCGAGGGCGGCGCGAACAGGGCCGGTATGGAGCGCTCGCCCCGAAAGCCGCGGAAGCGGCGCCGGAGGAAGGAGTCGCCCAGGTGGGTATGGGCGTTGAACATCAGCGGCAGGACGAGGCCCTTGGCGAGGGCGTCCCTCCTGGGACCCTTCCCGACCTCCCGGATGATCCCGTCCTCGAACCCGAGGTGGCCCGATACGAATCCCTCTTCGGTCAGGAGCTTGCCGCTGACGTATTGCACGGCCGGGAATCGGCGGGCCGGATATAATGGCTGCGCTGCGCCTGGCGGGAAGGGGGAAAGGGAGAAAGGCAGGAAGGCAGAAAGGCAGGAAGGCAGCAAGGGACGGAACGGCCCGTCGTCCCCTTCCTGCCTTCCTGCCCTCCTCCCCTGCACCCGGTGCTGCTCCTCGCCCTCATCTTCCCGAAGATCCCTTCAGGAGCTCGACCGGGTACTTGCCGGCCTTCCTCGCGAACTGGGCATCGGCCGTCACCAGCCGCGTCCCGGCGAGGATCGCCAGCGCAAGGTAGATGCAATCGTAGACGGTGGCATCGAGCTCGACCGCAAGATCGAAGCCTTTTCTGATCAACTCCTGCTCCATCGGCAGTATCTCGAAAGGCATGCTCAGGAAATGGGAGACCGCCCATCGCTTCTCGTCGGGCTTGAGTTGCCTGTTCGACCACATCGCGTTCGCCAGTTCCGCCCGGACAAGCTCGGGCATAAGGATCGCGGTCCCGCTGCGTTCGCATTCCTCCCTGAGACGGGACACCTCATCGCTTCCGTCCTCGGGGAGATACCACTTCACGACTATCGAGGTGTCAATGACCACCGACGCCGCCGCCAGCGTGCCACCTCCCCTGCGCCGTCGAACTCCCGTCCCCTGAGCGAGGATCGGAACCGGTCCATCTCCTTGTAGCCTTCCTGGCGCCTGAGCTGGAGCAGGCGGGCGACAATCGCCTTGCGGACCTCCTCCGACCAGTTGAGACGGTGCTTCCTCATTTCCTCCCGAAGGTCGCCTGGAAGCCTCACGACCAGGACTGACGACATAGTATATACATTATGTAATACCTGATATATATACATTCCCTCAAGCGTCCCGGAAAAGGTTTATTATCGCCGCTCCGTTATCGAGGGCGGGGACATCATGCCGATAAGGGTTCTCGTCGCCAAGCCCGGGCTGGACGGACACGACCGGGGCGCCAAGGTGGTCGCCAAGGCCCTCCGGGACGCGGGCATGGAGGTCATATACACCGGGCTGCGCCAGACGCCCGGGCAGATAGTGGAGGCGGCCATCCAGGAGGACGTGGACATCATAGGCCTGTCGTGCCTCTCGGGCGCGCACATGGCGCTCTTCCCCCGGGTGCTGGAGCTTCTGCGCGAGCGGGGGGCCGGAGACGTCCTGGTCACCGGCGGGGGCATCATACCGCTCGAGGACGTCCCCAAGCTCAAGAAGGCGGGCATCGCCGAGGTCTTCGGCCCCGGCACGACCTCCGACGAGATCGTGGCCTTCATCCGGAAGAACGTCAAGCAGAGGACCTGAGAGTCTTGTTATGGGGCTCGCCGAGAAGGTCGCCACCGGCGACCGGAGGGCCGCCGCCCGGCTCATCTCGATGATAGAGGACGGCGACGAATCCGTCCGGACGGAGCTTGCCGACCTGCACTGCCGCGGCGGGCGGGCCCACATCGTCGGCGTCACCGGCTCGCCCGGGGCGGGCAAGAGCACCCTCATCCACAAGCTGGCGCTCGAGTGGCGCAGGCGCGGCCGGACCGTGGGCATTATCGCGGTGGACCCGTCGAGCCCTTTCACCGGCGGGGCCCTTCTGGGCGACCGCATCCGCATGCAGGAGCTGTCCACGGACCGGGGCGTGTTCATCCGGAGCATGAGCTCCCGGGGAAACCCGGGCGGGGTGGCGAAGGCGACGGCCGACGCCGTGCGCGTGCTGGACGCGCTGGGCATGGACAAGGTGATTGTCGAGACGGTCGGCGCCGGCCAGAGCGAGGTGGCGGTGATGGACGTCGTCCACACCGTGCTGGTGGTGGTGGTGCCCGGGCTGGGCGACGACATCCAGGCCATCAAGGCGGGCATACTGGAGATAGGCGACCTCTTCGTCATCAACAAGGCCGACCGCGACGGCGTGGAGGCCGCGCAGAGGGAGCTCGAGATGATGCTCGAGCTCTCCTCCGAAAAGGGGCCCTGGACGCCTCCCATCGTCAAGACCGTGGCCCGGACCGGGGACGGGATTCCCGAGCTGGTCGGCAAGATAGACGAGCACTGGGAGATGATAAGGCGCGAGGGCCTCCTGGAGGAGTCGGAGCGCCAGAGGTGCCGGCGCGAGGTGCTCGAGCTCCTGAAGCACAAGGCGGTCCTCTCGCTGCTTTCCGAGTACGGGCCGGACGAGTTCGACGCGCTCATCCACGATGTCGCCAGAAGGAAGCTCCATCCCCACGATGCAGTGGAGCGCATAATGGGGGACAAGAAACGCAAGAATTAGGGGCGTCCCTGGCGCCTTCCCCTATTTCTTCCCCTTCGGCCTCGCCGCCGGCTGGGCGTCGATGTCCCAGGGCCAGACGCGCATTATCATCGGGACCCGGAGGAAGACCCGGGAGTGCAGCACCTTGCGCCAGAACATGAAGCCGCGCTCGTCGACCTCCTGGTTCTGCGTCTCGTAGACGCTGGTCAGCACCGCCACCTCGGCGTCGACGCCGTCGAGCACGCCGCGGTAGCCGCGCCCGTCGACCATGATTATCACCAGCTCCGAACCGGTCAGCTTCTGCATCTCCTCGACGAATGTCATGCCAGCCACTCCCGCCTGCCGCCTCAAAACGCAGCGGCAGGTATTAAAACATACGGTTGGGGAAAGGCAGGAAGGCACTATTGCGGCAATAGCTGGTTGAATTGAGCCCCTGTAGTGTATAACGAACATGCCACCACCGGTAATAGACAGGCTTATATATGTGGTGTACAATGTATACACTACATGAGCTTCGTCCGGAAGATC
>VGTL01000016.1 GCA_016874675.1 Methanobacteriota archaeon | reverse complement strand
CGCCCGCGTCTGCCACCCCGACCTCCAGGGAGCCACCGAGCCGCCACCGGAGTTCCCCCGCTCCGAGCGCGAGGCCACCGCCCGCGCCGCCGGGATAGAGTACCTGGACCTGGAAGGCGACCTGGGGATACTCCCGGGCGGGATAGGCTTCGGGATGGCCGCGGTGGACATCGTGGCCAACACGGGCGGCTCCGCCGCCGACCTCATGGACTCCGGCGGCGAGGCCACGGCCGAGAGGCTCAGGGTGATGATGGACCTTCTCCTCGACAATCCGAAGGTCACCGTGGCCTTCTGCTGCCGGTACGCCGGTCTCACGAAGGCCGGCGGCTGGGCGCGGCTCATGACAAGGTACCTCGTCGAGAAGAGGACCCAGAAACCGGTGGTGCTGCGCGTCGCCGGCAACGACGAGGAGGAGGCCCGGCGGCTCTTCGAGGAGGCCGCCGCCGCCAACCCGGAGATCTTCAAGCGGGTGTGGACGTTCTTCTCCACCACCCCGGCGGACAACGCCGCCCGCGAGGCGGTGGCGCTCGCCGAGATGCTCCGCAAGGGCGAGGACCCGTTCGCCGAGGGCCCGGAGGAAACAGCCGAGGCCCCAAGGCCCGAGCCCTCGGCGCCTTCCGCGGACTCCAAGGCCCCCAGGGGAGGTGGCTGAGACGGCGATACTCGTGTCGGGCTCCACGCACGTGGCCGTCCAGGGCATCACCACCTCCGCCGGGCGCAACTACACGAAGCTCATGCTCGAGTACGGCACCAAGGTGGTGGGCGGCGTGTCGCCCGGACACGGCGGCGAGGAGGTGCACGGCGTCCCAGTCTTCAACACGGTCCGGGAGTGCCAGGAGCACCACCCCGATCTCAAGGCCTCCGCCCTCTGGGTGCCGCCCAGGCACGCCCGCGACGCCGTCATGGAGGCAGTGAACGCCGGCATCCGGGTCATCGTGCTCACCACCCAGGGCGTGCCGGTGCACGACATCCTGGCGATGAGGCGCAGGGCCTGGGAGAGGGGGCTCACCCTGCTGGGCGGGAACACCCTGGGGGTCATAAGCCCGGGCCGGTCGCTCCTGGGCATGCTGCCCAAGGTCGCCTTCCGTCCGGGCCACATAGGCATCGTCTCCCGCAGCGGGATAATCACCTACTACATCGCCAACACCCTGGACCTGACCGGGCTGGGCGTCAGCACGAGCGTCGTCCTGGGCGGGGACATCTTCACGGGCTGCACCTACGAGGAGATACTGCGCCGGTTCGAGGAGGACCCCGACACGAGCGCGGTGGTGCTCGCCGGCCAGCCGGGCGGCGCCCACGAGGAGAACGCGGTCGGTTTCATCAAGAACATGAAAAAGCCCCTGGTCGCCTACATCACGGGCGTCCACTTCCCCCTGGAGCGCTGGGAGGCGCCCTGCCTGCCGCCCGTCCAGTGGCCGGCCCCCACCGGCGCCAACAAGGTGGCGGCCTTCCGCGAGGCCGGCATACCGGTGGCGGACACGCTGATGGACATTCCTAGACTTCTAAAGAAATCCATGAAGAAGCAATAAGGCGCAAGGGCGAAAAGCAGAAAGGCAGCAAGGCAGCAAGGCAGCAAGGCAGCAAGGCAGCAAGGCAGCAAGGCAGCAAGGCAGAAAGGGAGCAAGGGACGACGGTTGTCCCCTTCCTCCATTCACGCCCCCTTGCTCCCTTGTCACCTTCCACCCTTGCGCCTTGCCCCTCGCGCCCCGACCCTGAAACCTTGCGCCCTGCGCCTCGCGCCTTGCGCCTTGCGCCTTTTACTGCGTCGGGTCCGGGAACACCTGGACGGTCCTGGTGGTGCCGTCCTTGTACTCTATCGTCACCGTGCCCCCGCCGCCAGTGGTGGCGGTGGCGAGGGTGGTGCCCCTCCGGTCCTGGACGGTCATCGCGCCGCTGAAAGACCCGGCGGCGTAGGTCGCCGCTATCGTGACCGTTATGCCGCCTTTGGGCTCCTCGATCTTGTAGGCCCAGCTGGCACTCCGGGCCACCGCGTCCGTTGTCGAGCCGCCGCTGACGACGTAGACCGTGCCGCCGTAGGTGATGTTGCCCGACACGGCGGCGGAGGTGGCCATGCCGGTCACCTTCGAGACGGTGATGGTCACGTCGATGTCGGCGCCCCTGGCGGTCTTGCCGGTGACCTCGGCCGTGTAGGACATCACGCCGTAGAAGTTGGAGCCCGTGTAGGCAATGGCGTAGGTCGATTCGGTGGTGGAGCCAGACTTGGTGGTCACGGTGGCCGTGCCGCAGGTGGCCGAGCCCGTCCAGGCGCACGTGACCGTGGTCTGTCCGTGGCCGCCGACAGTCACGCTGCCGCCCGTGCCGTTGCCGAACTGGGTGCTTCCGACCATGCCGTCGAGCGCCTCCACCGTGTCGGCCAGGGCCGCCGTGGCGTCGTAGCTGTTCTCCACCGCGGTCTTCTGGGCCGCGCTCACCGTTCCCTTCGAAGGGCTGCTCGAGGTGCAGCCGGCCAGGACCATCCCGAAAGCCAGGACCGCCGCCAGTACCAAGTAACGCCTGTCCATCCTTCCACCCCGGCGATGGTGTAGGCTATGCGGCAGGATAAGCGTTTCGCGGCCGGCGGCCCTCCCGGGGCGGACGGGTTCCGGCGGGCGTCCCCCGTGAAGCCGCCGGGACCGTCCCGGAAACCTTAATAATGCCGGCCGGCTCTGGGCGCGCCGGAATGGCCATAATAGAGACGCGCCGGCTGACCAAGACCTTCGGCAGGATTCAGGCCGTGCGCGGCATCGACCTGGACATCGAGAAGGGCGAGATCTTCGGCCTACTGGGCCCCAACGGCGCCGGCAAGACCACGACGATAGGCATGCTCTGCACCATAGTGAGGCCCACCTCCGGCACGGCGCTCATCGATGGCCACGACGTCGGAAGGGAGCCGGGCGAGGTCCGGCGCTCCGTCGGCATAGTCTTCCAGGACCCGACGCTGGACACCGTCCTCACCGGGCGAGAGAACCTCGCCCTGCACGCCATGCTCTACGGCGTTCCCTCGGGGCTGCGCCGAAAAAGGATGGATGAACTGCTGGAGCTCGTGGACCTGAAGGACCGCGCCGACGACATCACGAGGACCTACTCGGGCGGCATGCGCCGCCGGCTGGAGCTCGCCCGGGGCCTCCTGCACCGGCCCGCGGTGCTCTTTTTGGACGAGCCGACGCTGGGACTGGACCCGCAGACGCGGGCCCGCACCTGGGAATACATCAGGAGGATGGCCCGAAACGAGAAGACCACGGTGGTGCTCACGACGCACTACATGGAGGAGGCTGAGCAGGTCTGCGACCGCGTGGGCATCATCGACCACGGCCGGATAATCGCGCTGGACACCCCCGAGAGGCTCAAGCAGCAGCTGGGCGGCTACATGGTCGTCCTGAGGGCGAAGGACCCTCCCCTGGGGACCATACGCGCCCTGCCCTACGTCTCCGAGGTCAAGGAATCGGACGGCACGCTGGAGATCGCGGTGAAGGAGGCGCACCTTCACCTCCCCGACCTCCTCTCGAAGGTCCCCAATGTCGAGTGCGTCGAGACGCGCGTGCCGACCCTCAACGACGTCTTCATCAAGCTCACCGGCCGCGACATCCGGGAGCAGGACCCCGGGGAGGACCTCGGAGGGTGGGTCGAGTCAGTGGCGCGCTACCGCCAGAGGG
This sequence comes from Methanobacteriota archaeon, assembly GCA_016874675.1. GTDB lineage: Archaea > Thermoplasmatota > DTKX01 > VGTL01 > VGTL01 > VGTL01. The sequence continues at coordinate 43,238 of VGTL01000016.1, read as the reverse complement.
GGAAGTGAGCCATGCCCGACGGGCGGTTCGGCCGGGAGCTCCTGGGGACCTATGCCGTCTGGTGGAGGGAGCTCAAGGTCTTCCAGCGCGAGAAAAGCCGCGTGGTCTCGTCGGTGGCCTCTCCGCTCATGTGGCTGTTCCTCTTCGGGGGCGGCGTGGGCTCGGCCATAAGCTTGGGCGGGGGGAGCTACCAGAGCTTCATCTACCCAGGCGTGCTCGTGATGGCCGTGCTCTTCAGCTCCGTCTTCTTCGGACTGTACATCGTCTGGGACAGAAAGCTCGACGTGCTCAAGGCCGTGCTCGTGGCGCCCGTCTCGCGCGTGAGCATCTTCTTCGGCAAGGTGCTGGGCGGGTGCACCGACGTGATGATACAGGCGATGCTGCTCAGCTGCTTTGCGGCCCTCTTCCCGGGCGTGAACCTCTGGATGATTCCCGTCGCACTGGGCATACTCTTCATCACCTCGATCGCGATGGTCTCGCTGGGCCTGGCCATCGGCTCGATGTTCGAGAGCCTGGAGGGCTTCCAGGTGGTCTCCACATTCCTCGTCTTTCCGCTCTTCTTCCTCTCGGGGGCCCTCTACCCCGTCGGGGACAACCTGCCCGGGTGGCTCCAGGTGCTCGTCCGGCTCAACCCGCTCACCTACTCGGTGGACGGCGTCCGCGGGGCCCTGCTCGGGCTCAACAGCTTCCCGATAATCGCCGACATCGGGGCCGTGGCGCTCTTCGGCGTGCTGATGATACTCCTGGGGAGCTGGTTGTTCTCACGGATGAAATGAGCCTCAGCCCTTGAGGTGGTCCGCCATGAACCGGTAGAGCCCGAGCACTTCCTGCCTCCTGCCGCGCTCCTTGCCGACCGCGAGCGACCCCCGGAGAAGCGCAAGCTCGCAGGTCGGGCAGCAGGTGATGACCGCCTCCGCTCCCGTATCGGCGGCCTGCCTCATGCGGTTCTTGGCCATCTCCCTGGCAAGCTCCCGGTCCGTCGACAGTATGCCGCCGCCCGCCCCGCAGCAGACCGAGAATGCGCGGTTGAGCCTCATCTCGACGAGCTCGACGCCCATCGCCTCCAGAATCTTTCGCGGCTCCTCGAAGAGCTTGAGCCGCCGCCCGAGGTCGCACGGGTCGTGCCAGGTGACCTTCAATTTCCTGCGGCCGGAGCGGGGCTGCTTCCACTTGAGCCGGTCCAGGTTCTCGGAGACCACCTGGAGCACGTGCTTCGGGTTCAACGAATACTCAATCTTGAAATAATGAGTGCAGGACGGGCAGACGGTGATGAAGTCGTTGTAGGTCACGACCTCCCGGTTGCGCCTCTTGATCTCCTTGAAGTCCTCCTCGAAGCCCAGCGCGTCGGCCACGAAGCCGCAGCAGTACTCGTCGCCTATCCCGGGCTCGATGCCGCAGGCCCGGAGGACCTTGATTACCGCCTTGACGTCCTCGGCGGAGTCCTTGTACTGGCACCCGATGTAGAGGGGGATGACCGTGGCGGGTGCCGCGGGCGCCGGCCCGCCCCCCGCCGCGACCGGCGCCGCCCCCTCTTCACCGAACCGCCTGGCGAGGTCTATCTTCCGCCCGTAGATGTCGCCCGTGCCCTTTACGGCCTCGATAAGGTCCCGGTGCTCCTTCCGCTGCAGGCCTCGCTTGACGAGCACCCGGCGCATCTCCTTGAACCGCTGGTTGTTCTCCATGGCGCACCGGGCGTCGCAGGAGCCGCACAGCACGCAGGTGTAGAAGAGCCTGGCGAGCTCCTCCGAGGGCTTGACCTTCCCCTCCAGCACGCCCAGTATCGCCCGGTTCTTCCCGCGGGAGGTGTAGGACTTGTCCTTCTTCACCTTGTACACGGGGCAGTCCTTCTCGCAGAAGTTGCAGGAGGACCCGAAGCAGGTCTCGACGTCTTTGCGGAACCGGGCCACCGCCTCGTCGTCGGTCATCGGCCCCCGCCTCCCGCCGCGCCATCGCCTCCCGGCGCCGGCGCCCCGCCGCCGACGCTGCCCGCGCCCGCCGCACCCGCGCCGCACTTCCCTTCCCCCTCCCACCGGAGCTTCTTTCCGGGGTTCATGATGCCCTTGGGGTCGAAGACCTTCTTCAGCTCCCTGAAGTAGGCCACCGCGCTCCCGTGCTCGTACTCCAGGTAGGGCACCCGAAGGTCCGTGTCGCCCATGTAGGTGCTCATCGTGCCGCCCATGTCCACCGCTATCCTCGAGAGCTCCTCGAAGTATCTGCGGAACCGGTCGACCTCGCCCTGGTCCCGGTAGTTGACGAAGAGGGCACACGAGCAGGAGAACCCTATGCTGTTGGGATGTTCAAGGTAGGCGTTCATGCCCAGTATCTGCAATTGGTGCTTCTCGGCCGTGGCGACGAACGCCCTGTAGAACTCCTCCAGCCGCCCCATCGGCACGCCTGGGTCGCAGGCGCCGAACTTCTTGTCGGTCTGCGACTTGGGCCACTTCTGCTTGTAGGGCTCGAAGGCGAGCGTGTGCTTGGAGATCCACCAGCTCTCGACGATGTCCCGCTCCTTGACGGGCTGGCCGCCCATCTCCGAGGCGATCTTGAAGGCGTACTTCTTGTTGAAGTCGAGGACCTTCCTGTCGCCCGAGAGAATGATGGCGAGCAGGGCCTCGGCCCAGTCGGGCACCTCCGGCTCGTGGCCGTGCTTCTCCTTGTAGGCGTGGGTGTAGAACCTGAGCCGCCGCTTGCAGTTGATGTGGGCGCCGTCGATGGCGAGCCCCGCCTTGAGCAGGCGGTCGAGGTACCCGACCGCCCTCGTCATCGACGGGAACAGTATCATGTCAACCGAGCGCCCGTCGGCGACGGGCTCGGCCTTGAGCGTGGCCGCGGTTATCACGCCGAGGGTGCCCTCGCTCCCGGCGAAAAGGTCCTTGACCTTGTAGCCGCTCGACGAGAAGTGGGCCTTGCGGTGGCCGAACTCCACCACCTCCGCCCGGCCCGTCACCACCTCGACCGACAGCAGGGCGTTCAGTATCTTGCCCCAGCGCATGCCGAACGTGGAGTCGTTGTCGCAGGCTATCTCGGACGCCACGGTGCAGGACCACTTCGATTCGGGAAGGTTCGGTATCCACAGGCCGTGGGGCTCGAGCGCGTCCAGTATCTCCTGCATCGTCGCCCCGCCCTGCGCCCGCACGGTCTGGTTGGCGGCGTCCACCTCGATTATCCGGTTCATAGAGGTGGCGTCGATGTAGATGCCGCCGTGTATCGGGACCGCCCCGCCGGCCATGCCCGTGAGGCCGCCGCCGGCCGTCACCGGGACGCCGTGCCTCAAGGCTATCTCCACGGCCTTGCGCACGTCCTCGGTCTCCCGCGGCAGGATGACCACGTCGGGCGGGAAGACCTCCTTCGGAGTGCGCGGCGACCAGTCGGCCCCGTAGGCGAACCTCTCGAAGTCCTCGGTGCGGACCCGCTCGCCCAGCGCGGCCCGGAGCTCGTCAACATAGGCTGCCATGCCCCATCACCCCACCCGTCTGGCCGGTAATCGGGTAACACCCTTATTGGGTTTATGCTTGCACGAGTCAGCGGGCAGCGGTGACGGAACGGAACCCGTCGTCCCCCGCTCCCCGCTGCCCCTTCCTCCCCGCCCCGTCAGCCGGGAATCCTCTCGCCCGGCCGCAGGTCCATCATCGTCAGCCCGGACATCATCTTGGGGTAGAAGTCCGTCGATTTCTCGGGCATGCGCTCGCCGTTTCGGGAAACCGACAGCACCTGCGCCGGCCGGGTGGCGTTGAGCAGGAAGGCCACCTTCGCCTTCCCGGAGTCCACCTTCTCCAGCGCGTCCGGTATCCACCGGGAGTAGCCGATGTCCTCGTCAATCTTGAGCTCCCCGGCCTTCATTATGCCCTCGAAGACGATGTCGCGCAGGACGACGACGTCGAGCCTCCTGTACTCGGCCGAGTACTCCGGCTTGAAGAACTTCGCCACCGCGTCGACGCCCTTGAGCACGAGGCCCAGGCACTTGCCCTTGCCGGTGTACGCGGCGAAGCAGACGCGGTCGCGGTTCTTCTCGAGGAACGCGGGCGCGGCATCCTTGCCCATCTGGGTGATGTCGAAGTGCTTTCGGAGCTCGGCGATGTGCTTTCCGGTCAGCGCCTGCTTGAGGAGCAGCCGGTGCCCCGACAGCACCACGAGCCCGGGATCCTCGACGTCGACCATGTAGGTCATGCGGAAGTTGAACGCCTCGTTTGGGCCGCTCCCCGGGTTGGCCGCCCGCAGCTCGTCGCGGAAGGCGATGGCCGTCTCGTACCGGTGGTGGCCGTCGGCGATGACCACCTGCTCCCCGGAGAGGGCCGCCCGCATCCGCCTTATCGACGATTGGTCCTCGAGCTTCCAGAGCCGGTTGCGGACGCCGTCCTCGTCGAGGACCTCCATGAGCGGGCGGCCGCGGGAGGCCTCGTCGAGGACCCTGGCGACCTCGCGCCGCGGGTCCGGATAGAGGATGAACCCCGGCTCGGTGTCGGTCCGCGTCGCCCGCCACATGTTCAACCGGTCTATCTTCGGGCCCTTGTGGGTCTGCTCGTGGGGCAGGACGACCTTCTCCTCGTAGGGCTCAAGCCTCAGGGCGCATATGAATCCCTTGCGCAGGTATTTCCTGCCGGAGACCTCGAAGTCCTGGAAATAGACGTAGATGCCGGGCCGTTGGTCCTTTTCCATGACATGCCCCGAGAGGAATCCGTCCAGGTTCGCCCGGGCCGCATTGTAGCGGTCCTCCTCCGCGGGCAGGATGACCCGGCAGAAGTTGTTGGGGCTCTTCGAGTAGTATTTCTTCTGCATCTGCGGGGTTATCTTGTCGTAGGGCTGGGTGATGAGCGCCCCCAGATCGCCCGCTTCTCCAGTGTACCTGATAGCGCGAAAAGGCCGTATCTCCACCATCGTCCCACCTACTTGCCGAGCGCCTTGAGCTCCTTGATGACGAGCTCGGCTATCTCCACCCCGGCCCGGAGCTGGCCCTCGGCGGTCTGGGCGCCGACGTGCGGCGTGAGCACGACGTTGTCCAGCTCGAAGAGCGGCGAGCTCTTGAGGGGCTCGGTCTCGAACACGTCCAGCGCCGCGCCGTAGAGCTGGCCGGACCTGAGCGCCTCGGCCAGCGCGGCCTCGTCGACAATGCCGCCCCGCGAGGTGTTCACGAGTATGGCCCCCTTCTTGATCTTGGCGACGCGCTCCTTGTCCAGGAGGCCCTTCGTCTCGGGGGTCATGGGCACGTGTATGGAGATTATGTCCGACATCGCCAAAAGCTCGTCGAGGGGCCTGAACTCGATGCCCCAGTCCTTCTCGTCGTAGGGGAGCGGCCGTATGACGTCGTAGTAGCGGACCGTGGCGCCCATCGCCCGGAAGCGCTTGGCGGTCTCCCGGCCTATCCGGCCGAGGCCTATCAGGCCCACGCTCTTGCCGAAAATCTCGATGCCCTCGCCCGCCTTCTTGGGCCACTCGCCCTTCCGGGTGCCCCGGTCCGTGAGGGCGACCTTCCGTGAGACGGCGAGCGTGAGGCCGACCGCTAGCTCGGCCACGCTGATGCTCGTGGCGCCGGGGGTGTTGACCACCTTGATGTTCCTCGTCTTGGCGTGGGCGGCGTCGACGTTGTCGAGCCCGACGCCCGCCCGCCCGATGACCTTGAGCTTGGGCGCGGCGTCGATGAGCTCCTTCGTCGCCTTGGTGGCCGAGCGCACGATGAGCGCTTCGCAGTCCTTGATGAGCTCCGGGAGCTTCTCCTTGGGCTCCTCCCACACCGAGAGCACCTCGAAACCGCCGTCCTTGAGCTTCTTTATCCCGTCGGCTGCTATTTTATCGGCGACCATGACCTTCATCTCAGAACCCCCAGATGTCGTCGATGTTCAGGAGCAGGGCCTTGATCTCGTCCAGGGTCCACTCGCCCATGTGCCCTATCCTGAAGGTGACGTCCTTCAGCTTGCCGTAGCCGTTGGCTATCATGTAGCCGCGCTTGCCGAGCTCCTTGTTGAGGTCCCCGATGTTCTTCTGCAGGGAGTTTCTCATGGTCGACACGGTCACGGACTCGTAGCCCCTCTCGGGGAGCATCTCGATGCCGTGCGAGGCGCCCCACTTCCGGGTGTGCTCGGCCATGGCGGCGTGGCGCTCGTAGCGCTTCTGGGGGGTCTCCGCGATCATCCGGGACAGCTGGTAGTCCAGGGCGTACAGGAGCGATATGTTGGGCGTGGTGGGGTTCTGCTTGTTCTTGACATAGTAGTCGTATATCGCGATGAGGTCGGTGTAGTGGCCCCGGCCGGGGACCTCGCGGGCGCGCTGGAGGGCCGCCGGCGTGCATATGCCTATCGAGAGGCCCGGGGGAAGGGCGAAGCACTTCTGCGTCGAGGTGAAGAGTATGTCGGTTCGGAGCTTGTCGGGCTCCAAGAGGTCCCCGCCCGCCGAGGAGACCGCGTCCACGACGAACATGACGTCGGGGTGCTCCTTCTTGATGGCCGCCCCTATCTCCGCCACGGGGCTCCGGACCCCCGTCGAGGTCTCGTTCTGGCAGACCGTGACCGTGTCGTAGCCGCCCGAGGCGAGCCTCTCGAGGACCTGTTCGGGCTTGATGGCCTTGCCCCAGTCGACGTTCAGCATGTCGACCTCCTTGCCGCAGTCCCTGATGGTGAGGGCCATCCTCTCCGAGAACGAGCCGTTGACGCAGCCGAGGGCCTTCTTCTTCACTATGTTGCGCCCGGCGATGTCCATCCAGATGGTGCCGGAGGCCGTGTGCACGGTGCTAAACTGCGTCGTGTTGAAGTACTTGCCCACCTTGTCTATTATGCCCGTGTACAGCGCCGTGTACTCGGAGCCACGGTGCGATATCATCGGCTTCGTCTGCTGCAGCAAAATATCAACCGGCACTTCCGTCGGACCCGGTATCAGTAGCTTCTTCTGGACCATCCGTTTACCCCCGAAAGCCCAATGACATGGTGTTATTAAATTCTTTTGTGCCGGGATACACATACTCTAGCAATAGGGTGAAGCGAGGCAGCGGGCAGCGGGGCGCAGGAGGGCAGCAAGGGAGGAAGGCAGCAAGGCAGGAAGGGAAGGCAGCAAGGGAGGAAGGCAGCAAGGCAGGAAGGGGGCGGGAATGGAGGAAGGGGCCAACCGTCGTCCCTTGCTCCCTTGCTGCCTTGTTGCCCTGCTGCCTTGTTGCCCTGCTGCCTTGTTGCCCTGCTGCCTTGCTGCATTTGTAGGCGAGCTTCGCTCGCCTGCGGTGCGCCTTCCCACTGCTGCCCGCTCCCCCGTGGTCCTCAAGCTAGCAACAATAGCGCAGCTATTCCAGCTTCTTGAACCGCCCCTTGAGCTCCGCCATCACCTTCGGGTAGGTGGTGTACTCCATCTCCTTGAGGTGGAGCCGGTGGGGCTCGAAGGGCCCGTGCCGCCGCATGTACTCGGCGATGTCGTTCGCCCTCGACCGGGCCAGGTCGTAGGCCCTGTCGGCGAAGAGGTCCACCGGGCCCGCAAGCTTCGAGTTTTTGACCTGGAAGCCCAGCGCCACCACGCGCGGGGGGCCATCGAACCTCGTGCAGCTGGCGTCAGCGACGCCCACGGGCATGAGCGGGCCGTTGTGCGAGCCGCGCATCCAGCCCGAGACGAGGTGGGCGAGCGAATACGGCTCCAGGAGCTCGCCCAGCGCCGGCAGGCCGGACTGGGCACGCGCCAGCGCCACGGGGTCGTCCTTGCCGACGTACTCGCCCGCTATCTGGTAGAGCTTCTCGGTGGACACCGCGGCCACCGGCTCGTCCGCCGGGAGCTTGCCCCCCTTCTTGGGGAACACGCGCTTTATCACGAAGCGCGACTTGGCCCCTATGAGGCACAGGAGGTCGTGCATCTCCTCGGGCGTGTTGAGATTCACGAATGTGTGCTCGTCGATGTCCCACACCTCGAAGACGAACCCGTAGTGCATGGACGGGTCGATGACCAATCCAGCGGTGTTGAACGGGTCGGCGAACGCCTTGTACATGGGCAGGTTGAACGCCCCGGGCTCGGTCTTGTCCATCATGAACGCCACCACGGGCTCCGCCTTCCTCTCGGTGAAGGTCATCTCGGCGACGCCCGGGCCCATCCCGCGCACCGTGCCCGTGAACGCGTCCGAGAGCATGTCCTGCCCCGCCCCGTAGAGGCCCAGCTCCGTTGCCTTTTCCGTTCCGGCCAGGAAGACGTCCCAGGCCAGCTTGTGGACCTCCTTGGCGTCCGTGCCGGCGGTGTGGCTCATGATGAGCTCCAGGTCGTCCCCGCAGTGCGAGACGTGGAAGTCCACGATCTTTTTGGACTTTTGGCCCTCCTTCAGCTGCTCGCTCGCGATGCGCAGGAGCTCGGGGTGCACGGTGGCGTGCCCGGGAAAGCCCCCCACATCGGCCTTCAGAATCGAAACCGTCGTCTTGACCATCGCATCCCTCCGGTATCCCGGGGTTAAAGTGGATACATTATTTAAAAGATTTCCATGCCCTTCCGGCAATGACAGGCAATGTCAGGCAGTGAATAACAAGGCGCAAGGCGCAGGGCGCAGGGCGCAAGGCCGAGGGCGCGAGGGCCAAGGCGCAAGGGTGGAAGGTGACAAGGGAGCAAGGCAGAAAGGGAGCAAGGCAGAAAGGCAGGAAGGGGGCAGCAAGGCAGAAAGGCAACAAGGGAGCAAGGGGGCGTGAATGGAGGAAGGGGACAACCGTCGTCCCTTGCTCCCTTTCTGCCTTGCTGCCTTTCTGCCTTTCGCCCTTGCGCCCTCGCCCCTTGCGCCCTGCGCCTTTTTTCAGGGCTCGTGCCCGTACCCCACCTCGAACGCCTTCAGGTTGTCCCCGACGGTCCTCTCCGGGACGCAGGCGGCGACGGCCTCCCGGGCCCTCGCCGCATCGACCGCCCGGCCCTCCCTCACGAAGAACCCGAGCATCACCATGTTGGCGTAGAGCTCCTTGCCAAGGTGCCTCCTGGAGAGCGAGGTGGCCGGGATGCCCAGGCCGCCGGGGCCAGCCGGCCTGACCAGCTCCGACTCGTAGAAGAGCCGCCCGCCGGCCCCCAGCATCCCGGAGAAACGGTCGTGCGCAGGCTGCGACATCGCCACGAGCAGGTCCAGCTCATCGGGGGCGATGTCCAGTATCCGCTCCTTGGAGACAATCACAATCGAGTACGACGCCCCGCCCCTCGCCTCCGCCCCGTAGGACTGCGTCTGCAGGGCGTTGTGGCCCGAGCGCGCCGCGGCCTCGCCCAGCACCAGCCCCAGGAGCGATATGCCCTGGCCGCCCAGGCCGCTGAAGCACACGTTCACGGGCCCTCCCCCCTTCCCTTCCCGGTCCCGCCCGCCTCCGAAAGCCCCCTCTCGGAGGCCTCCAGCCGGCGGATGTAGCCGTCGCGCTTGCGGTCGACGAGCACGCCCACCGTGAGCTTCGAGCCGGTCTCCCCGTCGTAGGGCTCGCCCGCCTGGGCCACCGGGACGCTGCCGTCACGGTACCGCTCCAGCGCCTCGGCCGCGGAGAGCCTCTCCTCCTTGTCGTAGTGGGTCGGGCACTGCGAGACTATCTCCAGGAACCGGAACCCCTCTCCGTCCAGGAGCTCCTCCATGGCCCGGGAGAGCTGGCGGACATGGAAGGTGGTCCAGCGGGCGACGTGGTTGGCGCCGGCGGAGACCAGTAGCTCCGAGGCGAGCACCGGCCGGTCCAGGTTCCCGAAAGGCGTGGTGGTGGTCATGCGGTCCGAGGGGGTCGTCGGCGAGCACTGTCCGCCGGTCATCCCGTAGATGCGGTTGTTCACCATCATCACGCCCAGGTCGATGTTGCGGTGGGCGGCGTGAATTAGGTGGTTGCCGCCGATGCCGGCCAGGTCCCCGTCGCCGGCTATGATGAGCACCTTCTTCCGGGGCATCATTAGCTTGACGCCCGTGGCGAACGCCACCGCCCGGCCGTGGGTGGTGTGCAATGTGTCGCACCGGAACATCGGCGAGGGTATCCAGGAGGCGCAGCCGATGCCCGTCACCATTATTATCTCGGAGGGATCGAGCCTGCGCCGGTCCACCGCGCGCAGGAAGCAGTTGAGCACCGTGCCGCACCCGCAGCCGGGGCAGAACGTGGACGGGAGCGTCCCGGGCCGCAGGTACCTCGCCAGGGGGTGCTCCGGCCGGCCGTCGCCTTCCCCGGCCATCATCCCGCCTCCTCGATTCCGTCCAGTATCTCGCGCCGGCTGTGCGTCACGCCCCCGATCTTGGACAGGCGCACCACCTTCCGGTCGGTGTACCGCTCGGCCTCCCGGGAGATCTGGCCCAGGTTCATCTCGGGCACCAGGACCGTTCCCACGCCCGCCGGGAGCTTCTCCAGCTCGTCGCCGGGGAACGGCCACACGGTCCGGAGGCGCAGGATGCCGACCTTCCGGCCCCCCCTCCTCGCCTCCTCCACGGCCGCCAGCGCCGGCCGGGAGGGCGCGCCGTAGCACAGCACCACAGTCCGGGCGTCCGCCGGGAGGTCCTTCTCCAGGTCCTTGAGCGCCCCCCGGTTCTCTTCCACCTTCCGGCAGAGCCTTCTCACGAGCGCGTCGTGCACCGACTGCGTGGTCACGTCGCGCATCCCGTCGGGCCGGTGGGTGCTCCCGGTCACGTGCAGGAATCGGCCCTCGCCGAACAGCACGCCCGGCGGGACGGGGTCTCCGCCGAAAGGCGGGAACTCCTCCGGGCCCGGCGGCGCCGGGAGAACGCCCGCGTCCTTGGGCACCCGGAGGTCGAAGGTCTCGCGCAGGTGGCCCACCTCGCCGTCCATCATGACGAGCACCGGCAGGCGCAGCGCCCGGGCCATCCCGAACGCCCGGAAGGTGAGGTCGAAGCACTCCTGGGCCGAGTTGGGGCACAGGGCGACGCTCTCGTGGTCCCCGTGCGTGCCCCAGCGCGCCTGCATCATGTCCCCCTGCGCCGGCTTGGTCGCCTGGCCCGTCGAAGGCCCGGAGCGCTGGACGTCCACCACCACGCAGGGCGTCTCGGTCATCATCGCGTAGCCGATGTTCTCCTGCATGAGAGAGAACCCCGGGCCAGAGGTGGCGGTCATCGCCCGCGCGCCGGCCCAGGCGGCCCCCACCACCGCCGCCATTGACGCTATCTCGTCCTCCATCTGGATGTAGCGCCCGCCCGCCCGGGGCAGCTCCCTCGAGAGGAACTCGGCTATCTCCGAGGCGGGCGTGATGGGGTAGCCGGCGTAGAACGAGCAGCCGGCGTACAGCGCCCCCCAGGCGCAGGCGATGTCGCCCAGGTCGAAGAGGCGCCTCCCCCGGTGCCTCTCCAGGTACGGGAGCGCCCCGGCCGTCATTCCCCCTCCTCCTCGACGAAGATGGCAAGATCGGGGCACAGGAGCTCGCAGTTGCGGCAGCCCTTGCACGGGGCCCCCTCCCTGCGGCGCGGGTGGTGGTAGCCCCTCGGGTTGAAGTCCTCCGACATCTCCAAAACGCCGCCCGAGCAGAAACGGGCGCAGATGCCGCAGCCCTTGCAGCCGCTCTCGATTATGCGGGGGGCGCACTTGCGGGGCATGCAAATGGCGAATGGCCGGCCAGACGATAAACTTTGATGTGGGACGCCAAGGCCTTGGGGACGTCAGGTTTAATAGACCGCCGGGCGATGGACGTTTGCTCCAGCTGGTGGCGGCGATGAAGGGGTCCCTCCTGGCATGCCTGCTCGTCCTCCAGGCCCTCGCCCTCCCGGTGCTGGCCGGGGGGGCGGGCCACTTCGAGGGCGGCTCGGAGCGGGCGACGGCGTCCCTGGGCCCGCCCGCCTTCACGGCTCCGGTGAACCTCAGCCTCCCGGCCGAGTGCTTCGTCCTCGGCGCGACGGTCAACCTCACCGGCCTTTCGGGCGGGGGCGAAGGCGCCTCCTGGCCGCGCAATGTCACATTGTCCCTGGAGGGGAGCGAGCTGTGGGCCTTCCGCGGGCGGGGGTGCGGCGAGCTGGGCCGGCAGACCCTCTTCGAGGACGGGGCGCCGGGCTTCTCCGCCCGGTTCGGGCCGGCGGGCGGGAGCGCCCGGACAGCGGTCAGGCTCCCGCTCGGCGCGCGGGTCACGAACGCCTCGCTCGAGGTGGAGTGCTCCGGCCCCGAGAGGCTCGTCCAGCTCGCCGGCTCCACCGGCCCCCTGCAGCTTTGCACATTCGGCTCCTCCGTGTCGGCGGCGGGGGACTTCAACGGCGACGGCTACGACGACCTGGTCGTCGGGGCGCCCCAGGACCCCACCGGGGGCACCACCGCCGGCCGGGCCTTCCTCTTCCTCGGCGGCCCGGCGATGGACCTGGTGGCGGACCTCACCTTCACCGGCGGGGCCGGCGACCTGCTCGGCCACAGCGTGGCGGGCGCCGGCGACCTCAACGGCGACGGCTACGACGATCTTGCGGTCGGGGCCTCGCGATGCGGCGCCGTGGCCAGCGAGGCCGGGCGCGTCCTGGTCTATTTCGGCGGCGCCGACCCCGACGGGACGGCCGATGCCGTCCTCGACGGGTCCCCAAACGAGCGGCTCGGGGCCTGGGTGGACGGCCTGGGCGACCTCAACGGCGACGGCTACGACGACCTGGCGGTGAGCGCCGACACGAGCAACATCTCCGGCGACCCAGGAAGGGCGTACGTGTTCCTGGGAGGCTCGCCGATGAACCGGACGCCCGCCCTCCGGCTGACCGGGGAGGCGGCCGGAGACTACTTCGGCTGGCCGGCCGTGGCCGCCGGTGACCTCAACGGCGACGGCTTCGCCGACCTGGCGGTCGGCGCGATATTGAACGACGCCGTGGCCACCAATGCCGGGAGCGTCTACGTCTTCCTCGGTGGAACGGTGCCCGACGGCGAGGCCGACCTCGTCCTGAGGGGGACCGACACCTCCGGGTGGCTGGGCTACTCGGTCTCCGGCGTCGGCGACTTCGACGGCGACGGCTTCGACGACCTCCTGGCCGGCGCGCCCAACGAGGACCTCGGCGGGTACCTGTCGGGCGTGGCGTACCTGCTGCGGGGCGGCCCCGGTCTCGACAATGTCCCCGACCTGAAGTTCGTCGGCGCCGCGGGCGACCGGGTGGGCCACTCCGCGAGCGGCGCCGGCGACGTCAACGGCGACGGGTACGCAGACGTCATCACCGGCGCCCCATTCAACTCCTCGGCCGGGAGCTCGGCCGGGGCCGCGCGCGTCTTCTATGGTGGAGGCCTCGACAACCTCTCCGACATCGTGTTCCTCGGCAGCCCGGGCGACTCGATGGGCTGGCCGGTGGCGGGCGCCGGGAACGTCAACGGCGACGGGCTGGACGACCTCGTGCTCGGCATGCCCTACAGCGACCTGGGCGGGACCAACGCCGGCCGGGTGCTGGTGCTCTCGCAGGGCGGCTTCGTGACGGCCCCCGGCCTGAGGCTGAACGGGACGGCCGTCTGGGAAATCGGGGCCGACTTCGCCGGCACCAGGCTGGTGTCCGGCCTCGCCGGGCCGCTCAACCGGTATCTCGCCGGCGCCCCAACCTACGGCTCGGACGTCTTCGGCAACCTCCTGGCCGACGTGCCGCTCCAGCTCTTCGCCGGCGGGGAGGGCGAGCTCGTCGCCGGCAGGCTGGACATCCGATACGACTGGAAGGCCCCGGTCCACGACTTCTCGGGCGCCCTCAACTCGTACATCCGGCTGCACCGGGGCGAGCGGGACGCATCGGGCAACCTCACCGTGCCTCTCGAAGTGCGCGCCGGCTCCGCCGGGCGCGTCGACCTCTCCGGCCTGGAGCTCCGCCTCGACGTGGCCCCCGTCTGGACCGGCGGCGTCCCGCCCCTCCGGCTCGACGAGGACACCGCCGCTCCCCGCCTTCTGGACCTCTTGGGCCATTTCCGGGACGATTTCACGGCGCCCGAGGCGCTCGGTTTCGGCGTGGCCTCGGTGGACCCGCCGGGTCCCGTCGGGTTCGACATCACGGACGGGCACTACCTGTCGGCCGACGCCCTCTCGGGCGACGCCAACGACAACTGGACCGGGGCGCTCACGGTGGTGGTGTCCTGCACCGACGGCCGGGGCCTTCTGCGCCTTTCGGACCCCTTCGCAGTCACAGTGGCCCAGGTGAACGACGCCCCGGCCGTGACCAGCGCGCCGGTGCTGGAGGCGTTCGCGCTGCGCAACTACGAGTACCGCCTCACCGCCGTTGACGCCGAGGGCGACCGGCTCCTCTTCGGGCTGGCCTCGGGGCCGGAGGGGATGGCCGTGGACCGCTCGTCGGGCATCCTCCGGTGGAGGCCGGAGGAGCCCGGGGCCTTCCCGGTCTCGGTATCCGTGTCCGATGCCTGGGCCACCTCGTACCAGAACTTCACGTTGCACGTCTCGGTCATCAACAAGCCCCCCTGGTTCGTCAGCGTTCCGGTGACGGAGGCCCCGGCCGGCCTGCCCTACGAGTACCAGGCGAGGGCGGTGGACCCGGACGGTGACGCGCTCGAGTACTCGCTTCTGGCATGGCCCTCGGGGATGTCAGTCGGGCGCACCGACGGGCGATTGAGCTGGGCGGTCCCGCGGGAGACCGCGGGCAATTTCTCGGTGGTGGTGAAGGCAACGGACGGCAAAGGCGGCGAGGACCGTCAGGAGTTCTCTGTCGGGGTCCGGCCGTTCGCCCGGCCCTCCGTCGCCATAAGCGCCCCGGCGGCCGGGCGGACCGTTTCCGGCAAGTACCTGGTCTCCGGCACCGCGCAGAAGGGTACGCTGGACATCGCCGCGGTCCGGCTTCGCATAGACGGTGGCGAATGGATGAACGCCACCGGGAACGCCACCTGGGGCCTCTCCCTGGACACGAGGGTGCTCAGGGACGGCCCGCACCTCCTGGAGGCCCGCGCCTCCGACGGGACGACCTTTTCGGACACGGCGAGCGTGCGCTTCGATGTGGACAACGGGGGCCAGTCGGGGGTGCATTGGATGGCGGTCCTCCCGGCAGCGGTCCTCCTGGTCCTCGCCGTCGCCGCGGCCGCGGCGCTCGCCCGGTGGCGCCGCCGTACCCGCCGTCCGAAGAAGTACGACTGGGGGCCCGACTGACCGCCGCTGCGTCAGGATTAAGTATTCTCAAGCGGATATGAATCGTCGGGCGGCTCGGGGGTTCATATGCGGAAGGTGGCGGTCCTGGCGGTGCTGGCGCTTTTGCTTTTCCAGTCCCTGGTCCCGGCGGCCCGCGTGGACCGCTTCGCCGGCGGCGGCGCCTCGGCGACCGCCCTCCTGGAGGCGCCGGGCAACCAAGGCACGGTCAACCTCACGGTCCCGGCCCGGTGCCACGTCCTGGCCGCCCGCCTGAACGTCACCGGGCTGGCCTCGCCCTCCGACCCGGAGGCGTTCCCCGAGGACGTTGTCCTCCGGCTGGGGGAAGCGGAGCTCTGGCGCTTCGGCGGCTTCGGCTACGGGCCGCTGGGGCGCCAGGACCGCTTCCGCGATGACAAGGGCTCGGCAACGGCCACCTTCGGTCCGGGGGGCGGAAGCGGCGGCGCCACCGTGCGGTTGCCCAGCAACGCCACGGTCCTGTCGGCCGCGGCCGAGCTCTCGTGCACCGGCCCGGTGTCGACCCGGGAGGTCGCCCGGCTTGCGGGCTCCGGCGGCGGGGGCGACCGGTTCGGAACCTCGGCCGCCTCGGCCGGCGATTTGAACGGGGACGGCTTTGCCGACTTCGTGGTGGGGGCGCCGTTCGACGACACCGACGGCACGGACGCCGGGCGGGCGTTCGTGTTCCTGGGGGGCCCCGACATGGACGGCACCCCCGACATCGTGCTTAGGAGCGGCTCCGCGGGCGACCTCTTCGGAAGCTCTGTGGCGGGCGCCGGCGACCTCAACTCCGACGGCTACGACGACATCGTCGTGGGTGCGAAGAACAAGAACGCGGTCAACACGAGCTCCGGCCGGGCCTACGTCTTCCTGGGCGGGAGCCCCATGGATTCCCTCCCCGACGTCCTCCTGGACGGCTTCCTGGCCTTCGAGCAGCTGGGCACTTCCGTCGCGTGCGCCGGGGACACCAACGGGGACGGCTACGACGACGTCCTGGCGGGCGCGCCCGGGATCCCAGGCTCAGCGGTGGACCGGGGCAGCGCCTACCTCTACTTCGGCGGGCAGGCGATGGACGGGCAGCCGGACCTGTGCATGACCGGGGCGGCGGCCGGCGACCGGTTCGGCCTTTCGGTCTCGGGCGCAGGCGACCTCGACGGGGACGGCGACGGCGACTTCCTCGTCGGCGCCCCGTTCAACGACTGGGTCAACACCAACGCGGGCGCAGCCTACCTCTTCCTGGGCAGCCCCTCCATGGACCCCTTCGCCGAGCTCCACTTCTACGGCATGTACCTCGACCAGTACGTCGGCTGGAGCGTCTCCGGCGCGGGCGACATCGACCGCGACGGCTACGACGAGTCGCTGGTCGGGGCGCCGGGCTACAACGGGGCGCTGCCCGGCGGGGGCGGCGCCTACATCTACCTGGGAGGCCCGGCGATAAGCACCGACCCGGACATATCCTTCATCGGCGTGGTCCAGGGTGGCGCCTTCGGCACCTCCGTGTCGGGCGGCGGCGACATCGACGCGGACGGTTTCTCGGACATCCTCGTGGGCGCGCCGGGCGACACCACGGCCGGCGCGGGCGCCGGGGCGGCGTACGCCTTCCTGGGCGATGATTCGATGGACGCCCAGGCCGACCTTGCCCTGCGCGGCGGCCCCGGCGACGGCTTCGGCTCGGCGGTGGCGCTCTGCGGCGACATCGACGGGAGCGGCCATTCGGCCATCCTGGCGGGCGCCGGCCTCGCCGACGCCGCCGCCGCGGACTCCGGCCAGGCCTGCATCTACCTGCGGGCCCCCTTCCTGCTGTCCCCCGCCCTGGAGCTCGGGCCGGCCACCCTCTGGGGCTTCGACGGCCTCGCGGCCGGCCAGAGGACGGTGCCGGACTTCGCCGCGGCGCTGAACTCCCACCTGCGCGCCACGCCCCCCACGTCCGTCGACGGCGCCGGCAACGCCCGCACGGACGTCGCCCTGACGATGCGGGCGTCCGGCGAGGGCCGGATGACGCTCGGGGCGCTCCGGATAGCCTACGACTACAAGGCGGCCGTCCCGGACTTCTCCGAATCGCTCAACGGATACATCGCCGCCCACCAGGACGGGTCAGACGCCGCCGGCAACCTCACGGTCCCGATCGCAATTCGCTCGGCCACCCCCGGCCGGGTGGTGCTCTCCGGGCTGGAGCTCGACCTCGACGAGCCCCCGCGGGCGACCGACGATGTGCCCCTGCTCGCCCTGGACGAGGACACCGCAAACACCGCCCTGGTGGACCTCTCCAGGTTCTTCGGGGACGATTTCGACCGCCCGTGGGAGCTGGACTTCAGCGTGTACTCCGTCGAGCCGGCGGGCATCGTCGCCTTCTCGGTGGCCAACCGCCGGTACCTCTCGGCGGACGCCCTGACAGGCGGCCCAAACGACAACTGGACGGGGCGCCTCCGGTTGCGCGTCGCCTGCTCCGACCGCTGGGGCCAGTCGACCCTCTCGAACACGTTCGAGGTGGTGGTGCGCCCCGTCAACGACGCGCCGGTGTTCCTGGACCCGCCGCCGACCCAGGCGATCGGGGGGATGCCCTTCGAGCAGAGGCTCGCCGTCGCGGACGCCGAGAACGACACCCTCGTCTTCGCCCTGGAGGAGGCGCCGGCGGGCATGACGCTGGACCCGGCATCGGGGGTGCTCCGCTGGACCCCGTCCGTCCCGGGCGCCTACCGGGTGTCGGTCCGGGTGTCGGACGGAGAGCTTTCCAGCGCGCTCAACTTCACTCTGGTGGTGACCTTCATCAACAAGGCGCCGCGGTTCATCAGCACGCCCGTGAAGGAGGCGACGGGCGGCCTCCGGTACGTGTACGAATCCCGCGCCGTGGACGTCGACGGCGACAGCCTCTTCTTCGCGCTGCCGGAGTCGCCGGCGGGAATGACGGTGGACCACGCCACGGGGCGCGTGGAGTGGACCCCCGGGCGGGAGGTCTTCGGGAACTTCACCGTGGCGATAGTCGCAAGCGACGGCAAGGGCGGCGAGGACCGCCAGACGTTCACCCTCACGGTCTCCCCCTTCTCGGCGCCGGCGGTCTCCATCCTCCGGCCGGCCGCCGGCGGGACCGTGTCCGGAAGCTACATGTTCTCCGGGACCGCGACGCGCGGGACGCTCGAGATAGTCCGGGTGCAGGTCAGAATCGACCAGGGCGGGTGGCTGAACGCCACGGGCAACTCGAGCTGGGGCCTGCTCCTCGACACCTCGGAACTAAAGGACGGCACCCACGTCCTGGAGGCGCGCGCCTACGACGGGATGGTGTACTCGGAGCCGGGGAGCGTCCGGTTCAGGTCCGAAAACCAAGAAGAGACGGACGACACCTGGTCGATTGCGGTTGCGGCGGTCGTCATCGCCGGCATCGCCGGCGCCGCGGTGTTCCTGTGGTGGAGGGGCCGCCGGCCGAAGGTGTACGACTGGGGCTAGAGAATGCCCGTCCAAAGGAGAACGGGAACGGTCGCCAGGAGCTGGGCGCTGAAGAAGAGCGCGCCCCATTTCATGAAGTCGAGGGCCCTCGTCCGGGCGTCGTACCTCTTGACGTAGCGATAGGCGATGAGGGTGGCGATGGACGATATCAGGGTGCCGCTGCCGCCGATGTTCACCCCGATAGCCAAAAGCCGCCAGTCGGCGGCGCCCGACAGCACGAAGGTCGCCGGCACGTTGCTCACCACCTGGGAGAGGCCGGCCGAGGAGAAAAGCAGCGCCGGTCCGGAGAGCTCCAGTGCGTAGAGCGTCAGCGCGAAATAGGTCACGAACGCTATGACCACGAAAAGGCCGAAGAGCCTCCAGTCGAACATGCGCAGGATCCGGGGCATCTTGCCCGTCGAGAGGAGCAGCCCCAGCACGACCGGCGCGATGACGATGATGGGAAGGAGCCTTCCGAACGGAAGGAAGATGAAAAGCAGGGCCAGAATCCCCAGGGCGGCCATCCACCGGTGCGAATGCTTCATCCGGACCGGGTGCAGCCGCCTTTCGCCGAACCGGGCGGCGACCAGCAGGAGCAGCAGCGCCAGGGAGATGAGCCAGAGGGGCAGCATCCCCAGGAGGAAGTCCCCGACCGGGACGTCGTAGTGCACCGAGATGAAGATGTTCTGCGGGTTCCCGAACGGCGTAAGCAGGCTCCCGGCGTTGGCGGCGATGCCCTCGAATATGCCCAGCGTCCTGACATCGACGCGCGAGACCACCCCGACCACGATGGTCAGGGGCACGATGCCCAGGAGCACGACGTCGTTGGTCAGGAAGGCCGAGGCCAGGAAGACCAGAAAGCACAAAAGCAGGGCCAGCCGCCTCTCCGTCCCGGCGCGGTTGACGATGCGCCGCCCGACCGAGGAGAGCATGCCCGAGAGCTCCAGGGCGTTCATCACGAGCATCATCAGGAAGAGGAGGATGAGGAACTCCAGGTTGGACACAAGGCGCGGGTCCAGGTGCCCGGAGAGCAGCCGGGAGAGGTAGTAGTCCTCGAGCATCCAGGGGACGCATCCCCCGCCGCCGGATAAGGCTTTCCCGTCCGGCAGGCCATCCGGGCGGCGGGCCGGGTCCGCCGAATCCTTCGCAAGGATTCAATAAAGACATCCTGTCACGGCCTGCCATGCCCGAGGGAGCCCGAGCGAGCGCCGCCGCCCCTCCGCCCCCGCGCCGCAGAGTACCACAACGGCGGCCCTGCGCGGTCGGGGAAGGCCGCCGCTTCTGATATCGTTGCGGTCGGGGGTGACAATGCCCCTACCTTCGACGGCCCGGATCCCCCGGGCTAGAGCCCGGGTCTTCCCTCATCCGTTGCGCCCTGCTCCTTGCGCCTTGCGCCTTGCGCCCTGCGCCCTGCGCCTTTGCGCGGCGTGCACCTACTTCTTCTTCATCGTCGCTATGAACTCGTCGATGGGGATGGCGGCGAAGCTCTGCATGCGGATGGTGCCGCGGGAGCCGAGCTCCAGGGAGACCTTGGCGATGGTCTCGTTGTTGGGGGCCTCGAGGATGCTGACGAAGTCGAACGGCCCCAGGCAGGCCCACTGGCCCACCACCTTCACCCCGAGGGCCTGAATCTCCTTGTTCACTTCCTTTATGCGGTCGGGCTTCTCGCGCACGGTCTTCCAGCCGTCGTCGGTCAGGTTGCTCAGCAGTATGTAATGGGGCATGGCGGTCACCGAAAGGGTATTGGCCAGGGGGGGCTTAATAGCTTTTGGCGGGGCCGAGACCGCTCCAATCTGGATATCTATTTAAAAATATGCAAAATTATAATATTTGTGTAAGCGATAGCCAATCATGCCCATTCCACCCCGGGGACGTTGCATACCGTCGGTTCAATGCCTGTTCCCCATCCTTCTTCCGTTGATATCGGGCGCCGGAATCCAGCTTCTCCCCGGCACCGGTCTGACCGCCGGCCCAATAGCCATGCAGCGGACGGAAGCCCCAAGGTCACCGGTCCGCGCGGTGGCAGAATCGGTCCCAGAGACAGGGAAGGAGGCGGGATAGATGCGCATCGGACGCCGAAATCGAATCTTTGCAGCTACTGTTCTCTCATTGAGTGTTCTATTGCCCATCTATTCACCAATGTCCTCCGCGGGCAGTGCCCTGATTCATGCCGGAATCAGCTTTTCGGGGGGGTCGGAGGAAAACACCACTGCGAAGACCGGCGCGATCGGCCTGAAGCCCGCGTTCGATGCCACGGACAATTGGATACCTTTCGGCAACTGTTCCCCCGGCGCTATCTGGGAGCCCGGATTCGATTTTGATTCCTCTTGCGGTGTTTTCGTCCTTTTCGGCAGGTTTGGACCCTCTGGTTCGAGCCAGACCTGGACCTATGATCTGGGCACCGACACCTGGAAAAATGAAAAACCCAATTATGTCCCCAATTTCAGTCCAGATTGGACTTGCATGGTTTTTGACAAAGCCAACGGTAAAATGATAATGCACGGGGGTCGCACTTGGACTTACAATGTGACGGCGAAGGTCTGGACGGACATGAATCCCTCCGTTTCACCCGGATATCGGCGTGGATTCTCCATGGTCTACGACATCGCCAGAGGCGAGGCGGTGCTGTTCGGGGGAATCAACGGCTCAACCGGTCTTCAGTCAAACGACACCTGGAGCTACAATCTATCTAAAAACACCTGGACTGAAAGGACACCGGCCAATCCCCCGCCGGGCAGGGCCCATCACTCCATGGCATATGACAGTTCCAACAAGGTCATCGTCCTTTTCGGCGGCGAGACGCCGGCCTTCAACAACGAAACCTGGATTTATGATATGGGCGCGGACAGCTGGACCAAGAAGAATCCGGCCATCTCGCCTCCGGCAAGGAGCAATCATGCCATGGCCTTTCACCAAAACAATGGGGAAACCGTCCTGTTTGGCGGCAATACCGGCGATCTTTTCCGTTCGGAGAACGACACCTGGACCTACAACCTGACCAATGATGCCTGGACGAACATGACACCGGGGACGGCGCCCGGCCCGAGGTACGGCTTTACGATGGCTTATGATTCAAAGAACGGCGAGATAGTACTCGTCGGAGGGGTTCCTCTCGGGGACTACAACTGGAGGGCCGACAGCTGGAGCTATAATCTGAGCGCCAACAACTGGACGATGGGGACGCTGAATGCTCCCTCCGCCAGAGCGTTTCATGATATGGCCTACGATAGCGATAGGGGGGAAATGGTTCTTTTCGGGGGGTGGGATGGTTGTTCCCGTCCGGACGGGACAAAGGTATATTGCGGGGACACCTGGACATTCAACACCGATCTGAATCGCTGGATGCTCAGGAGCCCCAGAGGACACGATCGCAGAATCGAGCCGGTGTTTGCATACAGGCCATCGTATTCGGCAGGAAGATTCATGGCGTACGACAGCCGGGCCGGGGAAATGGTCCTTTACAATTCCCGGCCCGGTGACGCCCTTACGTCGACATTTTCGTATAACCTTTCGACCAACAATTGGACCAATAAGAATCCAACCACATCGCCACCGGCCGGATTGGTACCAACGATGGTGTACAACACCAGGACCGGGGAGATGATGCTTCAGGCCAGCGATGATTACAGTACCGCTACCTGGAAATACAACCTGACAACCAACACCTGGACCGATATGGCACCTTCGACCAACTTCCGGGATAAATCAAGTTCAATGATCTATATTGAATCGACAGGCGAGGTCCTTCTTTTTACCTATAACTTCGATACCCGCAAGTACGATTTCACAAATAATACCTGGACGAGGTATGAAGCCACCGAGCCCCCAAAACGACAATCCTTCTCCATCGTTTACGATAACGATCGAAATGAAGTCATAAGATATGGTGGATATTACTCCAGTACGGTCAATGATACCTGGTGCCTCAACCTGACCACAAATACGTGGAGTGAAATCAAATCGATCATGGCACCTCCCGCCCGATATTCCCATACGATTGTCTACGACAAGCTAAGACGGACGATCCTCCTATTCGGCGGAACTGACGATAATGCGGAAATCAAATCAGACAACTGGATTTTCGATATGAAGTTCTATTGCGATGCGGGCAATTACACCTCACCTATAATAGACACCCGCGGTACGGCCTTTTTCGGCGACATTTCCTGGGGGGCAATCCTTCCCGAAAAGACCAAAATTGGCATCCAATTCCGGAGCGGCGCGACGAGCGACGCGCTGATCAACAATTCCTTCACCGGTCCCGACGGGAAAACGGATACCTTTTTCAACAAGAGCGGCGAGGCGATTCCCTCTTTTCACAACAAGAGCAGGTGGATGCAGTACCGGGTCTTCATGAACACCTCGAATAAATGGCTCTCGCCTTTGTTGGAGAGCATCAAAATCAGATACAACCTTCTTCACAATGTGACAATAACCTCTCCGAACGCCGCAAGCAACTGGACCGGTCAACGTGGAATAGCCTGGAAAGCCCTGGACCCGGACAGTGATACTCTATTTGTCGACATATATCTTATCGACAAGGACAACAAGAGCACCCCTCTCAAACCGGACTGGCCGGCCAACGCAAGCAGATACGATTGGGACACAAACTCGGCTCGCACCGGCATGTACCGCATCAGGATTGTCGCCCGGGACGACAACAGGACCATCCCGCTCGTTGCGGAAGCCATCTCGCCGGTGTTCAACATCTTCCACCCCAACCACGCGCCGGCCGTGCAGCTTCTCCGGCCCGACTACGCCAGTACCGTGAATTCCAGTTCCGTGAGGCTCGAATGGAACGGGAGCGATGAAGACCGGGACCCGTTGAAATACTATGTCTTTTTGGGTTTCGAAGAGTTCTACCTCGATTCCCTTCCCGACGTTCGTGCGGTCACGAACGAGACCGGCGTCACGGTAGACAACCTGACGAACAAGGCCACCTACTTCTGGTCGGTCATCGCCGACGACGGCAAGGAGAACAGCACCCTGCCGAGTGTCTTCATGTTCCGGGTCGATATCCCGCCGCCGCCGCCGCCGAACCACCCACCGGAGGTGACGCTGGTTGAGCCGGCCGACGGGGCAACCGTGACCACGATGTCGACCCAGCTCAGCTGGACCGGGACGGACGCCGACCGGGACAAGCTGACCTATTTCGTGTTTCTGGCCGAGGTCGGGTTCAACCTGTCCGGCTTGCCCCCTGTCTTCGCAAGGACGAACGAGACGACCTTGGACACCGGGAACATCACCAACGGCACAACGTATTATTGGGCAGTGATCGCCAACGACAGCAAGGAGAACGGGACGGGTCTCTCGGTCTGGAAATTCACCGTCCATGTAGAAATCCCTCCAGGCACCCCCAGGATAATCGGGTGGTCGCCCAAGGGCCCCAGAACGCCGCTGAACCCCGCCATCCAGCTGTCGTTCGACCGAGAGATGGTCTCCCAGTCCGTATTCTCCGCGCTCGTATTCGATCCGCCGGTCGACATCGGAGGTTTCGAGAGCTCCAACGATTCGGTCAGGTTCAATTTCACGTATTTCCTGCGTTCCCCGCTGGCGCCCGAGACGACCTACAACGCGACCGTCGGGACCGGCGCGAAGAGCATTTCGGGCAAGAACCTGTTCTGGCCGTTCAGGTGGAGCTTCACGACGCTATCTCCCGGCGAGATAGACAGGGTCCCCCCGACAATAGTGTTCGCGGATCCGCCGAACGGGGCCACGAGCGTGGACCGCTGGAAGAACATCACGATAATGTTCAGCGAGGCGATGGCGCTTGCGGAGCCGGGCTCGTTCTGCTCGATAACGCCCAACGTGGCGGGCTCGTGGCAATGGATGAACAACCGGACATTCGCCGTGCAGTTCAGGCCCTCCGGCGGTTTTGCGAACGGGACCTACAAGCTCACGATAACCACGGCCGCCAGGGACGAGGGAGCAAACCCTCTGGACGGGAACGGCAACGGGAAGGCCGACGGCGTGGCCGACGATTTCGTGTTGGGCTTTACCGTGGGCGTCCGGATGACCGGGAATCCGCGCCTTCTGACCAGATCACTGGCCGGAGAGGGCGTCCGCACGAACGCCCAGCTGGTCCTGGCCTTCGACCGGCAGATGGACGCGGCCTCGGTTCTGGCCGCGTTCCGGATCTCCCCGTCAGTTGAGGGCAACTGGACCTATGACGAGGAAGGGAAGATCTTCACATTCACTCCGGTGAAGAGGTTCCGGGCCGGGACGGCCTACCATGTGACCGTGACCAAGACGGCCGCGGATGTGGACGGGAACCCGCTGGAAAAGGATGTGGACTGGTCGTTCACTACTGCGAGCGAGGCCAAGCCGGCCGGCCTCGGAACCACCGAGTGGTTGCTTCTGGCGCTGGCGGTCATCGTGGTCGCGGGGGTGGCGGCCCTCGCCCTGTCCCGGCGCAAGAAGGCGGCCGCATCAGGGCTGGGAGCGGGGACCACGAGCGCCCCGAAAGGCTTCGCCATCGAGGACATCTTCCTGATGTACAACGACGGGCGGCTGATACAGCACACGACGCGGCGGATAAAGGCGGACATGGATGTGGACATATTCACGTCGATGCTGACGGCGCTCCAGGCCTTTGTGAAGGACAGCATGGGCCGCGGCAGCGGGAGCGAGCTCGGGTCGATGGAGTTCGGGGGCGACAAGATACTCCTGGAGAAGGGCAAGTTCGTCATCATAGCCGTCGTCATAACCGGCGGGGAGCCGGCGGGATTCCGGGAGGAGATGAAGGCCGCGGTCAGGAATGTGGAGAGCGAGTATGGCCCCGTGCTGGAAGTCTGGGAAGGGGATGCGAAAGACCTTGCGGGCGCGAAGAGGTTCCTGTCGGAGCTGGGGGCGTACAAGGTAGCCGAGGAAAAGCCCGCTGAAAAACCAAAGGCCGATATATCGCTTAAGAGCGAGGTGGAGTTCTACCAGGGGTTCGTGCGATTGAAGGTGGCGGCCAAGAACAACATGACGACCGTGGTCACGAAGACCACCTTCAAACTCATATACAACGAGAATATGCTCCGCCTTGATCACATCGAGCCGGCGCTCGAGTGCAAGGGCGACGAGGTGGTCTTGGGCATACTGGAGCCGCAGGAAAAGAAGACAATGGCCTTCTTCCTGGACCCGCAGATATGCACGGAATCATTCCTGGAAGGCGTTCTGACATTCAAGGACGCCCACGGCAACCTGGAAACCATCAAGATGCCCCGGAAGCTCACATCCGTCGTCTGCCCCATCCTGTTCACCGAGGAGAACATCAACACGGCGATGCTCAAGCGCATGGCCGCCGAGCAACTAGACAGAAAGGATTCCAAGGTATTCACGATACCCGCCACGATGACCCCGGAGAAGGCCTTCGAGATCGGCAAGGCGGCGGTCCAGCACCACGACGTGCGGCTGGTGCGGGAGTTCAAGGAGGACCGGCCGTTCCGGGCGGAGGCGTGGTACTACGGGAAGGCGAAGGGCCGGCCTGACAAACTGGTCGTCCGCGTCCGTATAATACCGGAGATGAGCTTCCTGGAGTTTTTAGTATCGAGCGATTCCGTCTTGATGCTGACGGGGATGCTTGCGGAGCTCAAGACTGACCTTAATAAGGAGCTCGAATCGCACAAGCTCAAGGGCGCGATGAAGCAGGTGACGGACCGGGACGATATCGACGCCGTGGCCGAGATACGGGCGATGCTCGAGAAGGCGGGCGAGGACGGGGGCCGCTGAGGGACCGCCCGCTCAGTCCTTCTTCCGCCTCTCCAGCTGCCTGTTCCGCTCGTCTATCATCCTCTGGATGTCGGTCTGGATGGCCTGCCGGACCTCCATGGAGAGGCGGTGGCTGGTGTCCGCCGCCTTGGGGTTGGGCACGGCCGGCGCCGCCTGGCGCTCGCCCCCGGCGGGGCCCTTCCGGACCAGCGAGGCCAGGTAGGCCATAATCTCCAGCCTCCGCCTGTCGGAAAGCTCCCTCTCCAGGGCGCTCTCCTCGTAGAGCAGGAACCGCTTCTCGATGTACTGGTCGTCTATCACCTTGTAGGAGCGGAACTGGCGGTTCACCGGGTCTATCACTATGGTGGCGTGGAAGGGCTTGCTGAAGTTCTTCTTCTGCGTCTCGAGGTCCTTGTCCGAAAGGAAGGTGGTGAAGCCGGGGTGGGAGTGGTACCACCCGACGATGAGGTACTCGTACTCCATCTCGTCGAGGGCCCGGGCCACCTCATCCAGGCCCCGGTTGCCGAAGCGCACGGAGGTCGCGGTGCTGTCCTCGACGTCCGCGGCGACGGTGTCCTCCGCCACGGTGTAGATGCGGTTGCGCCACTGGAAGACGTCGCCCAGGAGCAGCCCCATGACCTCCATGGCCTCATCCCTGTAGGCGTTGCAGTGGTTGACCATCTTCTGAAAGCAGTTGTGGGAGATGTAGAGCTCGACCCAGTCGTCCGTCAGGTCCCACTCGGCGAGGTCGACGCCGTCGAGCTGGATGGCCTCGGGCGGGGGGCGCGCCTCCACCGCCCGGCGGATCTCCTTGATTATCTTGGGGGCCTCGGGCATCTGCGCAAAAGGATTGGCGTTCGTGGTATTAAAACCCAATCATCGAAGTCTTTATATCCACCATCCCTCATGGACCCCGGGCCGGGGCCAGGGGCCCCGAATCACCGTCACTGGCGCGAAGGTGTGCCCCCGGGAAGGGGGCGAATTCGCCAAAAAGGGGTGAGGGAACATGGCCAAGAGCCTGTACAAGTACATAGGGGAAGCGTGGCACAGGTCCGACAAGGGATACGTGGGCGACCTCCGCTGGGACCGCATGATACGGTGGCGGTCGGACCCGGTCTTCAACCGCATAGACAGGCCGACGAGGCTGGACCGCGCGCGGGCGCTGGGGTACCGCGCCAAGCCCGGCTTCATAATCGTGCGCACCCGGGTGCGCCGCGGCGGCCTCCGCAAGCGCGCCATCCGCAAGGGCAGAAAGCCGCGCTCCAAGGGCATTCTGAGCATAACGATGTCCAAGAGCATCAAGCGCATCGCCGAGGAGAGGACCCAGAGGCACTACCCGAACATGGAGGTCCTGAACTCCTACTGGGTCGGGCAGGACGGCCGGCACAAGTTCTTCGAGGTGTTACTGGTCGACGTCTCCCACCCGGCGGTGCTCGCCGATCCCAAGATAGCGTGGATCGCCGACAAGCAGCACCGCTCGCGCGCCTTCCGGGGCCTCACCTCGGCCGGCCACAAGGGCCGGGGCCTGCGCTGGAAGGGCAAGGGCGTCGAGCACGTCCGGCCGTCGATAAGGGCCGGGGACGGCCGGGGCAAGTGAGACCTCGGGCTTCAGCCCGAGGAGCGTCAGTATGCAAGGCGTAGATGCCCCGGACTTCAGTCCGGGGAGTTCAGGCAGGGCGCAGGGCGGCAGGAAGGCCGTCTTCGTCGACCGCGACGGGACGCTGAACGTGAACATAGACTACCTCAGCGACCCGGCCGGCTACCGGTTATATCCGGGCGCGGCGGAGGGGCTGCGGCTGCTGCGGGAGAGGGGCTTTCTAATAATCGTCGTCACGAACCAGTCGGGCATCGGCCGCGGGCTCTTCGACGAGAGAGCGCTCGGGAGGGTGCACGACAAGATGAGGGCGGACCTGGCGAATGGGGGCGCTTCCATCGACGGGCTCTACTTCTGCCCCCACCGGCCCGACGAGGGCTGCGACTGCCGGAAGCCCAAGACCGCGATGTTCGAGCGGGCCATCCGCGACCACGGCATAGACCCGGCGCGCTCGTTCGTCATCGGGGACATGGGCATGGACGTCGAGGCCGGAAAGAGGATAGGGGCCCGGACGGCCCTGGTCCCGGAGCCGAAGAACCGCGAAAAGACCCTCGCCGATATGGGGCGCTGGCCGTTCAGGCCCGACTTCGTCGGGGAGGACTTCCTCTCGGCGGTCCGCTGGATACTGGGCCAGGACTAGGCCCGGTGCGTTTTGAGGTAGTCCGTCACCACCCTGTCGTGGTCGAACGCCAGCGGCGGCAGCTTGCCAATATCGAAGAACGCGGCCTCGGCGGCGTCGTCGCCGCCCCTGAGCCTCCCCCCGGTCGCCTCCAGGACGAAGACGGCCGACACGGTGTGGCCCCGGGGGTCGCGCTCCGGGTCCGAGTAGACGCCCAGGAGCCCCGCCACGCGCGTGCGGAGCCCGGTCTCCTCGCGCACCTCGCGCACCACGGCCTCCTCCACGGTCTCGCCGGCCTCCACGAAGCCCCCCGGCAGGGCGTGCATCCCCTCGAACGGGGGCCGGCCGCGCCTGACCAGGAGCAGCGCCCCCTCCCTCTCGATGACCGCGTCCACGGTCAGCCACGGTCCCCTCGTCCGCTGGAGCCGCCCCAGTTCCGAATCGTAGGCGCGCAGGGCCCTCTCCCCCGCCTCGGTCAGCACGGTCCTGCCCCGCCCCTTGCCCCCCCGCTCGCTGCGGATGACCGGCTCGCCGGCCGCCTGGCCCGTGCGGCGCAGCATCGCCCAGGCGTGGCGGTAGGAGATGCCGAGCCCGGCGGCCGCCTCGCGTAGGCTTTGGCGCCTGCCGACGGCCCGCAGCAGGGCCGCCCGCCCCTCGCTGAGCACGAACCGGCCGTCCCTCTCGAGCCACGCCTTGCAGCCCAGCCTGTACATGGACGGACCAACGCCGCCCGGGCCCAATAACCTTTTGGCGCACAAGATTGAATATCGCCGTGCCGCATCCGGTTGCGGCGAGCGCGCGGGGACCGGGCAGTGGCCGAGCAACCCAAGGCGGCATCAGGGGCGGGGGGCGGCGGCCCCTCGACGGAGCGCCGGCTCTGGCTGACCATCGGGATAAGCAGCGTCATTCTGGCCGCGGAACTCATCGGCGGCTGGCTCGCCAACAGCCTGGCGCTCCTGTCGGATGCAGGGCACGTCTTCCTGGACATCTTCGCAGTGGGGCTCGCGCTCTACGCCGCCCGCTTCTGCCGGCTCCCGGCACAGGGACGGTCCTCCTTCGGAATGCACCGGGCGGAGATCCTGGCCGCGCTCGTGAACGCCTTCACGCTCATCGCGCTCTCGGTCGTCATATTCTACGAGGCCTACCGCCGGTTCCTCGCCCCGCCGGAGGTCCGGGCCGCCGAGATGCTCCTGGTGGCCGGCATAGGCCTGGTCGCCAACGTGGCCGGGGTCTGGCTCCTTCACGGCCACCGCGACATCAACGTGCGCGGCGCCTACCTGCATATACTGGGCGACACCGGCTCGTCCGTGGCGGTCATCGTCGGCGCCGGGGTCATCCTGACGACCGGAGAGCGCCGCGTGGACCCGGCGCTGAGCGTCCTCATCGGGGCGCTCATACTCTACGGCGCCGGGCGGCTGGTCCGGGACGCGGTGGACATCCTGCTCGAGCGCACTCCCCGGGACATCGACTGCGGCCAGGTGGAGAGGAGGCTTCTCTCCACGCCCGGCGTGGGCACCGTCCACGACATGCACATCTGGAGCCTGTGCTCGAACGTGCGGGCCTTCAGCGCCCACCTCGTGATAGACGGGGAGGGCCAGAGGGACCGCGACGCGATCACGAGGAGCGTGCAGGGGATGCTGAGGGACGAGTACGACATCACCTACGTGACGGTCCAGTACGAGGACGCCCACTGCTGCCAGCCCGGGGAGCATTGAATACATTTCCAAAATCTTTATATCGAGCCCGTCTCATGGTTAACGGGCATGGCCGGCAGAGCGGCGGCGGCACTGGCCCTTGCCATCCTCATCGTCCAGCCGGCGCTCGCCCTCCCGGCCGGCGGCCCGGGCGCCGAAGGCCCGGCCGGCGGCCGTTTCGTCCCGGAGGACGCGGTGGTCCTCTTCGACGAGGCCCACTTCCCGGTGTACACGGTGAACCCGGAGAACCCCGCCGGCTACGCCTCCGGCAACGAGCCCAGGGGCGCCTACGCCGCCTTCGCCCGGGTGCTCGAGAAAGCCGGGATGACCGTGAGGACCTTCGACTACGGCGCCTACCGGTACCTCGACGCCGACGCCCTCTCGGGGGTGAAGGTGCTGGTCATCGTGTGCTCGCAGGGCTTGAGCACCGACGGCACGGTGAGCGCGCCCTACACCGCCGACGAGACCGAGGCGATACTCAGGTTCGTCCGCAACGGCGGCGGCCTGTTCCTCATAGGGGACCACACCACCTTCCCGCCGGCCATATTCCCGGTGGCCGAAAAATTCGGCATCGGCTTCGCCCAGAGGAAGATGCAGGACCCGACGCACAACCTGCGCAACGACACGCTGGGACAGCCGTCGCCCGGCCCGGACGACGCCAACAGCTTCATCTACTTCGAGCGGGCCCGGGGCAACCTCGGCGACCACCCGATCATGAACAATATAAGCCGCGTCGAGCTTTACCGCACGGACTACTTCTCGGAGCTGCCCGACGAGGCCGTGCCGCTCATCACCACGGATTCCGACACCTACTACTACGACGGCTTCGGGGACTACGTCCAGGCGCCCGGATGCATCGTCTCCGCCGCCATCCCCTCCAACACCACGGCCGGCGCGGGGCGCGTGGTCGTCGTCGCCGACACCAACACCTTCGAGACCGACGAGAACCGAGACACCGACGACGACTACGACCTCTTCGACAGCGACAACGAGCTCTACGGCCTCCAGGCGGTGGAGTGGCTGGCCGACGTGCCGGTCCATCTGGGGGTCGACATCTACTCGGCCGAGGCCGACACCTACGGCGGGCACGAGGTGACGCGCAACGCCACGGCCGGCGCCCTGACCACGTTCGGGCTGGGCATGGCGAACGCCGGCAACGTGCCCGACACCTACGACCTGAGCGCCGGGTCCGACCGCCCCGGCTGGACGTTCGGCCTCAGCTTCTCCGAGGCGGCCCTCCGGAGCCTGGAGTCCCGGCCGCTGAACCTCACCGTGAGGGCGCCGCCGGACGCCCTGCCGGGCGACTCCTGCACCGTGACGGTCACCGCCCGGTCGCGGCAGGACGCCCGCACCAGCGGCTCCGTCGAGTGCCGCCTGGTCGTCCCCCGGCTGCACGCCCTCGAGCTCACCTGCCCCGAGAACCGAAAGACCGTGGATTCGGGCCAGCCGGCCCTCTTCGCCCTCCGGCTCCGAAACCTCGGCAACGTCCCCGAGCGGCTGGCGGTCTCGGCCCGGGCGCCCCCCGGATGGGAGGCGACGCTGGACGCCGGCCTCTTCGGTTTGGACCCGGGCCGCGAGCGTCAGCTCGGGCTCACCGTGACGCCGCCGGCGGACGCCCTGGGGGGCTCCGAGGGCGCCGTGACGGTGGTGGCGCAGTCCACCGAGATGCCCTCCCTGTCCGCCGAGAACACCACCTTCACGCGCCTGCGCCAGCGCTTCGCGCTGGAGCTCTCCTGCCCGTTCCCCGAGCTCACCGTCGACCCGGGCTCCCTGGCCTCCTTCCCGGTCACAGTGGCCAACCGGGGCAACGGGGACGACGAGGTGACGCTCTCGCCGGTCGGGGGCAGCCGCTGGAACACCTACATCGAGCCCCAGCACTTCCTGCTGCCGTTCAACTCGACGGTCGAGGCGGCGGTGGTGACGCGCGCCCCGGCCGGGAGCCCGGCCAACGAGAGCCAGTCGCTTGCGGTGCTCGCCGCCTCGGTGACCGACCGGGCGGCGCAGGACCGGCTGGGGCTTCGGGCCACCGTGGGCCGCATGGCCAAGTTCACGCTTTCCCTGGAACCGCCGACGAGGTACGTCGACCCCGGGGAAACCGGCGAGTTCGACCTGACCGTCGTCAACACCGGCAACACGTTCGAGACAGTGCACCTTTCGGCGGAGAGCCCCGGGGAGCTTTCGGCCTTGGAGGCCGCCGTCCCCATGGCCCAGAGCGCCCGGGCGCGGCTTTCGGTGCCCGTCTCGCCCCGGGAGCAGGCCTGGACGACCCTGCTTGTCGGGGTGGAGGCCGTCTCGGCCCAGGACCCGGAGGTCTCCCGGTTCGCCGTGGCCACCGTGGTCGTGAACCAGGTCCACCGCATCCGCGGGGAGCTCCTGCCGGCGATAGTCCCGGTGATGCCCGGCGCCGCCGGGACCACCGAGCTGCGCGTGTGGAACGAGGGCAACGGCCCCGACGTCGCCACCTGCTCCGTGGAGGGCGGGCCGCCCGGCTGGGCCGTCTCCGTCGGGTCGCCCTCCGTCAATTTGCCCTACCTGGGGCTGGGCCGCACCGCGCTGACCATCTCGGTCCCGCCCGACGCGGCCGCCGGCGCGGTCGACCTCGCGGTGGCCCTTTCCGACGGCGCCGGCCGGGCCCGGAGGCTCGTGCTCACGGTCAACGTGCTGCGGTTGCACAACTTCACCGCCGGCGTGGTGCCGGCGCTCGCCACCACCCTCCCCGGGAGGGCCGTCGACTTCACGCTGGTGCTGAACAACCTCGGGAACTCGGCCGAGGTCCTCACGGTGGCGCCGGCCGGCAGGCGCGCCGGCTGGATCTCCCCGGAGGCGGGCTCGGCCGCGGTGAACCGCTCCTCGGCGAAAGAGGTGGTGCTCCACGTGCGGCCGGACCTCGACGCCCCGGCGGGGATGCACCGGCTGAACGTCACTGTGACCGGCGAGGACGGCACGGCCCGCGAGGTGACCTTCGTCCTGCGGGTCAAGGAGGGCGCTACCACCCAAAACG
This sequence comes from Methanobacteriota archaeon, assembly GCA_016874675.1. GTDB lineage: Archaea > Thermoplasmatota > DTKX01 > VGTL01 > VGTL01 > VGTL01. Next base: position 10,254 of record VGTL01000016.1, on the reverse strand, counting down.
ACCTGCCCTGCTGGGTCGCCCTGGCGCTCGTTCTGGCGGCGGTGGCCGCCGCGCTGGCCGTGCGGGGGAGTGTACTCCGGGCCCAGGGGGAGGCCCGGGCCGAGGAGCGCCCGCCAGGGAAGTCCGGCGGGGACGGCTGAGCGGCCGGACGGCCGGGACGGGGACCGGTGCCCGGGGGGCCTTTCTACGACCGGTCCGAAGGTCCCGGGGCGGGCCCCTCCCCCTCCGCCGGGACGCCCGAGCTCGCCGCGCCCCCCGGCCTCCGGCGCATCATCATGGCCAGGGCCACGACCGCGATCATTATTATGACCAGCGCGAGGACGGTCAGGCCGTTCTGCTCCAGAAAGCCCTTGCCGTCGTCGGCCGGCCGGGCGTTGCGGACGGTCACGGTCACCGCCGAGGATTCGCCGACGTTCCCGGCGGCGTCGTAGGCCCTGGCGGTTATGACGTGCGTCCCGTCCCGGGCGGCCCGGGTGTTCCAGTTGGCGCCGTCCGGCGACTGGGTGAAGTTGACGAAGCTTCGGCCGTCTATGAACACCTCGACGCGCGTCACGCGCACGTTGTCGCTCGCCGTCACCTCCACCCGGACCACCCCGCCGACCACGGAGCCGTCCGCGGGCGCGGTGATCTGGACGATCGGCGCGACAGTGTCCACGAACGGCCGGGCGATGGTGAACGATCGGTCGCTCAGGTCCGAAACGGCGCGCTGTTCGTCGTCGCTGTCGTTCACCGTCACGCGGAGGTAGCAGTCGGCCGAGGGCGTGTCCGGGACGGTCCAGGAGTGGGTCCCGTCGTTGGGCTCGCCCGAGGAGATGAGACTGAATGTGCCGTTTTGGCCGGTGGTGGAGTACTCCAGCCGGACCGTGAGCGGCGCCACACCGCCGGAGGCGTTCCAGGTGAGGCTGTGCACCGTCCCGACGGTCCAGTTCTCCCTCCCGTTGGGCGACAGGACGCTGACGTTGAGAGGGGCCGGGACGCCAATTATCGTGAACGCCCCGTCGCCGGCGTCGGAGGCTGTCTGGGGCGGGCTGTAGCTGTCCCTCACGGTGACCCGGACGAAGCAGTCGGCCGAGGCGGCGTCGGGCACCAGCCAGGCCATCCGGCCGGTGTCGTTCTCGCCCGATATTATCTCGGTCCAGGGGCCGCCCTGGCCGGCGGTCGAGTACTGAAGCGTCACAGTGCGGGCGCCGTTGCCGCCGGTGGTGTCCCAGGTCAGGTTCTGGACGGTGGCGGCCTTCCAGATCTCCCCGCCGTTGGGCGACACCAGGCTCACTCCCAGGGGCGCCGGGGCCTCCTTTATCGTGAAGGGGGCGTCCGAGACGTCTTGGGCGCTCTTGGGCGGGTCGAAGCTGTCCGTCACCGTGACCCGGACGTAGCAGTCGGTGGACGGCTCCCCGGGCACGGTCCAGAAGTAGGTCCCGTCGTTGGTCTCGTTTTCGGAGATGACCTTCCAGGCGCCGCCGGTTCCGTCGACGGTGTACTCGAGAGTGATGGAGAGGGCGCCGGTCCCTCCGGCGGCGTCCCAGCCGATCTCGTGCACGCTGCCGGCGAGCCAGGTCTCCCCGCCCAGCGGCGAGAACAGCGACACGGCCGGGATGGGGGCGTCGGAGGTGTTGAACGAGTAGAGGAGCGGCGCCGCCAGGGGGTTCCCCGGGTCGGAGTCGTCGCGGGCGCTCGCCGCAACGGTCACGTCGTACCTCGAGGCCAGGCGCAGGCCCGATGTCGGGAAGGCGGCGTCGTTCCCGGCCCAGGCCGGGGCGCCCAGCGAGGGGGTGCCGTTGCCCGAAATCGACACCGCGGCCTCGGCGGCGGTGCGGTTCATGGGCTCGCTGAAGCGGATGCGCACGGAGGTCGCGGGGGAGACCCCCCGGGCACCGTCGGGCGGCGCCACGGGGAATACGGTCGGCGCCGAGGAATCGATCTCGAAAGCGGCGGGGCTCGTGTTCAGCGCCGTCAGGTCGTTTGCGTCGTCCAGGCTGACTACGACGCGGACGTCGGTGGAGTTGAGCATCGGGAGGGTCCAGTCGTAGCTGCCCGTGCCGTTTCCCGCCTGGACCGTCGGGCCGGTGATCGTCACAGCGGGCGCCGCCCCGACCCGGTAGGCCAGGGTGACGTTGTAGGGCGGGGTGCCGTTCCAGGCGTTCCAGCCGATGGACCGGACGCTCCCTCCGCTCCAGACCGCCCCGCCCAGCGGCTCCAGCAATGATATCCGCGGCATTGGCGGGGGCGGGGGCGCGTGGCGGTCGTTCTTGTAGGCGACGATGCCCCGGTTGCTGTAGCTGCCCATCACGAAGTCGGGCGTGCCGTCGTTGTTGAAGTCGCCGACGTCGGAGCCGACCCACCGGTAGCCCCGGGGGAGGTTCGTGGCGTTGTAGGTCCAGGAGCCCGTCCCGTCGCCGTAGAATATCGCGATGCCGGAGGAGTCGCTGTAGCTGCCGGCCGTCAGTATGTCGACGTTGCCGTCGCCGTCGAAGTCCGCGTACGAGACATCCAGGAAGTCGTCCGATGTGTTCAGGCCGGTGGACGACGAAGTCCAGGATGCCCCGTTGTTGACGTTCTTGTAGGCCCGGGCGCCCACGCCGCTGCCGGCGTTGTAAGCGGTGAGCAGGAGGTCCAGGTCGCCGTCCTTGTCGAAGTCGGTGGCGTTGACGCCGCTGTAGCGCTCGGAAGGCAGCCCGGTGCCGGTGGCCAGCGTCCAGCTCATGGCCCCGCCCGAGCCGCCGTTGCCGTTGTAGACCGCAACGCGCGCTGCGCCTCCGGCCGCAAGGTCCAGGTTGCCGTCGCCGTTGAAGTCGGCGAACACAATCGAGCTGTCGCGGTCCTGGTTCCCCGGGAGGCCCGACGAGCCCGAGGTGAACTTGCCGGTGCCGTCGCCGAGGTAGACCGCGATGCCCTTCGTGGAGCCGTAGCCGCTCGTGGCGCCTATGTCGGGGTTGCCGTCCTTGTTGACGTCCGCGATGGCGATCCCCCGCCAGGTGTCGGTGGTCGGCAGGCCCGAGCCCGAGGTGGCGTCGGTGAACCCCCCGGCGCCGTTGCCCCTGTAGTACTTTATCCCGGTGGTGGCCACGACGATATCGGCGTTGCCGTCCTTGTCCATGTCCCCGACGCGCACGTCGCTGAACGCGCCGCTGGCGGCGGGGTGGCTCGCCACCGCGCTCCAGTTGCCCTTGCCGTCGCCCAGGTAGACCTTGCATCCGGAGCTCTCGGCGGCGCCGACGATGTCGAGTTTGCCGTCGTTGTTGAAGTCGCCGAAGGCCGTCCCGTAGTAGTTCGCGGTGGTGGGCAGGCCGGTGGAGGACGCCACGAACGGCGCCCCGTCCCGGCCCCCCTCGCCCGTGGCGGCCGGGAGCGCCAGGAGCTGTAAAAACAGCACCGGCGCCATCGCCATCGCCAGAAGCCTCCTCCACGCACTGCCGGTCCACATCCGCTTGGCCCTATGGATCCCACCGTTCGTCATGATGTCACCTTTCACATACCTCGCTGATACTCCGTGGAATGTGCTCCATGTCCGAGCCCGGTATCCCGCAGGAATCGGCCCGGCACTGCTTGCAGAGGCGGAACACCGGCAGCACCCGCTCGCACTCGCGGCGAGCCGAGCCCAGCTGCCCGCAGGTCGGCGCCCGCCTGCCGGTGAACTCGCCCGAGGGGATGAGGGGCATCACGTTCATGACGCGCGCCCCCAGCGCTCCCGCCCGCTTTGCGATCGCGGCGACCTCTCCGTCGTTGATGCCCGGCACCAGGACGGTGTTGACCTTCACCTCCATCCCGGCCGAGACCGCCCTCTCCAGGCCCAGGAACTGGTTTTTCACCAGAATGGCCGCCGCGCCCTCGCCCCGCAGGAGATTTCCCCGGTATCTTGCCCACGAGTAGAGGCGCGCCGCCGTAGCGGGGGTGGCGGCGTTCACCGTCACCGTCAGGAAATCGACGCCCAGCCGCCGGAGCGTTCCGGCCTTTCCGGGGAGAAGCAGCCCGTTGGTGCAGACGCAGAGCCGCATTCCCGGGAAGGCCCGCCCAGCGATGCGCAGGGCCTCGAAGGTCTCCGGGTTGAAGAGGGGCTCGCCCGGGCCGGCGACCCCCGCCACCTCCACGGAGGGGCACTCCTCCAGCGCGGCCCGGATGAAGCCTTCCACCTGCTTTGGCCGGATGACCCGGTAGGCGATGCCCGGCCGGAGGGAGTGGTAGAACTCGCCCACCCGCCGCTCGCAGTAGCGGCACCTGATGTTGCACCGCGGCGCCACCGGCAGGTGGACTCGCCCCACCCGGGAGTGCATCGCCTCCGCGAAGCACGGGTGGCGGATGCGGGAGACGAAGTCGCCGCTCATGCGCCCTTCTCCCTCCCGGGCAGCGTGAAGCGCGTCCCCGGGCAGCTGTCCCTCTGGGCGCAGCGGGAGCAGCTGTCACGGGAGCTTCGCGGCATGACCACGAACGCCATTATCGAGAAGACCAGGACGGGCACGAGCGCCAACACCATGTCGCGCAGCCCCCAAAGGGACCGGTAGAGCACGACCAGCCCGCCGAGGACCGGCAGCACCCACCCCGCCGCCACGAGGGGGATGTAGAGCCTGAAGCGCCTCGGGAAGTCCTCCGGGCGGCCCCGTCCCGCCAGCCGGGCGGCAACCGGCCCGTAGCCCGACTCGCAGCGCCTGAGGCCGAAGTTGGCGCACGAGGTGCATATCGTGACCATGAAGATCAGGTTGCTCGCTATCACGTACAGTCCATAGGCCAGCGACACCTGCCAGCCCAGCGGCAGGAGCACCCAGGCGCCCAGGAAGTAGACGCAGGCCAGCGGAAGCAGGTGCGCGTTCATCGCCGCCTCCGGGCGACCAGCGCGATGGCCGCCACGGGCACGAGCATCCCCGCGGAGAGCGCCAGCACCCAGAGCGCCGTGCCGCGCTCGTCCCTGCCCGCCGGGGGCCCGATCGCCACGATCTCGTCCAGCGCCGAGACGCCCTCCTGCCCCCCGAAGACCAGCACCCGGCTCCGGACGGGCACGGCCGAGGCCCTCTCGCGGGGCGAGGGGAGCCTCAGGGGGAGTACGGAGGACGACCCGGTGGACGGGTCGAACTCGATGATGGTGTCGGTGGCCCGGGACACGTTCCACCCGGGCTGCTGGGCGTTGCCGCCGATGAGGAGGACCTTGCCCCCGAACGACACCGCGGGCAGATGGTACACGGTGTAGGGCAGCCGCCCTGGGAGGACCGAGAGGGTGTCGTTGGCCGGGTCGAAGAAGAGGACCTCGTCGGAGGCCCCGGGGTCGGTCTTGCCGCCGAAAAGGAAGATCCCGCCCCGGGCGGCCGCGACCCCCATCCCGGCCCGGCCCGACGGGAGCGAGGCCCCCATGAGGCTGAGGTTTTCGGTCAGGAGGTTGAACCGGCCTATCGCGGTGATCTTCGTCCCGTTGGAGTGCCCCCCGAAGAGGTAGGCGCTGTTTCCGAAAAGCGCGGCGGCGAGGCCGATGCGCGGGGAGGGCAGCCGGGCGCCCAGGGTGCTCACCTCGCCGGTCGCCGTGTCGACCCGGAGGATGGAGTCCAGCTCCAGCCCGCCGTCGGCGCCGCCGAAGACGTAGGCGACCCCCCGGTCGCAGACCGCGCAGGCGCTCATCCGGGGCTGGGGCAGCCGGAACGCCGCCCCGGAGGCTTCGCCGCTCCGGATGTCGTAGCGGATGACGGAGGCGGTCACGTTGGTCGCGTCGCGGCCGCCGAGGAGGTAGACGGAATCGCCGGTCTGGACGGAGGCGGCCCGGTACAGGCCGCCGGGCAGGTGCCCGACGACCGAGACCTCCAGCCCGGAGGCGGCCGAGGGCGCCGGCAGCGCCGCAAGCAGCAGTAGACCCGCCGCCACCGCCAGCGGCCAGGGCTTCATTGACCACCCGCCTTGGCGAGCCTGGCCGCCGCCAGCACCGCCGCGCCCGTGGCGGTCACTATCTGCGGCCTCTCGGGGACGACCAGCGTCACGCCCAGCTCCTTCTCGAGCGCCGCGCGCATGCCGATGTTGCGGGCCGGGCCGCCGTCGAAGAAGACCTCCCTTCGCACCCCGACCTTGCGTGCCATCGTCGCCAGCCGCTTGGCCAGCGCCTCGTGGATGCCGGCGATGATGTCCTCCTTGGGCTTCCCCTCGGCTATCAGGGTCACCACCTCGGAGCGCGCGAAGACCGTGCAGGTCGAGGTTATCCGAAGCGGGCTTTGGCTCTTGAGCGAGAGCGGCCCCATGTCGTCGATGCCGACGCCCAGCACCCCGGCCAGGGCCTCGATGAACCGGCCCGTGCCGGCGGCGCACTTGTCGTTCATGGCGAAATTGTCGATGTTGAGCCTCTCGTCGAGCGCGATGGCCTTGGTGTCCTGGCCGCCGATGTCCAGTATCGTCCGCACGCCCAGGGCCCGGGCGACAAAGCGCGTGCCCTCGGCGTTGGCGGAGATCTCGCTTATCGTCTCCTTCGCAAGCGAGGTCACGCGCCGCCCGTAGCCCGTGGACACGATGTACCCGAGCTCCTCCAGGCGCAATCCGGCCATCTGGAGGGCGCTGCCCAGCACCGCGCGCGCCGTCTCGTCGTGGTCCGGCCCCGTCGGCTGCACGCCCCAGCCCTTCACCGCCCCGTCCACGAGGACCACTCCCTTGACGTAGGTCGACCCCAGGTCGATGCCGGCGGTTATCATGAACGCACCCCCGAAGCCGGGTGCCGGGTGCCGGGTGCCGGGGGCCGGGACGCACGCGTCGCGACCCGGTCTCCGTCTCCCGGAGTCAGTCCCGGCCCCCGGCCCCCGGCCCCCGGCACCCGGTTCATCTCGACCCCCCCAAGGAGACCGCGGCGCCGACGGCGCCGACCATGTTGGGCTCGGGCGGGAGCACCACCTTGCGCCCGAGAGCGCGCTCGATGGCGGCCACGACCCCGGCGTTCATCGCCACGCCCCCGGCGAGCAGGACGTCGCCCTTGGTGCCGGCCAGGTTGATCATCGCCACCACCTTCTTGGCCACCATCTCGTTGAGGCCGGCCACGATCTCCTCCTTGGGCCTTTTTTTGGCCACGAGGGTCACCACCTCGCTCTCGGCGAAGACAGTGCAGGAGGTGTTGATGACGGCGGGCTCCCGGGCGTTCTGGGAGGCCGTGCCCATGTGGGCCGGGTCCACGCCCAGCGCCGCCGCCATTATGTCCAGGAAGCACCCGGTGCCGGTGGAGCACTTCTCGTTGGTCGTGAAGTTGGACATCGTACCGTCGGATTCGAGCTCGATGAGGCGGACGCCCTGCCCGCCCAGGTCGACTATCAAGCGCGCCGCGGGATGGAGGAACCGGGCGCCCCGGGAGAAGGCCATGAGGTCCGTGAGCTGGGAGGCCCCCGGGATGTTCTTCCTGCCGACGCCGGTGGCGGCCATCCTCCCGCCGCCGGGCGGAAGGCCCGCCTTCCCCAGGAGGACGTCCGCAAGCTCCCTTGCCGGCCCGGCGGGCCTCATCGTGCTCCGCACCGAGCCGGTGGCGAGCACCTTTCCATCCCCGACGAGCGCGATCTTCGTCCAGAGCGCCCCCACGTCCACTCCCAGGTCAGCCAGACTGCTCCCTCCGCGCCCTTATCATCTCGATGAAAGCCTCGATCCTGGTCCGGACCTGCTCCAGGTCCCCCTCGTCGTACTCGCTCTCCACCTTGAGCATCGGGAGGCGCTCCCGGCGGAGCACCACGTTGGCCTTCGTGGCGTCCAGGCTGTTGAGGTGGCAGCCCCGCAGGACGTGGAACACGGCCCCCTCCGCGCCGAACTCGCGCATCCGCCGGAGCATGTTCTCCTCCCGGTCGAGGTTGGGGCTGAAGCTCGGGCAGGTGCAGGGCACGAGGTAGCGCTCGGCGACGGCCACGAGCATCCCCTCCATCGTCCACTCCCCGACGACCACCGGGTCGTACATCGTGCGGCTCCCGGAGCACAGCTCGTCGGCGATTATGATGCCCCCCGACTCCTCGATAAGGAGGGGCACCTTCCAGTTGGGCCATATCACGGGCGAGCCCCCGAGCATTATGCGCGCCGCCTCCGGCGCCACCGGGGGCCGTCCCTCGAGCTCGTCGCAGAGGCGGTTGACGTTCTCCGTCCAGCGCGCGATGTCGTCGTGGAAGGAGACCTGGGCGACCAGCAGGGCGTCCCGGCCCCAGATGCCCCCCTTCCTGCGCAGAGCGGAGAACCGCCTCCAGGCGGCCTGCGCCCGCTGGTAGGTGGCTATCGCCTTGCGGAGCATCCGCGGCATGAGCCGGACCCCGTAGAGCCCCTCGAGCCGCCGGACGAGGCCCTTGATCTCGTTCATCCACGAGGCGCGGCCCTCCTCGGTCCCCTTGACCGCCGGCAGGTTCATCAGGTGGACCTCGACGGTGTCCTGCAGTATCTCCCCGAGCTTGAGCTTGGCGTCACAGGGGGTGGGCACCACCACGAGGTCGCAAAGCTCCAGTACGGGCGACGCCCCCGACATCTTGAGGCCCAGGGTGGACTTGACGAGCGGGCACAGGCCGGCGTCGCCCAGAAGGTCGTTGGCGGGGTGCACCGCCTCGTAGAGCCCGGAGCAGAAGCGGACCGGCACCGCGCCGAACGCGGCGAATATCTCGGCGGGCGCGAAGTAGCACAGCGTCCCGACGACGCGCCCCCCGGAGGCCCGGAACCGCCCGAGCTCCTCGGCGCGCTTTCCGAACGGGTCGGCCATCCCGTCGAAGTACGCCATCGCCCGCGGCCGGTCGTTGGCCCTCATGGCGGCCAGGTGCCCCTGCACCTGCTCGCGGGCCGCCTCCTGGATGCGCCCGCGCGCCGCGCGGGCGCTCTCCAGCATCTCGGCGTTCATGTACCGAAGCACCCTGCCGCCCTTCCCGGAACCGGTCATACGCCGGACCCTCCCTCGTCGCACTGGCACCTGTACCTGGAGCCCAGGAGGCGCTTCCCCAGGAACTCGACGCTGAGGCACCCGTCCTCCGGGCAGTTGTCCACGCAGTGGTAGCAGTGGACGCACTTGTCCGAGGTGACCTCGCGGCCCCGGCGCTCCTCGTAGACCTTCAAAATCTCCATAGGGCAAACCCGGTAGCAGATGCGACAGTGGGTGCATTTGCCCGGGTCCTTGCGCAGCTTCACGAGCGCGACATGGTTGAGGGGGGCCATCATCGCCCCCTGGGGGCAGATGTGGCACCAGAACCGGCGCGCCGCGAAGCTCGTGCCGAAGAACAGCAGGGCGATGAGCACCGACATCGTCGGGACGTAGGTGCTGGTCGGGGCGAGCCCCACCGCCATCTGGGCGTACACGTACATCGCCCGGTTGGGGTCGAACTGCTCGTACGGGACGGGCAGGGCGTTCCACATCGCCTTCAGGTTGAAGCCGGGCGCGCCCAGGGCGAATGTGTAGAAGACGATGACGAACACGCCCAGGTACTTGAGCGAGTGGATGAGGTCGGCGTGGTGGGGGGCTATCTCGAGGTGGCGGATGCCCAGCCGGCGCCGGAGCCTGGTCAGGAGGTCCTGGGGCAGTCCCAGGGGGCAAAGCCAGGCGCACCAGGCCCGTCCGAGCAGGATGGTCAGCACCACGAAGATGAGCAGCGGCAGGAGCAGGTCGATGTACATCGAGTTCCAGGCGCTGTACACGGTGTCCTGGACCTTGTAGAAGGTGGCGTAGGTGGGGGCGTTGATGAAGAACTTCGTGGAGGCGTTGGGGAAGTAGATGTGCCTGAGCACGTTGGAGGTTCCAAAGAGCGGCAGCCCGATGAGCATCCCGTTGCCCAGCACGAGCCCGAACACCTGCGTGACCAGCCGGATGCTCTCTATCTTCCAGCGCCTCCGGGGTCCCTTCCCTGTCCCCTGCGCCTCGCGCCCTGCGCCTTGTGCCAGATGCCGCGTCGCCAGCTCAATCCCCCCTCGGCGACGCATAGAGCAAGGACTCGTTCACCATCATGTACACTCCGATGAGGATCATCACCGCCGCCCCGGCGACCTTAATGGCCCGCTCGTACCTGGGCAGGTAGGACAGGGACGAGGCGAGGAGGAAACCGATTATCGGATAGGCCGACGAGGCCAGCGAGTAGACCAAAGACAGCACGACCGCGTGGAGCGGGCCGACCGCGATGAGCAAAGGCGCAAGCACCATGAGCTTCACGCAGGGCGTGGCTCCGCGCAGGACGCCCAGGAGGAATGCGCCGGCGGGCTTCAGGCGCCAGATCGCACCCCCCGCGCCTCGGTCCCCCTCCCGCGCATCCGATACCTTTCCCTCCCCGCTGCCCGCTGCCCCCCTGCTCCCGGACGACCTTCGGT
>VGTL01000015.1 GCA_016874675.1 Methanobacteriota archaeon | reverse complement strand
CAGGCGGCATCTTGCCAGCTCTTGCCTGTATCTCTTGAGCGCGCCTTTCTTGGCCGGATACGTCTCGTCGCTCTCGGTTGTCAGTCGCATTCCGGGATACTTCCTCTTCAGGTCTTCCACCGTCTCCAGACCGAACAGCAGCTTCAAGACATTCACCGCCTGGTCTTCCCCAAAGACCTTGATCCCGGCCAGCTGTGCCGACCGCTCGCCGAACCGCTTGAAGTAATTCCGGACGGTATCCCGGTCCACCTGAATCCGGAGGTCGGCCAGATCCTTCTCCACGGCGTTGAACGGTCTCGTGGCACCGAGATACAGTATCAGGTCCACGATTCTCTTGCCGTAGCGGCAATTGGGGTAGAACGCATCCGTTGCCATGGAGATATGGCCGTTTTCACATACGAATCTGCGGACGTTCACGTGGATGTCCAGGGGAATCCCATCGAGAGAAAGTACCCGCACATAGACACGTTTTACCCAATCCAAGGGCTTGATTGCGGTTTTGCATCGGGGGCAGGAAGCGGGAGGCTCTCGGAAGTCTTTGTTTTCAAGCCAACCTTGTAGCAGCATCGGCAGTATCAGTGCGACATTGTCGGGGACTAGTTTGTTCCCGGCCTTCGTGTTGGGCTTGCGCATCTGGATGGGAAATGGAGGTCCGGGGATTCGAATCTTTCGGTGCATTAGTAATTCTCTAAGAATTCATCGGTGTTGGGAGGCTTACCGGCTATTCTGCACCGCCCGGGACCGGTGCGAAAAGGATAATATCCCGAAACGGCGTGCAGAGTGGGGCGACCGCGATGGACCTGCAGGCATACGGTTGGGAATGGGCAAAGAGGGCGCACTCCGACCAGCTCGAGTTCAAGACCGGCAAGAGGGGCGAGACGGCCCTCTTCGAGCTCATGCTCGAGACCGCCAACTCCCCCGACGAGCGCGTAAGCTCCGGCGGCTTCGAGGACTCGATAAGGCGCGTGAGCGTCGGCCGGGTGGTGCTGCGCACGGTGGACCGGGACGTCCAGTCGTTCTTCCCGGTCGCGGAGGTCGGCGGCGACAGGTTCCAGTCCGGATGGAAGTACCGGGGCGCCAGCGCGATAATCGGCCACAAGGGGCTGGCCCACAGCGCGGTCGGGATGTTCTCCCGGCACCCCCTCCACCACTCCGAGCCGCTCATCAGCGCCTTCCTGCCGGATTTCCCCAGGTACGGCGGGAAGCTCAAGCCCTTCACCGACTACAATGTGGCCTTCGAGCTCCTGCCCGTCCACGGGGTCAACATGGGCACGGCGAAGCAGGGCTCCCCCCGGGAGCTGCACCCCCTGGAGGGCGAAAAGCGCGAGTGGTTCGTGAGGCTCCGGGGGACCGTGACGGAGGTCCGCCCCACCTACATCCTGCTCGACTGCGGCGCGCCCGTCTTCATCGAGACGAAGGGTTTCCTCAACCTCACGGAGGGGGAGTCCCTCAAGGCCGAGGGCGCGCTCTACGCCTACATCGAGCCGTGAGGGGGCGGTCGGGGCCGGGCCGTGTCGACACCCGCCGTCGACGCCGCCACCGCCGTGGCTATCGTGAGGCAGATGAACGCCGCCAGGCCGTTCATGATGAGCGTCTCGTCCAGGAGGTAGGCCGGCAGGATCCCGCCCAGGGGGGTGAACAGATAGAACGTTGTCACGGCGGCCAGCATCACCGCGGCGGTCCCCAGCCCCACGCTGGGGAAGCTCCGCTTGCGGACCGTCGAGAAAAACCCCCCGGTCAGCGCTGCGGCGGCAGCGGCCGCCACCAGGCCGGCGTGGAGCCACACCCCCGCGGGCTGGGCTCCCGAGGGGTCCCAGGCGGCGGCACCGGGCCGTCACGCCGCATCTGTGACGACGGCGCGCTCATGCGGTCTCACCATCCGCCTCCGGGGTCTAATAGATTGCGTCCCGCCGGGAAATAGGATTAAATCTCTTGGCGCCGATGCGGTGCCGACAGGCGAATGGCGCTCATCGACTTCATCTACGCGGCCTACATCGGCGTCATCGTGACGATACTGATAGGCATCTTCGTCGAGGGCCGGAGGGCGCAGCTGGACAACGTCCTGAGCAACATGAGCAGCTTCTTCATACTGCTTGCGACGGCCACGATGCCCGTCGAGCTCGTCGTGGCCCTCCTGGTCTACCTGAGCCTGGGGATACTGATGGTCTACCTGAAGAAGAAGGACTTCTACCTCCTCTTCGGGAGCAAGACCTACGGCTCGGTCTCGCTGGTCATCCTCTTTGCCGAGAACCAGTTCTTCGGGTTCATCCCCTACTTCAGCTTCGGCGACCTCCGCTCGATGGTCCTGGGCTGCGTCGTGGTGGCGATGATCGTCCACGTCATCGGCTTCCTCTACACGCACCGCCGGCGCGGGTTCGGCTCCCGGCGGAGGACCCGGAGGAGCAAGGCCACCTCGGAGCGGCGGTCCGGCCGGCGGCGAAGGAGGTGACCGGCTGGCCACATGGGGCGGGCCACGGAGTAGCTCGCCTACCACGCGGGCCCCGGGGTGGGGGGGCTCCTCAACGTCACGTTCGGCAACGCCACCGAGCTCATCATCGCGCTCATGGCCCTCCAGGCGGGGCTCATCGACGTGGTCAAGGCCTCCCTGACCGGCTCCGTCATCGGCAACCTGCTCCTGGTCCTGGGCCTGAGCATGCTCGCCGGCGGCTGGCGGCGCAAGGCTTGAGGCGCAAGGGTGGAAGGCTGCAAGGCAGAACGGCAGAAAGGCAGGAATAGGGGCAGCAAGGCAGAACGGCAGAAAGGCAGGAATAGGGGCAGCAAGGCATAACGGCAACAAGGCAGCAAGGGGGAGAGGAAGGAGGAAGGGGACATCCGTCGTCCCTTGCTCCCTTGCCGCCTTCCTGCCTTGCTGCCTTGTCGACTTTCTGCCCCCTTTTTTGCATTTCACCCTTGCGCCCTGCGCCTTGCGCCTTCGCATCAGGCGACGCGCTTGAGCCCCTCGCGGTACCTGTGCTCCGCCAGGTCGTTGTAGAGCTTCTTGAAGGCGGTCCACTGGGCCCGGTATTCCTCGGACACGTCGGCCACGGGCCTCGCCGGCACGCCGACGGCTATCTTCCCGTCCGGGATGACCGTCCTGTTCTTGACGACCGCGCCCTCGCCCACCACGCACCAGACGCCGACCTGCGCGAAGTCGGACACGACCGAGCCCATGCCCACGACGGTCCAGTCATTTATCGTGGCGTTGTGAACTATCGCGCCGTGGCCGATTGTGACGTCCGAGCCTATCCTCGTGAGCTGGTTGGGCCGGGCGTGGATGACGCAGTTGTCCTCTATGCTCGAGCGGTCGCCCACCTCTATGCGGCCGTAGTCGCCCCGGAGCACCGCCCCCGGGCCGATGTAGCAGTTCTCGCCCAGGCGGACGTCCCCGATGAGCGTGGCGGTCTCGAAGATGAAGCAGCGGTCGCCGTGCACCGGCCTTCTGCCGTCGTACTCGTAGATGGGCATGGGCGCAGCCTTCCCGGATGCGGTCCAATCCGGCTTTGCCGATTTATAAATTGCGGTGGCAGCCTATTTATCCGCACAGGCCGTTGGGGGCGCTCGGGGCCGGCACGGATGGAAGGGGGATTGACGAAGGCAGCCGAGGTGGCCATATCGACGGTGCTGAGGGCGCGGAGGGGCGAGCGCGTGGTGATATTCACGAACCCCCACGGCGACGGCCAGGCGATCTCCCGGGCGCTCTTTGCCGCCGCCCTCGGGAGGGGCGCCCGGCCGGTCATCGTCACCCAGCCGATGAAGACCACGCTCGATTTCGCCGAGGATTCGGTGCTCATGGCAATCCGCAGCGAGCCGGAGGTGCTCATCTCGATATCGCAGGAGAAGCTGGGCAAGGACCGCTGGGCGCTGAAGAAACCGTTCAAGGTGGGCCGGAAGAAGTACGACAGCGCGTTCAACTACCTCCTGGGCGTCAAGAGGGCCCGGTCGTTCTGGTCGCCCTCGGTCACGGCGGACATGTTCCTGCGCACCGTGCCGGTCGACTACGGGGTCATGAAGCGCGACTGCGCCGCCGTCGCCCGCGTGCTAACCGCCGCCGAGTCGGTGCGCATCACCACGGCGAAGGGCATGGACCTGCACATCGGCCTGGAGGGACGCAGGGCGCGCCGCGACGACGGCGACTTCTCCAAGCCCGGCTCCGGGGGCAACCTGCCCGCGGGCGAGGTGTTCATCTCGCCCGCCCTGGGGACATCGAACGGCCGGATAGTCTTCGACGGCAGCATCTCCACGGACAAGGGCGCCATCGTCATCCGGGAGCCCATCGTCGCCGACGTGGAGGGCGGCTTCGTGAAACGGATCCTTGGGGGCGAGGAGGCCCGGCGGTTCGAGAGGGCGGTCGGGATGGGGGCGGCGCGGGCCCGGCAGTTCGTCCGGGACGGAAAGCTGCCCGGGGCGAGCCTCGCGGCCTACGTGCGCAACTCGAGGAACCTGGGCGAGCTGGGGATAGGCCTCAACCGGGCCGCGAAGGTGGTGGGCAACGTCTTGGAGGACGAGAAGGTGTTTCGGACCTGCCACATAGCCGTGGGCTCCAACTACGACGACGACGCCCCGGCGCTGACCCATTACGACGGGATTATCCACTCCCCCACGATAACCGCCAGGATGAAGGGCGGCCGGGGGAGGCCGCTTCTGGAAAACGGCGAGCTACGGGTCTAGCCGGTCTCGAACTCTTCCTGCAGGTCGATGACGAGCTGCTCCAGTATCTCCTCGAACGTGCGGCTCCGGTACTCCCTCAGTCCGCCAAGCTCCGTCTGGACTCGCGCCACGAACTGGTTCGCGGAGCGGCTTATCTCGATGCTGCAAAGGGACTCTTCCATTCCCGCCCCTCCACCTTCACAAGGTCGAGTGTAGACCGCATTACAGAAGCTGTATATAGTCTTTGCTCTGTGGGAGAGAAGGTGCAAGGCGCAGGGCGCATGGCGCAAGGCCTGAGGAGCAAGGGACATGGCGCGGGGAGGACGGGGTAGAAAGGTTCGATCCCGCCCTTTCCCCTTGCGCCTTTTCCCTTGCTCCTCAGGCCCTGCGCCCTGCGCCCTGCGCCTTGCCCCTTCCTTCCCATACCCTTATTATCAGTCCTTCCGATTATCATCCATGCGGTTGGCGGCGGCGGTCCCGGTGGTCCTGGTGCTTGTGCTGGCGATGCCTCTCCCCTGGACGGGAGGCCGGGCCGGTCCAGCCCGGGAGTGGACGGTGACCGACTACCAGCGGCTCTCCGACGGCATACTCTTCCTGGAGGAGAACCTGACCGTGGCGGCCGGGGGCCGGCTGGAGCTCGACAACATGGTCGTCCGGTTCAACTCCTCCGGGCCGGGACCGATGGTGCTCGAGGTCCGGGCGGGGGGCGAGCTGGTGCTGGTCGACTCCCTGCTGACAGGCAACGGCACCGGGCCCTTCGTCGTCCGGGCCCTGCCCGGCTCCAGGCTCTCGGTCGGCGGGTGCGACATCTCGGGCGCGGGGACCTGCGCCACCGACCCCCTCGGGGCCGGCCTCCTCGTGGCCACCTCCCTTGCGTCCGTCAGCAACACGACCTTCCGGGACCGGCCGTGCTCGCTCTACCTCCTCGACTGCTCCCCGGTCGTCGCCGATTCCGACTTCCCGGGCAACGGGACGGGCGCGGTGCTCGACGGCTCCAACTCCACTTTCCTCCGCTCCAGGTTCGGGTCGCGGGAGGGCCCCGCGATGCGGCTGGTCAACGGGTCGTCGGGCCTGGCCCTCGACACCGACATCGACCCGGGCCGGGTGTCGGCCGATGACACCTCCGTCCTGGACATCGCCTGGTCGCTGTCGGTCTTTGTCCGCTGGGACACGGGCCGCCCGGCCGGGGGCGCCCTCGTGCGGGTGGCGCCCTCCGATGGACCGGCGGCGCCCTATGTCGCCAACGCCACCGGCATGGTGACCGGGATACGCGCGATCTCGACCTCCGTGTCCGCCTCGGGGACCGCCGCGCACGGGCCGTTCAACGTCTCGGCGGAATCGGAGGGCCGCGCCGCCTGGGAGCTCGCCGATATCTCCATCGGAGCGGACATCGCGCTCGTGCTCGACGGTACACCCCCGCAGGTCTTCATCCTCTTCCCCGTCGAAGGCTCGGTCCTGAACGCCAGCGCCCCGCCCGCCTCGGGGACGGCGTGGGACCCCCTCCGCAACGACGACCGGCCGGGCCTGGAGGCGGTCGAGGCGACGCTCGACGGCGGGCCCTGGAGGCCGGCGAACGGGACCTCCGAGTGGAGCTTTTGCCTCTCGGACCTTCCGGAGGGCGTGCACACCCTGACGGTCAGGGCCCGCGACCTCTCCGGGAACGACAACGCCACCTCGGTCTCGTTCACGGTGGACCTCACCCCGCCCTTCCTGTCGGTCTGGCCGCCGCCCGGGCACCTCACCTCGGCGCTCAACCTGACCGTGCTGATCCGGACCAACGGCGACCGGGTGCTCCTCAACGGGACGCCCGTGGAGGGCTCATCGGGGACGTACGAGGCGGAGTGGGCCCTCGAATCCGAGGGCAACAACACCGCGGTGGTCGAGTCGCGGGACATCGCCGGCAATCTCGCCCGCGTCGACCTTTCGGTCGAGAGGGACACCCTCCCGCCCGACGTCAGGTTCCTGTCCCCCCCGCAGTTCTCTGTCCACGCCACGCCCCTCGTGACTGTGTCCGGGACGGCCGCCGACCGGAACGGGGTCGCGCTGGTGGAATGGGGCCCCGACCGCCGGAACTGGACCCGCGTGAACGGGACGGCCGGATGGAGCTTCCCCGTGGTCCTCTCGGAGGGGGAGAACACCGTCTACGTGCGCGCCACGGACGGGGCCGGCAACGCCGGCGTGGGCTGGCTCCGGCTCGACCTCAGGCTCCCCGACACCAAGCCCCCGGAGATATCGGTCCTGTACCCCCTGGACGGGCAGACCGTGGGCACCCCCGAGGTCGAGTTCTCCGGTCGGGCGAACGACGCCGGGGGATTGGCGAGGGTCCAGCTCAGCCTGGACGGCCTCGCCTGGACCGACGCCGTCGGCACGGCGGACTGGAGCTGCCGGCTGACCCTTTCGGAGGGCAACAATACCGTGCTCGTGCGGGCCGCCGACACCGCAGGCAACCTCAACTCGACCTTCCTCTCGGTGACCTACGCACCCCCGCCGCCGGACACCGCCCCGCCGGCCCTCTCTGTCCTCTATCCGCCCCGGGGACTGCGCCTCCCGGTCGCCAAGGTCGTGGTCTCCGGCCGGGTGTCCGACCCCTCGGGCATAGCCTCGGTGGAGCTCTCCACCGACGGGAGGACCTGGAGGAGCTGCATCGTCACCGGCGAGGACTGGTCGGGGACCGCGACATTGGGGCCCGGCAGAAACACAATCTCCGTGCGCGCCCTCGACACCGCCGGCAACCGGGCGGAGGCCTCCACCGTGGCTGTCTACGAGAGCCCCCGGGACCCGTCGGCCGACAGGGGCGCCTTCTCGCTGGCGCTGGCGCTCCTCGCACTGGGCCTGCTCGCCGCCTGGCTGCTCGTCAGGAGGCCGGCGCGGAAGGCCCCGGCCTCCCGGCGTGCCAGGGCCGAAGAGGAGTAGGGCGCCCTCTCAGTCGAACTCCTGCTTGGTGACGGCCACCAGGATGAGCCCGATGAGGCCGAAGATCGAGGACAGGAACAGCGGTCCTATGGACAGCATGCCGAATATGGACCCGACCAGTGCCAGTCCCCAGACCTTCCGCTGCACGGCGCATATGCCTCCAACGACCGTCAGGATGGAGAAGATTATCTCCAGGGCGGCGCAGGCGAAGAGCATCTCTTCGATGCCGGGAACGATGGAGGACGCCTCCGCCCCGGCGGCGGCAATCAGCGCCCCGTTTATCAGTGCGAGCACGCCGCCGATTAGCAGGAGGATGCCGGCCGCGATGGGGGTCAGGGTCTTCTGGGGAGGGGCGTAGTAGCCGACCACCGGCGCCGGCACCCCGTAGTACGGGACGGGGCCACCGTACACCGGGGGCGGGTAGTAACCAGGGGCGGGCTGGGGGTACTGGCCATACGCTGGGGCCGGGTATACCGGTGTGCCGCAGTATCCGCACGCCCCCCTGCTCGGGTCCACTTCCATCTGGCAATTGGGGCATCTCATGGCGGTCCCAAGGGATATCCGGTCTCGGACCATTAATACTTTATTGTCGGAGGAACATGGGCGGCCCGGGATGGCGCGGTTTCTCGCGGGGGCGCCGGGGCTCCGGCTGGAGGACCACCCGGAGGTCTATCCCCCCTCGGATGACACATTCCTCATCCTCGAGGCGATCCGCCGGCCGAAGGGCAGCGTGCTGGAGGTGGGCACCGGCTCGGGCATCATCGCCGCGGCCTGCGCCCGGACGGCGGAGTGGGTGGTGGCCACGGACCAAAACCCCCACGCGGTCCGGCTCGCCCGCCAAAACATCGCCCGGAACGGGTTGGAGGCGGAGGTGGTGGCGGCCGACCTCTTCGACGGGATATCAGGCCGGTTCGACATGGTGGTCTTCAACCCGCCCTACCTGCCGACCTCGCCGGAGGACGTCACGGGCGACCGGTGGCTCGACCTGTCGGTGAACGGGGGCCCGGACGGGCTCGGCCCGGCCCGGCGCTTCCTCGCAGGCGTGGAGGCGCACCTGTCGCCGGGGGGCCGGGCCCTCACCCTGGTGTCATCGCTCTCCGCCGGGCGGCTCCGGGCCCCGGGAGGGCTTTCGCTCCGGCCGGTCGGCTCCAGGAAGCTCCCTTTCGAGACGCTGACGGTTCTGGAGGCCCGGAGGGTCGGGGGCCGCCCGACCGGGGGGAGGGCCCCTTGAGGTTCGAGGACCGGGACCACGCCGGACGGGTGCTGGCCGGCCTGCTGCGCGGTCTCCCGCAGGGCGGGGGCCCACCAATAACGCTTAATATCCGCGCAATGCATTATTGACCGATGGGGAACGCGGCCAGGCTCTTCTGGATCGGGCTGGCCCTGGCGCTGCTCGCCTCCGGGGCCACCGCCTCCGACATCGCCAACCCGGCGGTCCGGGCCAGGCAGTCGGCCGAGTACAGCCCCCATACCGCCTGGGAGCTGGGCTACACCGGGAAGGGCGTGGCGATCTGCATCATGGACACCGGGGTGGACGACAGCCACCCGGGCCTCGCCGGCAAGTGGCTGGGCGGGGTGGACGTCAGCAAGCCCCAGACCCCCCTCACGCCGCGCGACGGGACGTTCAACGCCGACGACACCAACGGCCACGGCACCACCTGCGCCGGCATCGCGATGGGCACCGGCGCGCCGGAGAAGAGGTACCAGGGCGCCGCGCCCGAAGCCCGGCTGGTCGAGCTCCGCATAGGCACGATATTCGGATACGCGCCCGGGGAGGGCCCCTCGCCGGTGAAGCTCTACGACGCCACCCTCCAGGGAGAGCAGTGGGCGCTCGACCACCGGGACCAGCAGTGGGCGGCGGGGGGCGGACAGTACCGCGGCATCCAGGTGCTCTCGCTCTCCTGGGGAATCGACGTGGGCGGCTCCTCCGACGGCTCGGACCCCTACTCTCAGGCGCTGGACCGCCTGGTCGACGCCGGCGTCATCGTCGTCAACGCGGCCGGCAACGAAGGCCCCTCCAACGACGGCTTCTCGGGCCTTTCGGCCTCGTCCAAGGCCATCGCGGTCGGCGCCACGGACGACAACGACACCGTCGACCGCGCCGACGATGTCATCGCCCCCTACTCGAGCCGCGGGCCGCGCCGGGACAACGGCGACGGGGACCCCTTCGACGAGCTCAAGCCCGACGTCAGCGCCCCCGGGACCGGGATAACCCAGGCCGAGTACGACCTCGTGGGCGACGGGTCGGGCAACGGCTACGGGCCCCGCGGCAGCGGCACCTCCTACGCCACCCCGCTCGTGGCCGGCATCTGCGCCCTCCTGCTCGAGGCCAACCGCGAGCTTTCGCCACCGGTCGTCAAGGAGATGCTGCGCGCCACCGCCGAGCGCCGCGGCAACGCCTCGGAACCGGGGCTGGACCCGTTCTGGAACAGGGACTTCGGCTGGGGGGTGGTCGACGCCTACGCCGCCTGCGAGCTTGCGGCGCGGACGGACGTGGCCGCGACCGACATAGCGCTCCAGGCGTTCGTCACGAACGTCACGACCTCCCGGGCCGGGACCACCAGGGCCTCCGGCCTCTCGTGGAGCCGCCCGGGGGAGGTCGAGAGGACCGAGCTCCGGCTGGACGGCGGGGGCTGGCGGCGCCTGGGCCCCGACGCCGGGACGACGTTCGGGAACTGGACGGCGGACCTCGGGTACGTACCGCCGGGGAACCACACGATCCACGTGAGGAGCCTGGCCGGCGGGAAGTCCTCGCTGGTCACCGCCTTCGGCTTCACGGTCCCGCCGGGAGCGCAGCCCCCGGGGGCGGGGCTCTCCGGGGGCGTTGCCTGGGCCGGCGGCGCGACGGCCCTGGCCGCGGCGGCCGGCATCTCCTACTGGGTCGTCCGGAAAAGGAAAAAGGGGGCCGAGGCCCCCGCCGCCGGCTGACGGCTACTTGTTGAGCTCGTCCAAAAGGTCGTCCAGGGACTCGTCGCCCTTCTTCGGCTCCCCGCCGCCCTTCTTCCCCTTGTCCACGGCAGGGGCCTCCCCCGCCGCCTCCGACTCCTCCGAGGCCTCGACCTCCTCCCCGGCGGGCCGCGCCCCGGGCATGGACGGTTCCTCTTCCTCGACGCCCTCCTGGTACTCGACAACCTTCTCGCGGGGCGCCTCCTCGTCGACAACCGGGGGCTCCCGGGCCTCCTCCTGGACCACTTCCCTCGCCCCCGGGCGGAAGATCTTCTCCTCCTCCTCGGTCTCGGCGGGCTTGAAGATCTTCTCCTCCCCTCCGGGGCGGAAGACCCTCACCTGGCCTCCCGTGGGGCGGAACACCTTGACCTCCTCGCCCGACGTCCCGACCATCGCCTCCGGGCGGGCGACGTCCTCGGTCCTGGCCCACTTTCGCTCCACGGGCGGCGCCGCGGGAGGCTCCTCGGCCAGCTGCAGGGCCGGCTCCGGCGGGACCACCGGCTTTTTCCGCAGGTAGGCCACCGCGGCCATGATGACCAGGGCCGCCACCACCAAGCCGGCCACGGCGACGTAGGTCATCGTGTTGTCGGGGGCGGTCTCGTTGCCTCCGGTGGGCCCGACGGGCCCCGTGGAGGCCGGGTTGCCCAGTACCGCGAACTTGGCGGCGGGCTGGGTGACCCTCATCCAGAGCACCTGGCCGTCCATGTCCAGCCCCGACTCGGGGACCGGAGCCCAGGGCTCGCCGTTCACGCTCCAGTAAAGGCGGAGCGTGCTCTCGTTCAACCGGCTGAAGTCGTACGACGAGTAGAGGACCGTGATGTTGGCCCAGTACCACTCGCCGGCGGGGGCCGAGGTGTTCATCGTGAACGCCAGCCCCAGGGCGAGCTTCCCGGTCGGCAGCTCGGGGGGCGTGACGTTGTTGACTATGTAGAGGAATGTGCGGTGGGGCCCGGTCTGGTAGACCTTCCCGCGCAGCTTCGCCGGGTCAGGGGAGTCCTTGCCGATGTCCCGGACCCACTTGACGACCGGCCCGGAGAGCGTGCCGGAGACAACGTCCCCGGAGCCGTGCTTGTCGGCGGTGACGAACGAGAACCTGTGGGGAGAGTCCTCCCCCCGCAGGGCGGTCGTGCAGTAGTAGTAGTCCTTCCCGTCGGTGAAATCGTTGTCTTCCACGTCCACCGGGAGCATGGTGTAGGGCGTGTCGGTCCGCCCGTCGATGATGAGATGGAGCTTGTCGGGCACGTCCCCGTCCAGGTCGGTGTAGGTGACCGTGTAGCGGAACATCGTCCCCTCGTCGCCCGAGGGTGGATCGACCATCCCGTCCGAGAGCGCGGGGGCCTCGTTGGTCCTCTCGATGATATCAATGGTGACGATGTCGTAGGAGTAGCTCGCCGGTCCCTTGCCGTCGGACACGGTCAGGGTTATGATGTGCCGCCCGGTCGTGGGGAAGGTCTTGCTGAAGAAGGGCGAGCTGCTGAGGTCGCCCAGGATGTTGTCGGTCCAGCGGAACGTCAGGGCGTTCCCGTCGGGGTCGTGGGAGCCGTTGCTGCTGAAGATAACATCCTGGGTGGTGTAGAACGCCTGGTTGTCCAGGGGGGAGGATATGTTGGCGACCGGCGGGTTGTTGACGATGATGTCCCTGGCGTAGGCGTTCACCTGGCCGGCCGTGTCCGCGACGGTCAGCGTCACCGTGAACATGCCTCCCGCCAGGAAGGTGTGCCCCACGACGGCGCCGTGGGAGTAGTCCGAGTTGTCGCCGAAGTCCCAGGTGAAGTTGAGCAGGGCCGGGGCCTCGTCCCGGGAACGGGTGGCGTTGAAGACCACCACGGTGCCCTTCTGGTAGGTGCCGTTGTTCATCGGCGTGTCGATGTCGAAGAGCGCCACCGGCTCCTTGTCGGATATGTTCACCATCTTCCAGTCGGTCGAGAAGGAGCCCGGGCCGCCGTCGGAGACGTTCAGGGTCACGTTGTACAGGCCGGCCCTGGCGAAGGAGTGGTTGACCTGGGCCCCGGTGCCGCTCTCTCCGTCGCCAAAGTCCCAGTCGTAGTTCAGCGGGTCGTCGTCCGGGTCGGTGCTCCCCCTCCCGTCGAACCTCATCGGCGTGAAGACCAGCCCGGAGGCCTGGACGAGGATGAACGCCGTGGGCTGGCCGTTCTCCACCTGGAGGTCCACCCGCTTCTCGGAGAAGCTCCCGGGGTCGACCCGGGAGCTCGCGTTGAGCGTGAAGCTGTAGGTGCCGACCGGCTGGTCGAGGGGCACCGTCGCCGTCATCCCGACGAGCGCCTTGGCCCCGGCCGGGACGAAGAGCTGGCTCCGGTTGAACGACACGGTGAACCCCGCCGGGGGCGTGCCGTTCACGAGCACGATGTTGTTGTCCTTGTTCCCGGTGTTCCAGACGGTCACCCCGATGTCGGCGGCGCGCCCGTGGACGACGGGGTACGGCATGGTCCGGTTGAATATGAGCTCCAGGGTGAGGACGTCCCTCACCTCTATTATCACGTAGCCCATGTTGTTTTGCGGCACGGTGTCTCCCAGGAGCCGCACCGCGGCCTTGAGGATGTACATGCCCTCCTGGGTGATGTCGATGTTGTTGAAGGTGGTGTTGTCCGTCATCCCCACGCCCAGCGGGGAGACGGAGTGGGACTGGTTGTACACCTGGACGAAGTTCCAGGCGACCACCGTGACCTCGTCGATGTACCAGCCCTGGAACACCTCGGCGTCGCGGTTGGCGTAGAAGTGGAAGCGGACCTTGACGTTGCCCCCGACGTAGGGGCTCAGGTCGAATGTGGCCCGCACCCAGGGGCTGGCAAGATCGGTCGAGTTGTACGCGTCGGCGTCCCCGTAGGGCGAGTCTGGGTCGATCGTGCTGGGATACGGCTTCATGAACGGCTCCAGGTAGGTCCAGTCGCCGCCGGCCTTCCTGACCTCGATGAAGCCGCCGTCGGCGTTGCTCTGCCCCCTCATCTTGTGCCAGAAGTAGAGCCGGGCGTTCGTGACGCCGGAGAGCGATATGTCCGGGGAGACGAGCGCGGAGTCCTCGCCGAGGTAGTAGGTGTTGTTCACTACGTCCTCGATGTTGGAGAAGCATCTGGTGCTGGACACGTTGTACGGCGGGGCGGGCTCGCCGACGGTCTGCCAGGCCGTCGGCACGGCCCCGAGCATGTTCGTGGCGGTCCACTTGCCCAATCCGCCCTCGAAATCGTCCCTGAAGGTCGCGGTCATCCCGTCCGTGACCTGGACGTCGTCGATGTACCAGCCGCTGACGGCCCCGCCCACGGTGCTCGAGCTTGAGAAGATGAACTTGACCTGGATGCTGCGCCCGGCGTACTTTTGCAGCGATATGCCGACGTTCTGCCAGCCGGCGCTGTCACCGCCGAAGCAGTCCACATCCTGGGAGATGGGGTTGATGATGGCCGTCGACGAGTTGTAGATGCCCTGGACGAACGTCCAGTTGTCGACGCCCCCGCGCTCCCAGGTCTCCGGCGTCACGGAGGTGTTCCTTATCTCCAGATACCCGCCGTCGGTGAAGAGCTTGGTGAAGAAGAGCTGGTTGAAAAAGAGCAGGGGATTGACGGTCGGCACCGGTATGGGGTTCGTGGTGTGCATCTCCTCCTCCCAGCCGCGCCCGTAGTTGACGCCGGCCGTGCCGTTGGGCCCGCACCACGCAGAGTTGGCCCCGGAGGCGTACTGGCGCGAGGTGGTGCGCCACTTACCAAGCGTGAGGTTGGTCACCGACCATCCCGGAGGGAGCGAGGGGCTCTCGGCGTCGGCGTAGAACCTCGTCACCGGGCTGCCCTTTCCGACCTCCAGGTCGACCAGGGGCCCGGAGGCGCTCGTGTCGCCGGTGTTCTTCACGGACACGGTGACGTCCATGCCGCCCGTTGGGTAGAGGGCGCTGCCCGACGGGTCGTCGAGGTCCCTGTGCGACGGTATCCCGCTCACCGCCACGTCGAGGCCGGGGTTGCGGCCGGTCTCCCCGGTCACCGCAAGCGCGGCAATGCCTGTTCCCGTCAGGAGCAGTACGGTGGCGATCGCGGTCAGGCGCTCGGGTCTACCCTTCTTTCGCACTTCGATTCCCCCAGGCAGTATTCCTCACAATAATCATTCCGTTCTATATAACTGTTTCTTGTCTCATCCAGCAATTTTATCTATTACCACCCCCGTGCTGGTACAAGACGGGGACGGGAAGATGCCCAAGCCGGCCAAGCCGAAGAGCATATGCCCGCACTGCGCCAAGCAGACCGACGGGTCTATTCGGGACAAGGGCCTGTACTTCATGCTGGTGTGCGGCGAGTGCGACACCATCCTGGGAGTGCTCCCGAAGTTCTACCAGAAATGCACCTGGAAGATGCCCGCAAGCCAGGAGGACGCCGGTTCCGGCATAAAGACGCCGGTCGTCAGGTGAGCACGACCGGGGCGGGGGCACGGTCAGGTTGTTCATCATCCGCCGATTCAAGATGGAGGACCTGCCCCGGGTGATGCAGCTCGTCGAGGCCGTGTTCCGGGAGCGCTACGATGTCCCGATGTACACGAACCTGTTCCAGAGCTGGCCCGACGGCTTCCAGGTCGTGGAATCCGACGGGCGCGTGGTGGCGTTCATCCTGGGGATGGTTTCGGCCCCCAGGCGGGCGAGGGTGCTGCTTCTGGGCGTCGACCCGCCCTGGTGGAACCAGGGCCTGGGCACCCAGCTCATGTGGAACTTCATGAGGGCGGCGGCGGCCCTCCCTGCCGATGTCGTGTCGCTCGAGCTCCGCATGAGCAACCAGCGCGCCCTGGCGTTCTACTACCGGCTCGGGTTCACCGTCACCGGCATGATCCCCAGCTATTACAAGGACGGCGAGAGCGCCAACGTGATGGAGAGGCCGCTGCGCTGATATTAATAGCGCGGGGCGCGATGGGGGAGCGGGAGCGGAAATGGACTGCATAATACTCGCCGGGGGGTTCGCCCGAAGGCTCCTGCCTCTAACGGAGAACACGCCCAAGCCCCTGCTCCCGGTCGGGGGGCGGCCCATACTGTCGTACATATTCGACGGCCTGCGGGGCCTTCCGGGGCTGGGAAGGGCCTACCTGACGACCAACCGGAGGTTCTCGGAGCACTTCTCGGCCTTCCTCGCCGCGGAGGGTGCCGGCCTGGACTGCGAGCTCTTCATCGAGGATGCCGACCGCGAGGGGCAGAAGCCGGGGAGCGTGGGCGCGTTGGCCAACCTCCTTGCGAGGGCCCGGCCCGGGGGCGACTGCCTGGTCATCGGCGGGGACAACCTCTTCGGGTTCCGGCTGGGGGACTTCGTCGCCCGCCAGAGGGAACTGGGCTCCTCCCTGGTGGCGCTGTACGACGTCGGCTCGCGCGAGAGGGCCTCGCTCTACGGGATAGCCCGCCTGGGGCCGGAAGGCCGCCTGCTCGAGCTTTTGGAGAAACCGGCCGACCCGCCCTCCACCCTGGCCTCCACCGCCTGCTACGTCTTCACCGCCGGCGTGATGGCCTCCCTCCCGGAATTCATCGCGGAGGGCAACCCGCCGGACGCCGCCGGCCACTTCGTCGCCTGGGCCTGCAAGCGCTTCCCCTTCTACGGCTACACCTTCAGCGGCCTCTGGTACGACATCGGCTCGAAGGAGGTCTACGCCGAGGCCGACGAGCAGATGTGGACGCTGAGGGGCGGACGGCGCGATAGGTGAACGGGGGCACCAAGGCAGCAAGGCAGAAAGGCAGCAAGGGAAGGCAGCAGGGCAGCAAGGCAGAAAGGCAGCAAGGGAAGGCAGGAAGGGGAATGGTAGAGCGTCCCTTTCTGCCATTCTGCCTTGCTGCCTTCCTGCCTTCCCCTGCTGCCTTCCTGCCTTCCCCTGCTGCCTTTCTGCCTTCCCCTGCTGCCTTTCTGCCTTCCCCTGCTGCCTTTCTGCCTTCCTACCTTGCTGCCTCGTTTCAAATATTGTACCATAACTTCTTTATATCCTCCAAGACGAATAGCATCACCGATGGGTGCAAGGGGTCTTCTGGCCGTTCTGGCGGTCCTGGCGCTCGTGCCGTGGGGAGCGGAGGGCGCGTTGCCGGTCGACCCGGGCGGGAACATCGTCGTCACGACGGACACTGCCGTCGGAAATGAGACCCTGGCACCGGCCGGCCACCTGTTGATACACGATGGGGCCACCCTGACAATGAACGATTGCCGGCTGATCATGAAGCCTAGTACTTATATTGTGATTGGCGGTGCGCTCGTGATGCACAATGTGACGATCACGGCAAATGAATCCGGTCCTGTGCTCAGTATGCTATGCGATGGCCGACTTGTCATGGACAATTGCACCGTTTCAGATTTCAGATATTGGACGTTCGGAACGCGATCATACGACTGCTCTATCACTGATTGCTACTTCAATATATCAGGCGTGGGCATTGAGATTTACAATGGAACCCCGATAATCAGAAACAATACTTTCCTGGTCGGGTTGTACAAATATGACAGCATGCCGTTGATTTATTCAAGGAACGCGGCCCCCGTCATCGAGGAAAATATATTCGATGGGCGGATCGGGCGTTACGACGGCGTGTTCGTCCGTTATCCGGATTCTCCCGTCATAGCCAACAACACCTTCGTCAATTGCTCAATCGGACTCTCGTACAACTACATCCACCAGCACGACGGGAACGGCACGGTCAGCCCGCCGCCCGGCGAGCCGGCCCTGGTCCGGGACAACGCATTCGTCCAGTGCTACTGCGGGATGCTCACGACGGACTCCCCCATGGGGCACGGAGATGGCCGGGCCGGTCCGCAATCCAGGGCGGCCGGGCCGGTGCCGCCCGCGCTCCTCTCGATCGACAACAGGTTCGAATGGAACGAGGCGGGCGTGAGTATCCTGGGCGAGTCACCCACCGTCATTGAAGGATGCGAGTTCACCCAAAATACGGGTGGGATGCGCCTCAACCAGGCCTACTGGGCGCGGCTGGCCAACAGCACCTTCACCAACAACACCGTCGGGCTGAGCAGCAGCTCCGGGTCGCTGACACTGTCGGGGTGCGTCTTCGACCGGAACGACCGCGCCCTGGACTGCCGGGACACCGTCTCCACCGTCGAGAACAGCACATTCCATGGCGGCCTCGACACCTCCGTCTCGATGAGCCGCTTCACCGCCACCGGCTCGTACGTGGCCAACAGCACCTTCACCGGCGGGGACTCAATCGCCCTGCGCCTGGAGGGCGCCGCGGTCGTCTTCAACAACACCTTCCGGGACTGCCCGTTCGGCATATACCGCGCGGTGCGCCTGTACGGCCAGGGCCACGGCCGGGACATAGGGCAGGGGCCGCCGGCCGAATCGGACATGGCAACCATCGCGGGCAACCGCTTCGAGAACAACACCCGCGGCATCTACTCGGAGGGGTGGTCGAACATCACCGGGAACGAGTTTTCCAAAAACCGGGCCGGGGTCGAGATCTCGCTCTTCAGCCATCCGGAGGAGAACGGCTACGGGGGCTATGACTACAACGCCCCGGTCGACCGTTTCACGGTCGACCAGAACAACTTCTCCGAAAACAGCGCCGGCGTGCTGCTGCTGTATACGAATATCTATGGCGACGATACCGGCCAAATGGCGATCCGTGGCAACGAGTTCACCGCAAACACGGTCGGCATCGACGTGCTGTTCTCCGAGGCCGAGTGCATCAACAACGACTTCACCCGGAACGGCGGCTGGGCGTTCCGCCTGTTCGAATCGGCGACCGGGACCTCCGACAACACCTTCGGCGCGTGCGACAGGGTCTGGCATCAGGAGCATCTCAATGTCTGCGTCCGGGAAAGAATCGACGACAACGACCAGGCTTCCTACAACAGGCTTTCGGACAATGCCACGGTCCTTGTAACCGGCCGGACCGGGGAGCCCCTCTTCTCGGGGAGGACCGTGAACGGCCGGCCCCCGGGGTTCTCCGTGGACGAGTTCGAGTTCAGCGGGCTCAATATCACCTCCAAGCTGGAGTTTGCGAGAGGCTCCATCCAATCCACCAGCCCCGTCCTCGTCGAGGCCCAAAAGCCCGGCAAGGGCGCGGCGAACCGGACCGTCGACCTCGAAACCACGGATTCGATAACCCTGTACCTCCAGCCCGTCCCCGACATCGTCGTTTCCAACTTCACCTTCCCCGAATCCACGGCGGTCGCCGGCGAGCACCTGTCGGCCAACTTCACGGTCCTCAACGACGACACCTACGACCCGACGGGCGTCTCGATGCAGGACGTTCGAATCGACGTCGCGCTCGACGGCGAGCCCCACCAGACGTTCACGGTACCGTATCTCAGGCCCGGAGAGCCCCAAACGCGCGACTTCGAGTGGGCCGCGACGCCCGGGAACCACACCTGGACCGTTACCGCCGACCCGGAGGGGCGGTTCCGCGAGCTCCGGACGGACAACAACCGCGCCGAGCTCCGCCTCGACGTCAACGGGCGCCCCGTGGCGGTCATCGGGGCCGACCGGCTGGAGTCCCTCACGGCCGAGCCCATCCTTTTTTCGGGCGCCGGCTCCCGCGACGACGGCGCCGTCGCCGCATTCCTCTTCGACTTCGGGGACGGCTCCGCCGCGGAATGGGGCTCCTGCGCCACCGCCTCGCATTCCTACGCGCGCCCCGGCAGGTTCAGCGCCCGCCTCCGGGTCAGCGACGCGCTGGGACTGGAGAGCGACTGGTCAGCGGCGCTGGACATCGTCGTCACCAACCGCCCGCCAGTTCTGGCGCTCGCCTCCGTCGCCACGGAGGTGCTGACCCTGGAGACGGCCGGGTTCGCCGTCACGGCCGCCGACCCGGAGGGAACGGCCGTCGCCGTCGCCTGGGACTTCGGCGACGGGGGCCGGATATCGGGCTCCGGGCTGCTCTCGGTCTCCCACGTCTACGCCGGCGACGGGAACTTCACCGTGAAGGTACAGGCCTCCGACGCCGACGGCGGCTCGGCCGAGGCCACATTCCAGGTCAGGGTGCGCAACCGGCCGCCGGTGGCGAGCTTCGCGGTCTTTCCGCCCGGCGGGACCGTCCTTACGCAGTTCAGCTTCCTGAGCGCGGCCTCGGACCCGGACGGGCGGGTGGTCTCCTACGACTGGGACCTCGGCGACGGCTCCCCTTCGAGGTCGGACAGGCCCCTCCACACCTACGCTTCCCCTCGGCTGTACAACGTCTCCCTGGTCGTCACCGACGACGACGGCGCGGTCTCTGAGCCCTTCACGCTGGCCCTCCGGGTCGACAACACCCCCCCGGTCGCCCGGGCGAGGCTCATGCAGGGCAGCCCGCGCGCCGGCGAGATGCTGACCTTCGACGCCGGAGGGAGCTTCGACGCCGAGGGCTCCCAGCTTCGCATCGAGTGGGACTTCGGCGACGGGACCACGGGCAACGGCACCGTGGTCAGGCACGCGTTCGCGAAGGCCGGCACCTACACGGTGAAGTTGCGCGTCCAAGACGGCGACGGGGCGGTCTCGGAGGCGGTCATCCCGGTGACGGTCGCCGAGCCGGAGGCGGCGGCAGGGGGAGCCACGGGCTGGACCACCGCCGCTCTCTTCTCGGGCGCCCTGGCCATCGCCGGCGCCGCCCTGCTCGTCGCGGTCCTCCGGAACCGTCCCCCGCGAGGGCGCGCCTCCCCCCCGTCCAGAATCCGGCAGGTGAGACCGCCCGCCGGCACCGAGGACATCTACTCGCTCCAGCTCGCCCGGAGCCGCCAGAAACAGGCCGGCCGCCGCGACCGCCGTTCTCTCTACGATCAGATGCAACCGGTCAGGGAACGAAAGAAGGATATGTGAAAGGGAGCAGGGCAGCAAGGCAGAAAGGCAGCAAGGGGCTGACGACCATACCCCTTGCTGCCTTGCTGCCTTGCTGCCCTGCTGCCTTCACTTGCTGCCTTGCTGCCCGCTGCCTATTCCATCCCTCCCGAGGGCAGCTCCCCGACCTTGACGAGGGCCAGGTGCAAGAGGACGCCGCCGAGCACCAGCCCGAATATCAGGCCGGCCCCGGTCGCCACGGGCAGTCTCCGCCGGAGGGCGCCGACGTCGTTCCGGCGCAGGGGCTCCTCGAGCCGTCCGCGCGAGAGCAGCATGCAGACCAGCGCGCCGGCCGAAAGGCCCAGCGCCAGGAACCCGGCGACCGACCAGGCGCCGGCGCTCTCCCCGGCCCAGTCGTCGAACGCGTCGAGGAACGCCATTCCCAGGCAGAGCGCCCCCACGACGAAATAGACCACCCAGCCCAGGAAGAACATGAATGTCCCGTTGCGGACGAACCTGCGGATGTCCCTGCCGGTCCCGAGGAACTGGCTGGGCAGGGGCGGGTGTCGCGGGAGGCCGCCCCCGCCGGCCTCCGCCGGCGCTGCCGGCGCGGCCGGGGCCGGCCCGGCCTCGACGGGGGCCGGGACCGCCGGGCCCGGGGCCGCCGGCACCGGGGCTTCGGCGCCGCGCTCCCCGGCCGGCGGGGCCGGTTTCCCTTCGGGCGGAGGCGCCCCCGGCCCCGCCACCTCCTCCTCGCCCCACTCCACGCCGGCCGATTCCGAGATTATGACCACGCCGCCCTCGTCCGGGAGGACGGGCTTCGCCTCGCTGGGGGTGAGCGCCGGGGCCATCTCGCTCACGGGCTTGGCCTCGGGGGCCTCGATGATCTTCACTTCCGGGGCCGGCGGTGCGGCGCCGTCGGGGCCGCCGTCCTTCGCTGCCCCCTCCCCGAGAGGCTCCTTCCCATCCGTCCCGGCACTCCCGGCATCCCCGGGGCCGGTCTCGAGCCCCGCGGGCGGCTCCCTCTCGCCGTGGTCCGGCACTCCGGCCGTGGCCTCCAGCGGGCGCCTCGAGGCCTCGCGCTGGGTCGCCTCCGGCGGCCCGGCCTTTCCCGGCCCGCCGGCCCCTTCACCGCCGGTCCCGTCCCGCTCGGCCGTGGACACCCCCCCGGACTACTCGACAGTGACGCTCTTTGCGAGGTTGCGCGGCTTGTCTATCTCGCAGCCGCGGATGAGGGCGACGTGGTACGCCAGGAGCTGCAGCGTGGTGATGACCGGGACGGGCGAGAGCACGGGCCGGACCTCGGGCACGTAGAGCGTCAGGTCGGAGGCCTTCTTGAGCTCCCGGTCGTTCTCCAAGCCTATTGCGATGACGGGTGCGCTCCGGGCGCTCACCTCGCCGATGTTGGAGAGCATCTTGTCGTAGGTGTGGTCGCGTATGGCTATCGCCACCACGGGCGTCTCGGCGGTCAGCAGGGCGTTCGGCCCGTGCTTGAGCTCCCCCGCCGGCAGGCCCTCGGCGTGGATGTAGGAGATCTCCTTGAGCTTGAGGGCGCCCTCGAGCGCCGTCGGGTAGTGCACGTTCCGCCCGATGAAGAAGACGTCGCGGGCCTGGGCCATCCACTCCGCGGTGAGCTTTATCGCGCCCCGGTTGTCCAAGACGGACTGCACGTCGCGGGGGAGCTTGCGCAGCCCGTCGATGAGCTCCTGGAGCTGGCTGGGCAGGAGCGTCCCGCGGTGCTTGCCCATCGCCATCCCCAGAAGGTACAGGGCGATGAGCTGGCTCGTGAACGTCTTGGTGGCGGCCACGCCTATCTCCGGCCCGGCCCGCGTGTAGAGCACCGAGTCCACCTCGCGCGTGATGCTCGAGCCGACCACGTTGGTTATCGCGAGCGTCCGGCTGCCCCGGCGCCGGGCCTCCCGGGCCGCCTGGAGGGTGTCGGCGCTCTCCCCGCTCTGGGACACCAGCACCATGAGCGGCGAGTACCGGGTGTTGGCCGAGTAGCGGTACTCCGAGGCGGCCTCCACGATGACCGGGAGCCCCGTGAGCTGCTCCAGCACGTACTTGCCCACAAGCCCCGCGTGGAACGAGGTGCCGCACGCCACTATCTTGACCGAATCGAAGTCCTCCTTGTCGATGCCGCCGATGTCGAGCTCGAGGCCCGGTATGCGGCCGATGAGCGACTCCAGTATCGCCCGGGGCTGCTCGTAGATCTCCTTGAGCATGAAGTGCTGGTAGCCGCCCTTCTCGGTGTCCTCGGGGGACCAGTCCACCGTGGCGATGTCGCGCTCCACCGGCTCGCCCTCAAAGCTCTCGAGCCCGACGCCGTCGCGCCGGATGACCGCCACCTCGCGGTTCTGGAGGTAGATGACGCGCCGGGTGTACTTGAGCAGCGCCGGGAGGTCGGAGGCGACGAAGTTCTCGTCCTGCCCCAGCCCTATCACCAGCGGGCTCTCGTCGCGGGCGACCACTATCCTGTCGGGCTCGGAGAGGTGGACCACGGCGAGGGCGAGCGAGCCGCGCAGGTGCCGGACGGTCTCGGAGACGGCAGCGCGAAGGTCGCCCTTGTAGTTCTCCTCCACGAGGTGGACCACCGTCTCCGTGTCGGTCTCGGAGGTGAAGCGGTGGCCCCGGGATTCGAGCCCGGCCCGAAGCTCCCGGTGGTTCTCGATTATGCCGTTGTGCACGAGGGAGATGCGGCCGCTGCAGTCGGTGAAGGGGTGGGCGTTGCGGTCCGAGGGCCTGCCGTGGGTCGCCCAGCGGGTGTGGGCTATGCCCATCCTCCCGGGCGCGTCGGGGAGCCTCTTCTCGAGCTCGGTTATGCGGCCGGCCGCCTTCGAGTTGAAGAGCTCCCGGTCGATGACGGAGACGCCGGCGGAGTCGTAGCCCCTGTACTCCAGGCGCTTGAGCGACTCGACCAGTATGGGCAGCGCCTGCCGGTTGCCGATGTAGCCGACGATGCCGCACATCGCTCACACCACGCTGGAGTTGTCGGGCACGTTCTTCGGGATGTTGCGCAGCGACCCGATGCGGCAGCTGGAGCCGATGAAGACCCCCGGCTCCACGGTGACGCAGTTGCCCACGACGGTGTCCTCGCCCAGTATGACCCCCAGCGCCGGGACGACGTGTATCTCGCGCTCCAGTATCACCTGGGCCTTCTCGGCCCCGGCGACGAAGTGGGCGCCCAGCCGGGAGCCGTCCCCGATGACCGAGTGGGACACGAGCGCCCCGGGGCCGATGGTGACGTCGTTCATGACCAGCGAGTTGCGGATCTCGGTGGAGGACTGTATATTCACGTTGTCCCCGATGCTGACCGAGGGCAGGAGGCACACGTTGGGCCCGATGTCGCAGCCGCGCCCGATGCGCACGGGGCCCTCGATGTAGGTCCCGGAGCGTATCACGGAGCCCTCGCCGACCTGGACGTTGCCCCGGATGTGCACCCCGCTCTCTATCGTGCCCGCCACCGCCCCGGCGCCCTCGGTGAGCACCCGGGCGTTGAGGTCCAGAAGGTCCCACGGGTAGACGACGTCGCTCCAGCGCGCCGCGGTCTTCACCGCGGCGATGCGCTCCCCCGACGCCAGTATGGACTGGAACACGGCGGTGATGTCGTGGTGGCCGGCCGAGGCGCAGGAGCGGATGTGGGAGAACACCCTGGAGGACATGTGGAAAAGCCCGGTGGATATCAGGTTGCCCAGGTTGCTTTCGGGCTTCTCCACCACGCCGGTCACCTGCCGGCCCTTGAGCAGCACCACGCCGTACTTGGAGGGCAGCTGGGACTCCGTCACGGCGATGGAGTAGGGCTCGTCGGAGGCCAGGATGTCCTTGACCATCGAAGGGTCGGCGATGTTGTCGCCGGGGAGCACCAGGAACCGCTCGCCGGTCTTCCCCTCGGCGAGCGACAGGGCGTGGGCGGTCCCAAGCTGCTTGTCCTGCA
The DNA here is from genome assembly GCA_016874675.1 of Methanobacteriota archaeon. GTDB lineage: Archaea > Thermoplasmatota > DTKX01 > VGTL01 > VGTL01 > VGTL01. Next base: position 23,910 of record VGTL01000015.1, on the reverse strand, counting down.
CCTCGTAGGAGATGTTCACTCCCAGCTTCTGCCCGTCCTCGAAGTAGGTCATGATGCGCTCGCGGCGGTAGCCCACGATCATGATGATGTCGCGAACATGGTTCTGGGCCAGCGCCCGGACGACGTACTCGAGTATGGGCCGGTTGGCCACCTTTATCATGACCTTGGGCTTGTACAGCGTGAGGGGCCGGAGCCTTATCCCCTCTCCGGCCGCCAGTATGACCGCCTTCAACCTTTCCACCGGGCGAAAGTATGGGATTGGGGAATATAAGGATTTGGCGATATCGCAACACTATGGCAGCGGGCAGCAGGGCAGCAGGGCAGCAGGGGGGCAATGGGCAGCGGGCAGTGGGACCGCAGGCGAGCTAGGCTCGCCTAGGCAAGGACGACCGGAGGTCGTCCGGGAGCGGGGAGCGGTGGACGACGGGCTCCGTTTCGTCACCGCTCCCCGCTGCCTGTTGCCTCCTGCCCCCCTGCTGCCTTGCTGCCTTGCTGCCTTGCTGCCTTGCTGCCTTGCTGCCCGCCGCCCTTCCCCGACCTCACCGATTGCCGCGCTCGACCAGCTTGTCGGCGTACTTCACGACGACGCAGGATTTGGCGCAGCGGCCGCAATGGTCGCACCGGGAGAGGTCGACCCCGGGCGCCTGCCAGACCTTCATGGCGCCCTTCTTGCAGGCCTTGACGCACAGCAGGCACCTCGAGCACCGGGCGGCCCGGAGCACCGCCCCGACGACCTCCCGCAGGAAGGGCCGGACCGTGTCGGGCCGCGGCCCGGTGACCAGCATCTGGCCGCTCTCGAAGACCTTCGCCGAAAGCTGGCCCCGGCGCGCTATGGCAACGCCCAGGTCCTCCGAGTGGCGCACCTCCCCCAGCGTCCCGAGGAGGTTGGCCACCCTCTCGAACGGCACCTCCTCGGAGAACGAGAGATTCGCCTCCAAAGAGCAGCCGCCGGTGAGGCAGGGCGATATCCCCGTGGCCACGTAGAGCGCCGGCTCGCCGGTGCGCGGCCCCGGGGACCTCCATCCGTGCCTTCCGGCAAGCTCCCTCATCTTGGGCGGGAGGACCTTCCAGCGCCAGGCCCCGGCCGATAAGGCCCGCTCGTCCAGGCCGGCCCTCGCCCCCTCCTCCCTGAGCCTACCCGCCCATCGCGAGTGCAGCTCCGGATGGGTGCCCTTGAGCGCCTCGAACTCGCTCTCGAGCGTCGAGGGGCACATCCAGCATCCGACGCGCTCCATGTCCGCGTCGTAGAGCGGGTTGTAGGGCAGCCGGCGCATGCGGATGTAGAGCCAGACCTCGAGGGCCCTCCAGTCGCGGACGGGCTCGATGTTGAGCTGGCCCGGCACGAAGGGGCTCTCCTCGAGGAGGCGGATGTTCTGCCGCGAGAACGACTCGCGCCGGCGGCGGCCCTCGACGGTGAGCACCCCGCCCCGGAAGTGGCCGGCAAGCAGGCTGGTCATCGGGGCGAGCTTGCAGACCTTGCAGCACCAGCGGTAGTCCTTGGCGGGCAGCCCGAAGCGCCCCAGGTTCTCCCAGAAGGCGTCGGCGGCGCCGCCCTCGAGCAGACGCAGCCCCCTCTCTCGGGCCGTGGCCCGGACGTGGGCGACCGTCTCGGGGAACTCGAGCCCGGTGTTGCAAAAGAGCATCACCGGGTCCCTTCCTGTGCGGGCCGCAAGCTCCAGCGCCACGAGGCTGTCCTTGCCCCCGGAGAAGGAGACCGTGAAGGGCAGCCCCGGGTGGTCCGAGACCACGGAGTTGATCTCGCGCACGGCGAGGGCCTCCATGGCCTCGAGGGCCTCCCGGTTGGCCGACACGGCGTTGTCCATCGTCGGGAAGAGGCCGCTGAATCGGATGCCCCGGGGGGCGATGTCCCGGATGCGGACGCCGGCGCCCCCTCCGAGCACCCGGCCCGAGGCGGCGCTCTCTCCGGAGGCGACCAGCACCTCGCTCCCGGGCGCCGCCCAGTCGTGCAGGCGCTCCAGCGCCCCGGGCGGCACGGTCTTGCCCTTGACGTGGCCCCGGCCATCGGAGCGCAGCCGGAGGTGCCGGGCCCCGGCGTTCAGGAGCATCGCCGCGCCCGCGCCCGTCGGGGCGAAGGAGTGCTCCCGGCCCACCGGGTCGAACGAGAGCGTCCCCAGGAGCCGCCCGTCGACGATGACCTGGTCCGCCCGGTCCAGGCCGGAGACGTGGTTGAGTATGGTCATCTCCGGTAGCCGGAAGACCCCGGGCATCCCGTACTGCCGGCGCAGCGCGGAGAGCAGGAGCTCCAGCGCCCCGCGCGGCGCCGGCCGGACGTCCCCCGGCGGCGACAGCTCCACCGGACGCCCCTCGCGCCCGCAGCGGCCGCACCGCGCCCTCAGGATCGGCAGGCCGCAGCCGTCGCACCAGAATATGTGCTCGCCGCCCATGCGGTGCTGCCATCCGTTTCGGCGCGGGCCGTCGGACACAGGGGCGCTAGCGATGGGGGATATATTTAAACGCTTTGAGAAGCGGGGCAGCACGGCAGCAAGGCAGAAAGGGAGAAAGGGGGGCAGCAAGGCAGGAAGGCAGAAAGGCAGCAAGGGTAGGCAGCAGGGCAGCAAGGGAGCAAGGGGGGAAGAGAAGGCAGCAAGGGAGCAAGGCAGCAAGGGAGCAAGGGAAGGGGGGAAGGCAGCAAGGCAGGAAGGGACGAACGGCCGTCCCCTTTGCTGCCCTCTCTTGCTGCCTTTCTGCCTTGCTGCCTTTCTGCCTTCCTGCCTTCCCATGCTGCCTTGCTGCCTTCCTGCCCACTCCCGGATTGGGCAAATTCATTAATATCATAGTTTGATACCGTCCGCGATGCCGGTCATATCCTTCAGCTACTCCGATTTCGCGCAGCTTCTGGGGAGGGACCCCGGGCGCGAGGAGTTCGCGGCCACGGTGCCGATGATGGGCTGCGACGTCAACCGGTTCGAGGGCGACCAGGTCGAATTGGAGTTCTTCCCCAACCGGCCCGACCTCTACAGCGTGGAGGGGGTCGCCCGGGCAATGAGGGCCTTCCTCGGGCTGCGGCCCGGCATGCCCCGCTACGAGGTCAACGACTCCAACATCGACCTCGAGCTCGACGAGTCCGTGGTCGCGGTCCGTCCCTTCGTCGTCTGCGGCATCGTGCGCGACATCCGGCTCTCCGACGCCACGGTGAGGTCCATAATGGACATGCAGGAGAAGCTCCACCTGACCGTCGGCCGCCAGCGCCGGAAGGTCTCCGTGGGCATCCACGACCTGGACAAGGTGAGGCCGCCCTTCGTCTACAAGGCGGTACCCCCGGAAAGCATCCGGTTCGTCCCCCTGGCCGCGGGCACCGAGATGGACCTTCGCGAGATCCTTTTGCGCCACGAGAAGGGCGTCGCCTACGCCTCGATACTGGAGGGAATGGAGCTCTACCCGGTCATCCTGGACCGGGAGCAGAACGTTCTCTCGTTCCCCCCGATAATCAACGGCACGCTCACCCAGGTCACGGGCGAGACCACCAACCTCTTCCTCGACGTCACCGGCACGGACTACGCCGCTGTCAACCTCACCCTCAACATCATCTCGACCGCCCTGGCCGAGAGGGGCTGCCGGCTGGAGAGCGTGGTCATGAGGTATCCGAAAAGGGCACCCTTCCGGACGCCCAGCCTGCTTTCGCGCAAGCGCTCCCTGAAGCCCTCCGCGGCCAACCGCCTACTTGGCACCGAGCTTGCGGTCAACGACATATTGCAGGCGCTGGGGCGCATGATGTACGACGCCCTGCTGGGGGACAGCGAGATCGAGGTGGGGATTCCGGCCTTCCGGGCCGACGTGCTGCACGAGGTCGACCTGGCCGAGGACATCGCCGTCGGCTTCGGCTACCGCAACCTCACCGGCGAGCTCCCGCGGGCGATGACCCACGGGCGAGAGCTCTCGACCGGCTTCAGGGCGGAGAGGGCCCGCCAGGTGATGATCGGGCTAGGGTTCCACGAGACCATGAGCTTCTGCCTGACCTCGCCCGGGCGGCTGTACGCGGCGATGGGGCGACCCGAGGGCGACGCCGCGCGCGTCCTGAACCCGGTGACGGAGGACCAGACAGTCCTGCGCACGGAGCTCCTGCCTTCTCTCATGGAGCTCCTGCGCATCAACAAGCACCACGACCTGCCCCAGCGGCTCTTCGAGGTCGGGGAGGTGGTGACCGGCCGGAGGAACGGGCGCAGGCTCGCCGCGGTCCTCATCCACCCGCGCGCGAGCTTCACCGAGGCCAAGGCGCTCGCCGCGGCCGTGATGCGGGAGCTGGGCCGCGAGGGGCGGTACCTGCTCAAGCCGGACGACCGCCCCGGCTTCATCAAGGGCCGCTGCGCCGCGATCGTGATGGAGGGCAGCTCGGCTGTGGCCGGCGTATTCGGGGAGCTCCACCCGCAGGTCATAGTCAACTTCGAGCTCGCCCATCCCGTCGCCGGGCTGGAGCTCGACCTGGACGTCATCTAGTCATTGGCCGGCCGCCTGCGCACCACCCGCTTCTTGACGACCACGCGACGGGTGTCCGGGGCCTCCAGCACCGGGAGCACGTCCGCCTCCTTGAGGGCCGAGGCCGAAAGCGGCCTCGGGTTGGGCTGCTCCAGGTTGACCGGCTCGCCCACTCTGGGGACCTCGTGGAGGGCCGCGCCCGGAGGCTCGGGCGCGCCCCGGCGGGCGACGCGGGCGACCGGGATGCCCGCAAACGTCCGGGCCTCGGTCTCGCTGACGAAGATGGTCCCGCAGATGGGGCACCTGTCCGCCAGGGCCGGCACGATGGAGCCGCAGATGAGGCACATGTAGGTTTCCTTCTCCAACATGTCCTCGCGGTCGACCTTTATCTCGGTGTCGGGCTCAAGGAGCTTCTTTCCGTCGGCCGCCCGGGCGGCCTCGTACTCGACCGGCACCTCCGGCCTCTCCCCGCGGTCGCCCCCTGGCGGCGGGGGCCTCCCGCCCTGAAGGGCCCGCTCGGCCCGCCCGCCCTCCTGTTCCCGGGCGGGAATCGGGGCACCGCACCTGCCGCACCGGTCGGATCCGGTAGGCGCGCCATCCCCGCAGGACGGGCATATTGGCTTGTCCGAAACCACCGGCCGGCCCCCGGGCGACCCTATCACGGGCGGTTGAATAAATACCTTGCCTTTCGGGACCCGTCAGAAAGGTTTTATAACCATCAACGTCATACTAAATGTTGCACATGAGGGTTCGAGCGCTTCTGGCGCTGCTGGTTCTCCTGGGCACTTTGCCCGTTCAAGGCGGCGGTCCGTCAGGCGATGGAAGGGCGGCACCCGGCCCGACCGTCCTCTTCCTGGATGCGGGCGACGCCGTCGCGCACGGCCTCTCGAAGGCGGCGCCCGGCGCCAACGGCTCGGTCGTCCTGGCCAGGGACGAATCCGCACGGTTCGACATTTCCAACCTTTCCGGCCTGAGGGCCGGCACGGGCGCCGGGGAGCTCCTCTTCCGGCTGGAGCTTCGGGTGGTCTCGCTCATCGTCTCCCCGCTCGCGCTGAGCTGCGAGCTGGAGCTGGACCTTCTGGGCAACGGCTCGTCGGTGAATAGGCTGGCGCTGGGTACCTTCGAGACGCACAACCTTACGGTGGCCGAGACCGCCGTCCTCGAGGCCGGGGCGCCCGGCGGGTCGCTGGGGGACCTCCGGCACGGCTCGGTGCGGCTGACCGTCGCCCGCAACGACACGGTACCCGGGCTCCTGGAGATCCTCTGCGGCACCGGCCAGAACGCGAGCACCCTCGCCCTGCCCTACGGGGGGCCGCTCCGGGCCGATGCCGGCAGCCGGACGCGCGCGGTGAAGACCAACGGCACGCTGGCCCTCGACGGCACGGGCTCGGAGACGGTGGACCCCGGGGCGGCGACGCAGTACCTCTGGGACCTCGGCGACGGCCAGAACGCCACCGGGCGGCAGGTGTCTCACCGGTACGACCGCCCCGGCGTGTACAACGTCACCCTCAAGCTGCGCTGGGACGGGCAGGAGGACGCCGACACGGTGGTCGTCACCGTGTCGGACAACCGGCCCCCGGTGGCCGACGCCGGGCGCAACATCACGAAGAGGGCGGGGGAGGGCATCACCTTCCGGGGGTACGGCTCCGACCCCGACGGCCACATCGTTTCGTACGAATGGTCGTTCGGGGACGGCAGCAACGACTCAAGGCAGAACGCCACCCACTCGTATGGAGCACCGGGCGACTACGACGTCCTGCTGACCGTGCGCGACAACGACGGCGCCGACGGCACCGCAGGTCTCAGGGTCCATATCAACCATCCGCCGCGCATCCTCGGCATGACGGCCACATATGCCGACGGGAGGCAGAGCTTCAACGTGGTGGCCGAGGACCCCGACGGCACCCTGCTCGCCTACGATTGGGACTTCGGCGACGGGTCCGTGGCCACGCCCTCGGGGCCCAGCGTCTCCCACCGCTACGACAGGACGGGCAACTACACGGTGCGCTGCACGGTGACCGACCCATACGGCGACAGCGCCAGCGCCACCTTGCAGGTCTCCCTGAACAACACCTCCCCGCAGATAAACTCGCTGGGGCTCCCCTCGGCCCGCCCGGTCGTGAACCAGGCGGTGCGCTTCCGGCCGGACGTCCGGGACGCCGAGGGCGACCGGCTGGACTACGCCTGGAGCTTCGGGGACGGGGGCACGAGCACCGATCAGTCGCCGACCCACTACTACACCCGGAGCGGCCGGTTCACGGTCAGGCTCGTGGTGACGGACGGCTACTCGCAGTCCACCCGCTCGGAGACGCTCCAGGTCGACGAGGGCTCGGCGCTGCCGATAGATTCCGATCTCTGGTCGTTCATCTTCTGCATGGCCATGCTGATAATCAGCATGATAATCTCCGTGGCCAAGGCGATCGCCGCCGCCCGCAAGCGGCAGGAGCAGGGCGGCCTCCCCGAGGTCCGGGAGCCCGGCGCGCCCGTCAAGGGGCTGCCCCCGCCCGCCGCGCCCTACGGCGGCCAGTACCAGCCCTACCAGGGCGCGCCGCCGGCGCCCCCCCGGCCGGCGCGCCCGGCGCGGGTCCCGCCCGGCGTGTGCCCCCGGTGCGGGTCGGCCGAGGTGCAGCGCTTCCCCGACGGCCACGCCAAGTGCCTAAACTGCAAAAAGATCTTTTTTACGGGATGAACGATGGCTGATTCTTCCGGCTGGAAAAACGGGTGAAAAGCATGGACGTCTTGGAGATGATGAGGAAGAGGCGCCCGGTGAAGAGGTTCAAGCGGGTACCGATACCGGACGAGAAGCTGAACTCGGTGCTCGGGTCGATGAGGCTTGCCCCCAGCGCCTCCAACCTGCAGCCCTGGAAGTTCGTGGTGGTGCGCGACGACCAGCTCAAGCAGAGGCTGGCGTCGGCCTGCCAGAACCAGAAGTTCATCGCCGACGCGCCGGTGCTCATCGTCGGGTGCGCGACGATAGCCGAGGCGTACCCCTACCTGGGCATGTACATGAGCTCCTACCCCCTCGACATGGGACTTGCGATGTGCCAGGGGGAGCTTGCCGCCTTCCGGGAGGGGCTCTCCTCCCACTGGGTCTACCAGTTCCACAACGAGAAGGTCCAGGAGCTCCTGTCCGTTCCCCAGGGGGACGTAAACGTCGTCTTCATCCTGGCGCTGGGGTTTCCCGAGGAGGAGGGCGAGCCCGACGGACGCAAGAACCTCTCCGAGATAGTCCGCTACGAGAAGTACAGCTGAGGGCCCGCCGGGGGCCCTTTTTATCAAGGGGCAAGGCGCAGGGCGCGAGGGCGAAAGGCGGATAGGCAGAAGGGCAGCAAGGCAGCAAGGCAGCAAGGCAGCAAGGGGGCGGGAATGGAGGAAGGGGACAACCGTCGTCCCTTGCTCCCTTGCTGCCTTTCTGCCTTCCTGCCTTGCTGCCTTTCTCCCTTGCGCCTTGCGCCCCGCGCCTTGCGCCTTCTTTTTTTCCTCATCCCGTCCCGCCGCGCCTTGCGCGGCGCTCGCGCTTGCCCGGCTTCACCCTGCGGTGCCGGCGGCGCGGCGACAACTCCTCCTCTTCCGCATCTCTCCGGCGCGCCGCCCGCCGGGTCAGCAACACCCCGATGACGGCCACCACCACGAGCAGCGCCCCGGCGGCGAGCAGGACGGTGGTGTAGTCGGCGGCGGCCTCCTTGGCCTCCACGAACACCACTATGCTCGCCGAGCCCGTCTCTGCGGGGTCCGAGACGTTCACCACGGTGACCACCACGGTGTTCTCGCCGGGAGGGAGCGTGGTCGTCGAGAACACGGCCCCCGTCCCGAGGGCCCTGCCCCGGAGGCTCCAGGCGAACGCGAACTCGGCCGCCTGGCCGACGGAGGTCTCCGACACCACGGCACTGAACGTGACCCGGGCGCCCTCCCTGACCGTGGAGTGGTTCCACGGCGTCACGATGGCGACGACCGGGGGCGCCTTGGCCGTGGCGTTCAGCGTCCAGGAGGTGGAGGCGTTCCCGTCGGCGTTGGAGACGGTGCAACCGATGACGAAAGAGCCGGAGGCCGCCGGCACCTTCCAGGAGAGGAGGTTGGCGTTGGTACCGACCGGGGCCCCGTTGGCGGTCCACCCGTAGGCGAGCACCTGGTGGTTGGGGTCCATCGCCGACACGGTGAACTGGACGGTGGTCCCGTTGACCCCGTGCAGGGCGCCCGAGGACGGCGTCCGGTCGGTTATCACCGGCGGGAAGGGCACCTTCCTCACGGTGACGTCCACCCAGACGGCCGCCGAGAGCCCCTCCGGGTCCGTGGCGTTGAGGGTGAAGTTCAGATGGCCGACGTAGTACTCGTCCGGCCGGAGCACGGCCCTCCCCGCCCGGGAGAAGTCCAGCCGGACGCTGCCGTTGCCGGAGGAGGCGTACCGCAGCGTGTCCCCGTCCGGGTCCTCGAAGAGCGCCGGCAGGGCGAGCTCGGCGGTGGTGTTGGCGTCCAGCGAGACGGTGGCGCCGGGGACCAGCGCCCGGGGAGCGTGGTTGCTCGGGCCGGGCGCGTGGGCGGACATGTTGATGGTGAGCTTGTAGTCGCTGCGGGCGTTTTGGTCGGAGAGGTCCCTGACGGTGTCCCGCAATCCGACGCGGGCCATAGCGACGACGTAGTACGTCCCGGCCGCCGCCACCGTGGCGTTGACGGCAATGGTCCGGTTCAGCAGCGGGGGCTCGGCTCCCCTGTCGAAATAGTTGGTGCCCATGGCCCCGGGAAGGGTGCTCAGGTCGGCCCCGAGGATGGAGAGGGCGAACATGTCGGTGGGCGCCGGGTCCAGCCTCATGGAGGCCCGGATGTTCTCGCCGGCGGAGAGCTCGCACCGGTACCAGTCGTAGTGGTCGTGGGCCATGTCCACCGTGTCGTAGAAGCTTGAGTTCCAGGCGACCAGCCGGGCGCCCGACGGCTCGCTGTCGCCGTCACCCGTCCCGGGCGCGACCGTCACCTTGAGAGTGTAGTTGCCCGCCCCCCGGTAGGCGCTCACCCAGAGGTAGTACCAGCCCCCGTAGGTGGCGGTGGCCTCCACCTGGTCGTCGGGGTCGCTCCACCAGGAGATGTCGTACCAGAGCGAGTACTCCGACCAAAGATCCATGAAGTAGAGGTCGAAGAACGCCCCCCCGTCCTCGTGCATGGTCGCCTTGAACGTGTCCGGCGCCGGGCCGCCCCGGAGCTGGACCCGGTACCAGTCGGCGTTGCGGTTGCCCGAGTCGGAAAGGAGGCCGCGGATCTCGTCGCCGTCCTTCAATGTCTGGGGGGGGGCCACCGACCAGTCCAGCGAGTAGGTCCCCGAGCCGCTCACCGTGGATACGCGAAGGTAGTAGGTCCCGGCGGCGACCGCAAGGGCCGAGACGGTCTCGTACTGGTAGCCGGAGCTGGAGTTCGCTATCTCGGACCGGGTGCGGTCGAAGAGGACCAGGCTGAAGTCCACATCGCCCGGGGAGGCGGCCTGCCAGTCGACGATGAAGATGAACGCCCGTATCACCATGCCCGAGGTGGCGGAGAGGCGGAAGAAGTCCGCCCGGTCGTCCACCCAGGAGAGGTCCCCGGTGCGGTACCCGGAGGCCGGGAGCCCGGTCGCGGCGTCGAACGAGTTGTCCTGATCGGGCGTCCGGGGGCCCGTGGCGGCCGCCGCGGCCGGGAGGACCAGGACCAGGAGGAGAAGCCCCGCGGCCGGCGCGCGCACGCCCTACTCCTCCTCGTCCTTCCGGTCACGGTCGGAGCGCGAGGGGGTGAAAACCAGCGCCAGCGCCACGATTATCACGGTCAGGGCGATGAGGATGATGTAGAGGTTGGTGTTGTCCGGGGAGCTCTGCCCGACATAGAGCTCGACGCTGTCGGTGGACGCCAGGCGCTCCCCGTCGTCGGCCTGGATGAAGAAGGCGTTGTCGCCCCCGGGCAGGGCCGTCCGGACGCGGTAGGTGGCGCCCGAGGCGAGGTCGCCGGACAGGCGCTCCATGACGATGGACCGGCGCCCGACCTTGAGGAGCACCGTCACGGAGGGGCTGTCTTGGTCCGTCACCACGACCGTGAAGGTGAACACGGTGGCGGTGTCGCCCTTGCGCGGGGAGACCGCGGCGCCCGAAAGGACCGGCGGGTCGTCCTGCGGCTCCACGGTGAGGTTGAATGCCTGCTCGGCCGACTCGCCCAGCGGGTCGCGGGCGGAGAACATCATCGACACGCGGCCGCTCCAGTTCGCCGCCGGGGTGAACGTCACCCAGCCGTCCTGCGAGATGGAGATGCTGACGTTCCCGTCTGGGGCGGTGACGTTGAACGAGAGCCTCTGGCCCTCGTCGGGGTCCCGGAAGTAGCCGTTGAGGTTGAAGAGCGCCGTGGGGGCGTCCTCGCGTATGGACTGGTTCTGGAGGACCCGGAATATGTAGGGCGGGTCGTTGACCTCGGTGACGGTGAAGTTGATGACCAGGTAGGCGGTGGCGTTGGAGGGGTCGCGGGCGAAGAACGTCACGCTCTCGTTGCCGGACCAGTGCGGGTCGTGCGCCTCCACCCGGGCGAGACCCCCGGCGATCCCGACCGACAGCATTATGTTGTCCAGGGCCCCCAGGGCCATCGGGTCGCCGTCGGGGTCCCAGAAGGCCGCCCCGAGGTCCACGGTGGCGTTCCCGTGCTCTGCGAAGGTGATGTTCCCCGGCTGAACCACCACCAGGGGGGCGTGGTTGACCGGCGAGACGATGAGCGTCACCCTGACCTCGGCCGAGGCGCCCGTCGGGTCCGAGGCGATTATCCGGAAGGTCACCACGCCGGACCAGTAGAGCGGGGGCGTGGCGGTGACCCTCCCGTCGGCGGGGTCTATCACGACCGCGAGCGGCCCGATGTCGAGCACGGCGTACTCGAGGGCGTCGCCGTCGATGTCCGAGAAGAGCGAGAAGACGCTCACGTCGAGGGTGTACGGCCGGTCCGCGACCGTCGAGAAGTTGAGGCTTGAGTGCTCCGCCACCGGCGGGTCGTTCACAGGCCGCACCGTGAGGTTGACCGTGGACCTGGCCACCTTCCCCTCGGGGTTGGTGGCGTTGATGCCGAAGAGGACGCGACCGTTCCAGTCCGGCCGGGGGGTGATTTGCAGGAGCGCCCCCGACGGCGGCTGCACCTCGATGGAGAGGTTGAGGTTCTCCGCGGTTTCGCTCCCGAACTGCAGGGCCCGGCCCTGCGGGTCCTGGAACACCGAGAGGAGGTCGAGCACGGTCGAGCCGTCCTCGTCGACCGACAGCTGGACGGCGGGCACGAGCACCACGGGGGGGCGGACCGTGGCGACCTCCAATGTGTAGTTGCCGGCGCTGTCGCGGCCGGCGCCGACGCGGATGTAGTGGTGGCCTGCCTCCCGGGCCACGAAGGTCACCTGCTCCGCCGGGTCCAGGCCGGTGGAGATGTTGACGTAGCTCCGGGACGGGTCCATCAGGTACAGGTTGAGGTTGGGCAGCCTCGACTCGTTGTCGAAGCCGGAGGTGGTGAGCTTCAGGTCGATGGTGGTGTCGGAAGGCAGGTCCATTGAGTAGTAGTCGTCTTGGTCCCAGTTAAGGGAGACGTTGCCCCGCGCGGGCCCGTCCTGCGTCAGCGCGGTGGCGTTGTCCGGGTCGTTGTCGGAGTCCAGCCATCCCCGGAACAGCGAGATGTTCAACACGTAGGTCCCGCCGCCGCGCTCCGCCCAGATGCGCAGCTCCAGACGGCCGGTCTCGCGGCAAACGTAATAGATGGTCTCGTTGACCCCGGGGTCGGGGTTGAATATGTCGCCCCCGTCGGAAAGCGCGATGGGGGTGGAGTTCGCCTCCCGGAAGAGCTCCACCATGATGTCGGCCGTGGCGGGCACGGTCACGTGGACCGTCAGTATATCGGAGAAGGACTGCCCGGCCGCCGCCTGCACGTAATAGAAGTCGCCGGCGTTGTAGAAAGAGTCCAGGTCCTTAACGACGCTGAAGCCGTTGTATGCGGCTTTGGCCCCGGAGGGCCGGTTGTTGCCGTCCAGGAGGGCAGGGTCGGGCGTCAGGTTGGCGCGCGTGACGTTGAGCTCATAGTCGGCCGTCTGGGCCCCGAGCCAGAGCAGCACGACGATGTAGACGTGGCCGGTGTAGGGGGCGCACACGGACGACGAGACGGGCGCGCCGGAAACGGTGGCGTTCCAGGCCAGCCTGTAGCCGTCCTCGTCGTAGAGGTACAGCCGCACCTGCCCTTCGGGCGAGGTCCGGGTGAGCTGCGCCGTCACGGCCTCCACGTACGGCGGGGTGCGGTTGAGGAGGATCTTGTACATGTCGGCGTTGTCGCTCTGGGAGAGCGACCCCGGGATGCTCGCCGCGTCGGAATCGATGAGGGTCGCCTCGGTGAATGAGTTGTTGGGCTCGGTCTCGGCCAGCGCCGCCGGCAGGAACGCCTGGACGGCCAGGACAGCGACGGTCCAAAGGGACCACCAGGTCGCATCCGGCTTGCGCGACACCTCGGTTCCCTCCCTCAGTTCCCGGCGCGACCGGGCCCGCATCATAATTATTCTAAAACGATTAGGACGGTATTAATGGTTGTGCACGTTAGCGCAAAATCGCATTGCTATTGCTGCAGCGGGCAGCGGGGGGGAGCGGACAGCGGGCAGCAGTGGACGACGGGCTCAGCCTCGTCCCCCCTGCCCGCTTCCCCTCCATAGGGGGCGGGGCGCCGTACGGCGGTGCGGGCTGCATGAAGCAGTGAACGGCGTTCCTCCTAAATAAAGGCACAGGGCGCAGGGCGCAAGGCGCAAGGCCGGAGGGGCAAGGCGCGAGGCGCAGGGTGCATTGCCCAAGAATCAAGGCGGAAGGGGCAATGTTACTCCTCAGGCCTTGCGCCTTGCGCCTTCGTCTTTTGCGCCCTGCGCCTTCCCCGATAGCAAACAATTATTAATCCTTTAGCCCAATGACCGTTCGTGAGGTCCGACGCCATCACGGTCATGCGGGTGGTGACCGCCCTGCTCTGCGCCGTCGCCGGCCTGCTCCTGCTCCTGGCCTGGGGCATGGGGATGAAGTTCTGGTCCCTGGTCGGGGCCATCCTGGTCCTGATGTCGTTCGGCGCGGCCTACCTCGTCGCCGGGAGGGACTATGTCGGGGGCGCCACGCCCGCCGCCCTTGCCGGGATCGTGGCCTCTTTCGTGCTCCTGCCGCCGGAGGGGATGAACCTCGCGGCGGTCGTCATCCTCTTCATCGCCGCCGGGCTGGCGTTCGCCCTCTACGAGGTCGACTGATTTGCGGCCGGCGCTGGCGAAGGCGGCCGCCCTCGAGATGGCGCGCATACTCGTCCCCCGGGGCATCAGGCTGCCCTTCCCGCTGTCGCGCTCCTCGGCCGGCCCGGGCGGAGGGACGACCTCCATCTTCCTCCAAATAGGGGAGACCACCGTCCGGCTGGAGGTGGAGCGGGACGCCGACCGGGACCGCCGCACCGGCCTGGCCCTGAGGGGGTCCGGAGGCAGACTCGATATCATCAGGGGAGGCCGCGTCCTGGCGCGCGATGTCCGCGTCCGCGGCGCCGGCCTCCACGCCCCCGGCCAGGCGTTCATCAACCTCCACGACCGCTGCCGGTTCGGCTGCGCGTTCTGCAACCTCCCGGTTTCCCCCGGAAAGGGCCTCCCTGCCAGGCGGTGGGCCGCCATCGTCAGGGGCGCCCTGGCCGCCGGAAAGGTGGACGCCGTCGCCGTCACCACCGGCATCCCGGACACCCCCTCCCGCGCCTGCAGGGACATCGCCCGGCTGGTCCGCTCGGTCAGGCGAGATTTCCCAAGCGTCCCGGTGGGCGTCGAGCCCTACACTGTCGACGAGGGGGACCTGCGCGCCCTCAGGCGGGCCGGCGCCACCGAGCTCAAGCTCAACATCCAGTGCGCCACCGGGGCGATAATGCGGCGGGTGTGCCCGGAGCTCGACCGCGACGGGATACTGGAGAACCTGGAGGCCGGCGTGCGCCTCTTCGGCCGCGGCCGGGTGTGCTCCAACCTGATAATCGGGCTGGGGGAGACCGACGCCCAGGCACTGCGGGCGGCGCGCCTGCTCGCCCGGATGGGCGTGGCCGTGAACATCAGGCCGCTCCGGGTCAACGCCCTCAACAGGGGCCCCCTGGAGAGGGCCCTTGGCGGCCGGCCCGGGCCGCCGGACGGGAGAAGGCTCCTGCGCCTCTCCCGCGCCCAGAAACGGATCTTCCTGGAGCACGGGCTGGAGCCGGGGTCCTTCCGGACGATGTGCCACCGGTGCACGGCCTGCGACATCGAGCCCTTCGCGGACCTGTGACGCAGGGGGGCCGGGCCGCGCTCAGGGTCGCCCGCCGCCGACGAGGCTGAAGCCCGAGCGGTCGGAGGGCGCGTCCGGCGCCGGAGGGGCCCTTTCCGGAGGCCGGCGGCGCAGCAGGAAGGCCGCCACGAGGGCCGCCGCGGCGACAAGCAGCAGCCCCGCGCCTGCGATGACCACGGTGGACGGGCCGGATTCTCCGGGCGGCTCCGGCCGCTCGACCCTCAGGGGGGCCACCGTGACGGACACGGAGGCGGCGTTGTCGGCGGGGGTCGGGTCGCGGAAGGCGCCCTCGGCGGAGAGGCGGAGCTCGTGCACGCCCGGGGACGCCGCCGGCCAGGTGAACACCACGGTGGCCCGGCCACCCGGCGCCAGGTCGTTTATGCTGAAGTTGCCCGCCTCCAGGCCGAACTCCAGGAGCCGGACGGTGAACGGGCCCGTGCGCGCCGCGCCGGCGTTCCTCACCTCGACCGAAACGGTGACCTGCTGCCCCTCGACCGGGGATGGGGGCGATACGGTGATCGCCTCGCGGGAGATGACCAGGTCCGGCCAAACCACGGCCACCGCGACCTCTAGCGCCTCCGCCGGCGAGTGCGCCGGCCGGACCGTTATCACGACCTTTCCCTCGTCCCCAAAGAACCTGTCGGGCAACCTCACGGCGACGGTGACATTTGCCTCAGTGAACGCCCCCAGCGAGAGCGTCGGATCCGAAAGCGATGCCTGGATGTCCCCGGCCTGGATGGACATCGTGAACGTCTCCTCCCCGTTGCCCAGGTTCCTCACCCGGACGACCGTGGAGGATTCGTCGCCGGGGGCCAGTGTCAGCGTTTCGCTTCCGAGCGAGCAGGCGAAACCGTAGCTCTGGGCGACCTCCACGGAGACCGAAAGACTCGCTGCGGTGCCGTCCGACGAGGTGGCGACCAGGGAGATGTCCCTCACCTCCCCGGCGAGGGCGTGGTCGGGAGGGGCGACCTTGACCAGCACCGCCGCCGAGCCGCCGTAGCCGAGCTCCAGGGACCGCCGGTCGAACGAGACCGCCCAGCCCTCCGGCGCCGAGGCCGAGAAATCGATGGTGTCCGGCCCGTTGCCCAGGTTGCGCGCCGAGAGCTTGAAGCTCGCGTTCTCCCCCGGGAGTGCCACCCCCTCGCCCGGGTCGCACCCAAGCTGCACGGAGCGCACCGGGAGGACCTCGACGGAGAGGGCGAGCTCCTCCAGGACGCCCCCGGTCAGCCCCTCGGCCCGGAACCGCAGGTCCCACCGGTCGCCGGCCAGTGCCAGCTCGGGCGCGGAGACCGTCACCGTGTGACAGGAGGAGGCGCCGGGCTCGAGCTGGGCCCGCTCTGGCTCGACGCTCCCCGACCAGAAGCCGGGCACGGGCGAGAGCCGGACCGCCACCGCCTCGGCGGTGTTGGACAGGCTGCGCACGGTCACGTTGAAGCCGGCGGTCCCGCCGGGCAGGCAGGAGAGGGCGGCCCGGTCCGCCCAAAGCTCCAGCCCGAAGCGCCTCACGAAAACGTCGACGCGGGCATCGTTGTTGGTGAGGTTCGCCTCGTGGAGCGCCGGCACGGCCTCGGCCCGGAGGCGGTGGGTGCCGGGGGATCCCGTCGTGTCCCAGGAGCCCTCCACGCGGGTCTCCTCGCTCCCCAGCAGGCTGAACTCGCTTTCGGAGAGGAGGTTGTCGTCCATCCAGAAACGGAGCAGGCTCGAGGCCACGAAAGCGCCGTTGTTTCGCACCGTGGCGTTGAGCCACACGCGCGTCCCTTCGAGTGGCGACTGGTGGGAGACGGTGAACCGGCTGCGCACCAAGACGAGGTCGGGCCGCGCGAATATGGTGGCGTTGCGGGATGCCCGGTCGTTGCCGTCCCAGAGCTGGGGCGTTGCGTTGGAGGCGGTGATGCAGACGTAGACTGCCTGGGAGCCGGTGAGCCTCCCGAGGTCCCAGGGGACCGCGATGGAGACGTTGCCGCCGGGCGGTATCAGGGCGATCCCGATGTCCTGGCCTATCTGCGTCCCGCCCCTGCCGGGCTCGCCGTTGTAGAACGCCGCGGTCGTGTCGCGGGCCGGGCCCCCGCCCAGGTTGCGCACCCTGGCGGTGATGTTGATCACCATGCCCTCGACCAGTGCCGCCTCGGAGTAGGCGATGTCGGCGGCGAGCACCGCCGGGTCGGGCTGGTCGGAGTAGGCCTCGACCTTGGGGTCGCCTATTATGCAGTTCTGCCACGACTGGGTGGCCATTCCGGCGTAGAAGCTCTCGCCCAGGTTCCAGCCCCTCGTGTAGCGCTCGAGGAAGTACTGGGGGCGGGAGCAGGCGCCGAGGAAGGGCTCGGCGACGTTCCCGTGGACGCCGGTGATTCCCTCGCGCACCAGGTCGGCTATCAGGGACTGGCCGTAGGAGGGCGGGTAGGCGAAGGACCGGGCGCTCGTGGAGACGTAGGTCGTGCCCAGCGCGCCCGGGACCCAGGTGAAGTTGGGCTTGGCGTTGTTGCCGGCGTTACCGTCGTTGGAGCCCCACGAGGAGTAGCCCGACACGTTCTTCTGGTTGACGACGTACCAGGGCGTGTCGTCGAGGTAGGCCCTCCAGCCCTTCTCGGTGAGCGTCCGGTTCGCCGCCCGGCACCAGTCGTTGCCCTCCTGGTAGCCGGTACCGTCCTTCCAGGGCTGGGAGTCCAAAACGAACGTCCCGCGCGAGCCGGTGGCGTTGGCGGCGTTGTCAATGACCCGCAGGCAGTCCCTGAGGTCGTAGCCGTCGAGCCGGGTGACGATGAAGATGCCCTCCCTCTGGCGCGAGAACCGCTCCTCGCTCCCGCCGAACGGGTTGGTTATCCAGTACTGGCCGCCTATCGCGGCCGCGTACGGCCCGAGAATGAGCCCCAGCTCGTCCATGAACGAGGCGTACTGGTAGTTGCCGCCGGAGACGCCCAGCGGGCAGCCCTTGGTGGTCACTATGTAGTCCAATGTGTTGTTTAGGCCCGAGGAGCTGATGAAGTTCTCGATATCGGCGCGGGCCGACGCGAACTGCCCGGTGCTTATCCACTCGGAGGTGGGCATCGAGATGTTGCACACATTCCTGTCGGGCACGGAGCGCTTCTGCTTGAAGTAGTTGCCGACCTGCATCGATATCTGCGACTGGTTGTTGATGAGAAGCAGCACGTCGGAGTAGTCCGAGGCATTGGCGCGCCCCGTTTCGGCCGATTCAGGGTGCGGGGTGCAGGGTGCGGGGTACGGGGAGGACGGGTCGGGCGGGGATGCCTGCTCCGCGACGGCCAAGGCCGGCGAAAGGAGAAGCACCGTGATCAGGAGGGTCGCGCTCTTCATGTGACATCAAGATGCGTGGGGTGATATAGATATTTTGGTGCTATCGGATAAGGGCAGCAGGGCAGCAAGGGAGCAAGGCAGCAAGGGAAGGCAGCAGGGCAGCAAGGGAGCAAGGCAGCAAGGCAGCAAGGGAAGGCAGCAGGGCAGCAAGGGAGCAAGGCAGCAAGGGAGGTGGTCGTTCGTCCCTTTCTGCCTTTCTGCCTTCCTGCCTTGCTGCCTTTCTGCCTTCCTGCCTTGCTGCCTTTCTGCCTTCCTGCCTTGCTGCCTTTCTGCCTTCCTGCCCTCCCTTGCTGCCTTTCTGCCTTCCTGCCTTGCTGCCTTTCTGCCTTCCTCCCTTGCTGCCTTTCTGCCTTCCTGCCTTGCTGCCTTTCCCTAGTCCTGTTTCCACGTGGTGAGATAGACGCCGAGGGCGAATATGATGACGGCGAAAACGGCGATTACCGCCGTGGCCTGGCCCGCCGCCGCCATGTTCTCGAAGAGCATCGACTCGCGCAATCCCTGGTTGACATAGTACAGGGGGAGGACGCGGGCGAAGGACTGGAGGAAGTCGGGCATCTGCTCCAGGGGGAAGAACGAGCCTGACAAAAACATCATCGGGAAGGTGATGACGTTGGCGAGCGCCGCCGCGGACTGGGCGTCCTTGGCCAGCCTCCCGAAGAGCATCCCGACGCCGGAGAAGGCAAAAGCCGTCGCCACCACCACCACAGGGAGGTAGGCGTTTATGAAAAGCGCCGCCCCGAACACGATGTAGCCGACCCCCAGGACCAGCGTCGTCGAGATGGCGGCCAAAAAGAGCTGGTATAACATGGTCGACAGGATCCACTCGCCGCGGGTTATGGGGGTGGTTGAGAGCTTGCGTATGATGCCCTTCTGCCGGTACTCGTTCTCGTCGCCGATGGAGCCGAACACGGCCGAGGTCATGACGGTGAGCCCGATGAGGCCGGGGATGAAGAACTCGATGTAGCTGAAGTTTCTGGAGATGACGCTCTGCGGATTCATGATGAGGGTGTCGTTTTGGCCGGAGAGCATCTTGTTCAGGTACCCGATGACCCCGCCCACGAGCTGGAACTTGACCTGCGCGGCGCTGTCGGACGGGTCGTACTTGATGGTGAGGTTCAGCTTGGTGTCGGGAACCCCCGAAAGGCGGGAGTTGATGGTGTCGTTGTACCCCCTGGGAATGATGAGCAGGAAGTTGACGTCGTTGTCCTTCATGTACCTCGCGCTGTCCGCGTCGGGGTCCACGCGCTGGACGGTAATGCCCTTGACCTTCCCCATCGTCCCGGTGAGGTTTTGGGACCAGTACGAGCCGTCCTGGTCCTGGATGTGGATGGTGTAGTCGACGTTCCCGGTGTTTTGGAATATGAGGCCGAAGAGCACCATCAGCATTATCGGGAAGAAGAAGGTGAAGAACAGGGCGGCCTTCTCCCGGGAGAATGTCCGGATGTGCATCACGGTGGTGGAGTGCACCCGGCGCGGGTTCATCGGGGCTCACCCACCGCGAGCTTCTCGCCGGTGAGCCTGAGGAAGACCTCCTCCAGGTTGGAGCGGCGCACGTTGAACTCCTTGAAACGGATGTCGTGGTCCTTGAGCTCCTGGAGCACCCTCAGGAGCTCGTCTTTGTCCTTTATCTTGAGGCAAAGGTCGTCCTTGCACTCGGCCGGCCGGAGGCCATGCTCCTTGAAGAAGTCGTCCAGGCCGCCCTGGGCGCCGTGTATAATGAGCGTGAGGCCGGAGCCGTGCCGCTCGATGAGCTCGTCCACCGTGCCCTCGGCGATGATCTTTCCGTGGTTGATGATGGCGACGTGGTCGGCGAGCTCCTCGGCCTCCTCCATGTAGTGGGTGGTGAGGAAGACGGTCTTTCCCTCGAGCTTGAGGCCGGCGATGACCCGCCACACCTCCCGCCGCGCCGCCGGGTCCAGGCCGGTGGTGGGCTCGTCGAGGAACACTATCTCGGGGTCGTTGACCAGCGCCACGGCGATGCCCACGCGCTGCTTGAGCCCGCCGGAGAGGTTCTTGTAGAGCTTCCGGGAGTGCTCGCCGAGGTCCATGAGCCGGACGAGCTCGTCGACCGACCGCCGCGTGGCGTAGAGGCTCGCGTAGAACTCGAGCGTCTCGCGCACGCGCAGGTTGTCGAACGAGCTGAACTCCTGGGGCAGCACGCCGATCATCTTCTTGACGTCGTCTATGCGCTTGCCGACGTCCATGCCCTTGAGCCGGATGGTCCCCGACGTGGGCGTCCGGATGGTCTCTATCATCTCGACCGTGGTGGTCTTGCCGGCCCCGTTGGGGCCCAGGAACGCGAAGACCTCGCCCCGGCGGATGCGAAGATCGATGCCGTCCACGGCGCGCACGTCGCCGTAGAGCTTGACAAGGTTGGAGACCTCGATGCAGTACTGGCCGGGGCTGGCAGCGCCCCCGGAAGGGGCGGCGGCCCTGCCTGCCCCGCCGGCCTTTGCGGGGTCCGCCGCGCTCTCCAACGAAACCCCTTGACCGGAAAACTAGTAGATAATGTTAATGGACATGTACGCAAGCGGCCATCGCCCGGTCATCCGGATCAGATGCCCTTGCGCCGCTTCCCGCCCGGCCCGACGCATGCCCAGGCCATCCGGGGAGTGTTGAACGAGAATCCCGGGCGCCCGCGGCGGTCCATCGCCACCAGCCCGCCGATGCCGTCCACGCGCCTTCTCATGACCGAGAGCGCCCTCCGGCAGGCCGTCCCCGGTGAGAGGCCGTCCCCCATGAGGTCGCAGGCCGTCTTCGACAGCAGCACCCGCAGTATCGGCTCGCCCCATCCGGTGGCCGACACGGCCCCGGTCTCGTTGTCGGCGTAGGCGCCCGCCCCGACTATCGGGCTGTCGCCCACCCGCCCGGGGGGCTTGTGCGGGACGCCGCCCGTGGAGGTGGCCGCGGCCAGGTCGCCGCGCCGGTCGATGGCCACGGCGCCCACCGTGCCGCGCCTTTGGCCGGCCTGGATGGTGTCGAATATCTCGCGGACGCGGAAGCGCTTCTTCTTGCGTATGGCCCGCCACCGGGCGAGCTCCCGCCCGACGAGGAGGTCCTGGGTGCGGCAGGCCGGGACGCCGACGGCCCGGGCGAAGAGGTTGGCGCCGGGGCCCGCGATGAGCACCAGCCGGCTCCGCTCCATCACGGCGCGGGCCAGCCGGACCGGGTTCCTGATGTTGCGGACGGCCGCCACGGCCCCGGCCCGCAGCCCGTTCCCGTCCATTATCATGGCGTCGAGCTCGACCTGGCCGATCTTGTTCAGGAACGCCCCCCGGCCGGCGTCGAACGTCGGGTCGTCCTCCATCACGGCCACTGCCGCCTCCACCGCGTCCAGGGCGCTTTGGCCCCTCCGGAGCAGGCCGTGCCCCGCCTCCGCGCCCGACGAGACGCCCCGGAGGTGGGCGTCCACGGCGTCGTCGGGGATGCCCCAGGCCCCCCCGTGCACTATCATCGCCGGCTCCATGCCATCACCTCACAAGGGGCATGTCCGGCCCAGCGTCCCCAGAATGACGCGAGCGTCCACGGCCACCAGCCCCTTCTCGGTGACCATCAGCGGGTTGATGTCCAGCTCCTCGATGTCCGGGTGGCGGGCCACGCCGGTGGATATGTCCACCAGGACCTTTGCCAGCGACTCCTTGTCCGCCCTCGGGTGGCCCCGGGCGCCCTCGAATATGGCCTTCCCGCGTATCTCCTCTATCATCTCGCGGGCGTCGAAGGTCGAGATGGGCACGAGCCGGAAGCTCACATCCTTGTAGACCTCGACGAACACGCCGCCCATGCCGAACATGAGCATGCGCCCGAACTGGGGGTCGCAGCTGGAGCCGACTATGAGCTCGGTGCCGCGCACCATCTCCTCCACCACCACCCCCCGTACTCGCGCGTCGGGCCGCTTCTCCCCCACCGAGGCCATCATGGCGTCGAAGGCCGCACCGGTCCCGGCGGCGTCCCGGAGGCCGACCTTGACCCCGCCCACCTCGGTCTTGTGCACTACGTCGGGCGAGACTATCTTCATCACGACCGGAAAGCCGATTTCGGAGGCGGCCTTCACCGCCGACAAGCGGTCGGCGGCGAGGGCGGAGCGGTTCATCGGAACGCCGAGCTCGAGGAGCACCTGCCGGGACTCGTGCACGTCGAGCACCCGCCGGCCCTCGGCCTTGGCCGCTGTCAGTATCTCCTCGGCTTTCATGCGAACTTCCTCCTGCGCAGGTAGAGGCCGCGGTGGTGGAGCGCCTTCATCGCCCGGACGGGCCTCTCGGGGACCTCCATCTCGGGGATGCCGTGCTGGTCCAGGTAGTCCTCGGAGGGCTGGCCCACCACGCCGACGAAAGAGGCGGTGAAGGGCTTCTGCGTAGTTCGGGACACGTCCACTATCATGTGGGCGACGTCCTCCAGGGGCATCACCGCCTGCGGGCCGACGATGGTTATGACTCCGTGCACCTCCGGGGCCGCGACCAGTATCTCCAAGACGCGCTGGTACCTGTCCAGGTCGGAGTCCCCGATGATGTCCACCGGGTTCCCCCGGCTCCAGGTCGGCGGGCACACGGAGCCTATGGCCTCCAGCGTGTCCTTCGAGAGGGTGGACAGGGGCAGCCCTATGTCGTGGGCGACGTCGGCGGCGATGACCGCCGGGCCCCCGGCGTTGGATACTATCGCTATCCCGTCGCCCATCACCGGCGGCTGGTAGGCCAGCGCCCGGGAGAAGTCGAAGAGCTCGAGCATGGTCACCGCCCGTATGGCGCCCGACTCGTGGATGGCCGCCGAGTAGGCCGTGTCCGAGCCGGCGAGCGCCCCGGTGTGCGACGAGGCGGCCCGGGCGCCGGCGGCGGTGCGCCCGGCCTTGAGCACCACCACGGGCTTGACCGGGACCACCTTCTTCTTGAGCGTCTCGTAGAACCGGCGGCCGTCCTTGGCGGCCTCCATGTAGATCGAGATGCACTTGGTCGAGGGGTCCTTGGCGTAGTACTCTATTATGTCGGAGTCCTCAAGATCGCTCTTGTTCCCGATGCTCACGAAGTTGGCAAAGCCCATGTACTCGCCGGCGGAGTACTCGATGACCGAGGTGCAGATGGCGCCGCTCTGCGAGACGAACGAGATGGGCCCGCGAGGGGGGGCCTTCTTGGCGAAGGTGGTGTTGAGCCGGTTGGAGGTGTTGATGACGCCGATGCAGTTGGGCCCCAGGAGGCGCATGCCCCGGGCGCGGGCCTTCTCGACGATGCGCCGCTCGCGCTCGCGGCCCTGCTCGCCGCTCTCCGAGAACCCCGACGTGATGAGCACCGCGGCCCGGATGCCCTTCCCGGCGCACTCGTCCAGGACCTGCTCGACCCCGGCGGCGGGTATGGCCACGATGGCCAAATCCACCTTCCCGATGATGTCGCCGACCTTCTTGTAGGTCCTCTGGCGGAAGATGTCCTCCCCCGACGGGTTGACCGGATAGACGTGCCCCCTGAACCCCCCGCCGAGCTGGCCCTCCGCGCCCAGGATCAGGTTGGACATTATCGCGTAGCCGACCTTCCCCGGCTTCGACGATGCGCCGATGACCGCGACGCTGTCCGGCCAGAAGAACGGGTAGAGCGGATGCCCCTTGAGCGTCTCCATGGGAACACCGGCCCGGCTAGGCACTGGAAAGTATAAAGAGCTTTACGGCCGCGCAAGGGAGGAAGGCAGCAAGGCAGGAAGGCAGCAAGGGGACGACGGTTCGTTCCGTTCCCCTTGCTGCCTTGCTGCCTTCCCTTGCTGCCTTGCTGCCTTCCCTTGCTGCCTTGCTGCCTTCCCTTGCTGCCTTTCTGCCCTGTTGCCTTGCTGTCTCCGTCTTCCCTGCGCCCTAGGCGTTTATCTAATTCAAGACCGATACGTATAGCTGGCTTGGGTGCTCGGATGGGCGGAAGGGAAGGGTGGG